>JBIQID010000043.1:2166-3505 GCA_044508215.1 Actinomycetota bacterium | reverse complement strand
AGCCGCAGCGAGCTCCTCGCAGCGAACATGGACATCTCGGAGATCCAGGCGTACCTCGACGTCGACTCGCTGGCCTACCTCCAGCTCGACCGGCTGATCACCGCCACGGGAGCGCCCGGTGCTGGCTTCTGCACGGCGTGCCTCACCGGCGAGTACCCGGTCGAGATCCCGGTGCAGCTCCGCGCCGCGGTCGGGGTGTCGCCGGCGCCGTCCACCCCGTCGCTCAACCCGCTCGTGGGAGAGTCCGAGACGCTGCTGCCGTCCGAGCACGCCGCCCGGACCCGGGCCCGCTGACGTGACCGCGACCGGCGAGGGAGCCGACACGCGCGCCGAGGGGGGCGCCACCTACGCCGCGGCCGGCGTGTCGATCGCCGCCGGCGACCTCGCAGTGGAGAGGATCAAGGCGTCCGTCCGGTCCACCCACCGCGCCGGTGTCATGGGTGACGTCGGGGGCTTCGGCGGCCTCTTCCACCTCGCCCAGGCCGGCTACCGCGACCCCGTCCTGGTCTCCGCCACCGACGGCGTCGGCACCAAGGCGATGGTGGCGGCCCAGGCCCGGCGCTACGACACGATCGGCATCGACCTGGTGGCCATGTGCGTGGACGACCTCGTGTGCCAGGGGGCCGAGCCGCTCTTCTTCTTGGACTACCTGGCGATCGGCCACCTGGACCCCGAGGTGGCAGAGCAGCTCGTCGCCGGCGTTGCAGAAGGTTGCCGCCTGGCCGGCTGCGCGCTGATCGGCGGCGAGATGGCCGAGCACCCGGGCGCGATGGAGCCGGGGGACTTCGACCTGGCCGGGTTCGCCGTCGGCGCCGTCGAGCGCGACGCGATCCTCACCAACGAGTCGGTCACCCCCGGCGACGTCCTGGTGGGCCTGCCGTCACCGGGCCTTCGCTCGAACGGCTACTCGCTCGCACGCCACGTGCTCTTCGAGATCGCCGGTCGCTCCCTCGACGATCCCGCCTGGGGCGACGCAGGTGCACCGTCCGTCGCCGACGAGCTGCTCCGGCCGAGCGTGATCTACGCCCCGGCGGTGCTGGCTGCGATCCGCGCTGCCGAGGTCCACGGCGTCGCGCACGTCACGGGAGGCGGCATCCCTGGGAACCTCGTGCGGGTGCTGCCCGACGGCGTGGTGGCCCAGGTGGATCGTGGCTCGTGGGAGGCCCCTCGCATCTTCGGTGAGATCGAGCGGCTCGGTGGCGTGGCCCCCTCGGAGATGGCCTCGGTGTTCAACCTCGGCGTGGGGATGATCCTGGCGGTCACCCCCGGCACCGTCGGAGCCGCGATCGGCGCGCTCGAATCGGCAGGTCATCGCCCCTGGGTGATCGGTGAGGTCGTC
>JBIQID010000043.1:0-2066 GCA_044508215.1 Actinomycetota bacterium | reverse complement strand
GCGACGGCCATCGGCGGCATCACCGTGGGTGCGGACCCCGTGGCGTACGGCATCGCGGCGGTCGCCGCCACCCGCGGGCGCCGGCTCCGCAGCTTCACCATCCGCAAGGAGGCGAAGGACCACGGCGTCACCGGACGGGTCGCGGGTGCGCTCCGCGAGGGGGACAAGGTGGTCATCACCGAGGACACCACGTCGCGAGGGGTGACGATCGCCGACGCGGTCGCCGTGGTCCGCGAGGTCGGCGCCGAGCCCGTCCTGGTGCTGGCGCTGGTGGACCGCGGCGGCACCGCCGCCGGCCACGCGGAGGCCGCCGGTGTGCCGTTCCGGGCCCTCGTCACCGCGCCCGACCTCGGGTTCCCCTACGACGGCGGCGAGCCGGCGGACAGCTGACCGCTCGTCGAACCCGAATGGGGCGCCTACCGACCCGGAAGTAGGCTCGCCCCTCTATGGCCGACACCCCCACGCCTGCCTATTCGGTCCGCATCCGCGTCCGCCTGGACAACGAGCCCGGGATCCTGGGTCACCTCGCGATCGCGATCGGCGAGGCCGGGGGCAACATCGCAGGCCTCGAGGGCTTCGAGGTGAAGACGGCCCACCTCGACAACGACGTGGTCGTGAACTGCACGAGCGAGGCCCACCAGGAGCAGATCCGCCGCGCCATCGAGAACGTCCCCGGCATCGAGATCCTCGAGTGGGAGGACCGCACGTTCGCGATGCACGAGGCCGGGAAGATCGAGGTCCTCCCGCTGCTCCCGGTGTCCGACGCCGACGACCTGTCGATGGCGTACACGCCGGGCGTCGCCCGCGTGTGCATGGAGATCGCGAAGAACCCGGCCGCGGCTCACGACCTCACCATCAAGAAGACCACCGTCGCGATCGTCTCCGACGGCACGGCGGTGCTGGGCCTCGGCGACATCGGCCCGTACGCGGCGCTGCCGGTGATGGAGGGCAAGGCGCTCCTCTTCAAGCACTTCGCCAACGTCGACGCGTTCCCGATCTGCGTGAACACGAAGGACCCCGAGGAGCTCATCGACTTCGTCGTGAAGCTCGAGCCGACCTTCGGCGGCATCAACCTCGAGGACATCGCCGCGCCGGGCGCGTTCGAGGTGGAGGAGCGGCTCGACGCCGCCCTCGACATCCCGGTGTTCCACGACGACCAGCACGGCACCGCCATCGTCACGCTGGCCGCGCTCGAGAGCGCCCTGCGCCTGGTCGACAAGCGCGCCGAGGACGTGAAGGTGATCGTCGCCGGCGTGGGTGCGGCGGGCGTCGCCGTCTCGAAGATCCTGATGAACGCCGGGGTCCGCAACGTGATCGGCGCCGACCGCCAGGGCGCTGTCTACGACGGCCGCGGAGGCCTCAACGCGTCCAAGCAGTGGTTCGCGGAGAACACCAACCCGGAGAACCTCAAGGGCTCGCTATCCGAGATCATGCCGGGCGCGGACGTCTTCATCGGGCTCTCCGGTCCGGACCTCATCACCGTCGACGACGTGAAGTCGATGGCCAAGGACCCGATCGTGTTCGCGATGGCGAACCCGAACCCGGAGATCCGTCCCGAGCTGATCCGCGGGATCGCCTCGGTGATCGCCACCGGCCGCAGCGACTTCCCGAACCAGATCAACAACGTGCTGGCGTTCCCCGGGGTGTTCCGCGGTGCGCTCGACGCCGGCGCCAAGCGGATCACCGAGAACATGAAGGTGGCGGCCGCCAAGGCGATCTCCGACGTGGTCGGCGACGACCTCCGCCCCGACTTCATCATCCCGTCGGTCTTCGACCACCGCGTCGTCACGGCCGTGGCGGCTGCTGCCGCGGAGGCGGCGAGGGCCGACGGCGTCTGCCGGGACTCCTGACGTGGCCTCCACGGCAGCGATCACCTTCGACTTCTGGAACACGCTGATCGCCGACTCCGGCTCGAGCGACCACCGCAGCGAGCGGTGGGCGAGGACGCTGCGCGAGCACGGGCACGAGATCGACCACGAGCACCTGGAGAAGGGCCTCCAGCGGATGTGGGAGTGGTTCGTGCAGCGGTGGGAGGGCAACCTCGTGGTCACGCCGGAGCACGCCGT
>JBIQID010000004.1:0-71746 GCA_044508215.1 Actinomycetota bacterium | reverse complement strand
GTACATGGGGTCGATCAGCGCGCCGGTCCCACCCACGTGGAACACGACCGGGATCCCGGCCTCCTGCGCCTGGGCCCACACGGCATCGAGCGCCACGTGCGACGGAGAATGGGTGGGCGGGCAGCCCGACGCCACCAGCAGCGCAGCGGCGCCGCGCCCGATCCACTCCTGCGCGAAGCGAGGCGCACGGTCGAGGTCGACCAGCGGCACGTAGGCGGTTGGAAGCAGCCGGTCGTCCACCGAGCAGAACTCCTCGATCCCCCGGTTGTGCGCCGTCGCAACGCCGTACGCGAAGTCGGCGTCGCCCCCGTGCTCCCAGTCGTGCAGCCGTCCGTTGTGGAACGTGTTGAAGATCAGCTGGCTGGCGAAGCCCAGCAGCTCGAGCGCCCGGGGACGGTCCTCCGCAAGGAACGCACCGGTGGCCGCGAAGTTCTTCCGGGCCATGATCTCGACGCCCTCGACGGCTCGGTACTCGTCGCTGCGGTGCCGCTCGGCCAGCCGCTCGAACGCCTCGGCCAGGTCGACGTCACGGGCGAGCAGTTCCTCGGACTGCTGCAGCTCGTTGCCCGACTGGTAGCGGAGCGGTTCGAGGCGCTCGGCGACCTCCCGATCGGCGTAGCGGATCAACCAGTCGGGCGTCTCCATCACGTGGGCATCCGCGTCGTGGACCACCCGACCG
Source organism: Actinomycetota bacterium (assembly GCA_044508215.1). Lineage (GTDB taxonomy): Bacteria > Actinomycetota > Acidimicrobiia > Acidimicrobiales > Microtrichaceae > JAEZFI01. The sequence goes on along the minus strand of JBIQID010000004.1, from coordinate 71,067 downwards.
AGCTCGTTGTACGCCATCGTTCCCCCTTTGATCCGGTGGTGGCGCCCCCAGCGCCCTGGCGCTACCTGAGGTCCCAGGTGACCGCGGAGTAGCGCGCCACTCCCCCGGCACCCTGGTAGGCAACCGCGGAGATGTGGCTGCCGGCCTGCTGCGGCGAGGTCAACATGGACGAGTTGTCGCCGGGCCTCGGACCGCCGGTCACCGCCAGCGCCGACAGCTCGGTCACGAAGGCCGGGGTGCCGTTGGTGTCCCAGACCTCGAGGCGGTAGTCGTCGATGGTCGGCTCGTCGCCCTGGGGCAGCTGCGACCAGTGGTAGCCGACGCTCGCCCACCGGCCGTCCAACGTGACCTCGGCCCCGACCGTCAGGCCTTCGAGGAGGTTGGTCGGGCGCGGTTCGATCACACCGGACTGCGTCCAGCCGGTACCGCCCCGCTGGTAGAGCACCACGCGGCCCGCCGTCACGGGACCGCCGATGCCGAAGCCGCCCTGCTCGCCGAGCAGCAGCCGCGGCGTGCCCGTGGACTCGTCGACCGCGATCGACTGCCCGAACCGACCGCTCGTGGCGGGCGCAGCGGGGTTGGCGAACGTGTGGTCGAGGTTCCAGTCGAGACCCGACCGCCGGTAGACCGTGACGTGGTCGCTGCCGCCTGACACCGCAAGGGTGTCGCCGTCGATCGAGATCTCACGACCGAACCCGTAGCGGTCCCTCCACGCCCACGAAGGGTTCGGGACCACCGCCCGCACGTTGGGCGAGAAGATGTCGGCCACCACGCCGTCGGGCGTGTGGGTGAACGGGATGATCGACACCAGCCCGTCCGACACCCCGGTCGGGTAGCTCGAGCCGTAGACGATCTCGCGGTCGGTCACCTTCATCTCGAGCTGCCGGTCGTAGTTGACGGCGAGCGGCACGACGCCGCCCTTCACCCACTGGCCGCTCGATGCGTCGAGGCTCCACAGGTCGGTGGTCTCGAGCCCGGCCAGGCCGTTCACGTAGCGGATCGCCAGCACGTTCTCGCTCATCGCGATGGCGCGGAACGACAGCGCCACCTCGATGGTCTGCGCCGGCGTGGCGGCGGGCGATCCGCCCGGACCGGTGCGGGGGTAGAGGTTCACGACGGTGCTGGTGGAGCCGGGCCCCACCGCCGAGTGCTGCTCGACCACGGCCCACCAGGTGGAGGACGTGGCGGTGGCCGGGTAGTGCACGACCGCCCCGGGTGTGGTCACCGCCTCGATCACCGTGGGGGTCCACTCCGGCGCGCCGGGCCCAGGGGGCTGCGGATCGCACGCCGCCCCCAGGGCAGCGAGGACGACGAGTGCTGGAATCATGCGCAGGCGGAGCATGAGGACCTCCCGTGGGCTCCCCCGACGTTACGACCCGTGCGCCTCCTCGTGCCCGGGATCGCGCCCACCGGGCGCGGGATGCACGATTCGCGCGAAGAGGTGCGAGAGTGCATGCGTGCACGTGATGTGGAGGATGACCCACGTCGATCCCGACGCGAGGAACCGGCAGAAGCTGCCGAAGGGCCTCGTCCGCCGCGTCTACTCCTACGCCCGGCCGTACAAGGGCATGCTCATCGGGTTCGTGGCGGTCATCGTCGCCCAGGCCGTGCTGGGCCTGGCCCCACCGCTCCTGTTCCGTTCGATCATCGATGACGCCCTGCCGGCGGGCGACCGGGGACGCCTCGGGATCCTCGCCGGGCTGGTCGTCGTGGCGGCGATCCTGTCAGCCGCCCTGTCGCTGGCCGAGCGGTGGTGGTCCGCCCGCATCGGCGAGGGCCTGATCTACGACCTCCGCTCGCAGCTGTTCGACCACGTGCAGCGCCTCCCCATCGGGTTCTTCACCCGCACCCAGACCGGCGCGCTGATCAGCCGGTTGAACAACGACGTGATCGGCGCGCAGCGTGCGTTCACCGGCACCCTCGGCACGGTCGTCAGCAACGTGATCACGCTCGCCACCACCCTCGTGGCGATGGCGGCGCTCGACTGGCGGCTCACGATCCTGTCGGTGCTGCTGCTCCCGCTGTTCCTCGCCCCCGCGCGCCGGGTGGGCCGGAAGCTCGCCGAGATCTCGCGGCAGGGCATGGACCTCAACGCGTCGATGAACAACCAGATGACCGAGCGCTTCGGGGTCTCCGGAGCGCTGCTGGTGAAGACCTACGGTCGCTACGACGAGGAGCGCGACCTCTTCGCCAGCCGCGCCGCGGCGGTGCGCGACGTGGGGGTCCGCTCGGCCACCTACACGCGCATCTTCATCGCTGTGCTCGGGCTGGTGGGCGCCCTCGGCACAGCGGCCGTCTACTACTTCGGCGGTCGCAGCGTGATCTCCGGATCGCTCACGGCCGGCACCCTCGTGGCCCTCTCGGCGCTGGTGGTCCGCATCTACGAGCCGCTCACCTCCCTCACGAACGCCCGCCTCGACGTGATGACCGCGTTCGTGAGCTTCGAGCGGGTCTTCGAGGTGCTCGACACCCCCAACGCCGTGGCCGACAAACCCGACGCCGTGCCGCTCATGGAGCCGAAGGGACTCGTCGAGCTGGACCACGTCTCGTTCCGCTACCCGGTGCCCACCGACACCGTGGCCTCGCTCGAGGGCGGCTTCACCCTCGAGCGCGAGAGCGACCGCGACGTGATCGTGAACGTCTCCGCCACGATCGAACCGGGCCAGATGGTGGCGCTGGTCGGCCCGTCGGGTGCCGGCAAGTCGACCCTCGTCTCGCTGGTCACCCGCCTCTACGACGTCACGAGCGGCTCCGTGAGGATCGACGGCCACGACGTCCGCGACCTCCAGTCGCAGTCGCTGCGCGAGGCCATCGGGGTGGTGTCGCAGGACCCCCACCTGTTCCACACGACCGTGATGGAGAACCTCCGCTACGGACGCCCGTCCGCCACGCTCGAGGAGGTCGAGGCGGCCTGCGAGGCGGCCCAGGTGATCGAGGTCGTCCGGCGCCTGCCCGACGGGTTCGACACCGTCGTGGGTGAGCGTGGCTACCGGCTCTCGGGCGGCGAGAAGCAGCGCCTGTCGATCGCCCGGATGCTGCTCAAGGACCCCGCGATCGTGATCCTCGACGAGGCGACCAGCCACCTCGACAGCGAGAACGAGCACCTCGTGCAGCAAGCCCTCGCCGCCGCGCTGCAGGACCGCACCTCGCTCGTCATCGCCCATCGGCTGTCCACGATCGTCGCGGCGGACGAGATCCTCGTGCTCGACCAGGGTCGCCTCGTGGAGTCCGGCACGCACGCAGAGCTGCTCCGAGGGGGAGGTCTCTACTCGGAGCTCTACACCACCCTCGTGGGGACGGAGGCCTGATGCTGCTGTCGTACTGGCCGAACATGGGACAGTCCTGGGCCTCGCTCGCCGAAGGCGTCGCCCACGCCGAGGCAACGGGCTGGCACGGCGTCTACCTCACCGACCACTTCATGGGCGACGGCGGCGAGTTCGGCGATCCCACCGCTCCCACGCTCGAGTGCGCCGCCACGATCGCCGCGCTGGCCGGCGCCACGCAGCGCGTGCGCCTCGCCTCGCTCGTGATGTCGGCCACCTACCGCCACCCGGCGGTCCTCGCGAACTGGGCAGCCACCGTCGACCACGCCTCGGGAGGCCGGCTCACCCTGGGCCTCGGCGCCGGGTGGCAGGCGAACGAGCACGAGCAGTACGGGATCGAGCTGGGCACCCCGGGCGAGCGGCGCCGTCGCCTGGAGGAGTACGTCACCATCGTCCGAGGTCTGCTCACCGAGGAGCGGACCACCTTCGACGGCCGGTTCTTCTCGGTCAGCGACGCGGTGTCCGAACCGAAGCCCGTGCAGGATCCGCTGCCCATCCTCATCGGGGCCAAGGGCGACCGGATGCTCGAGGTGGTGGCCCGGCACGCGGACGTGTGGAACATGTGGAGCGTCCCCGAGACCATCCGCGAGCGGTCCGCCGCGCTCGACCGGGCGTGCGAGTCCGTCGGGCGCGACCCGTCGGCGATCGCCCGCAGCACGCAAGCGCTCGTGTTCCTCACCGACGACCGGGCGAAGGGCGAATCGCTGGCGGGCCGTGTGCCGCGCGCCGCGATCGGCGGTCCGGCCGAGGTGTTCGCCGAGACCGTCGCGGAGTGGGCCGAGATCGGCGTGTCCGAGGTGATCGTCCCCGACTTCACCCTCGGGGAGGGCTCCCGGCGCGCCGAGGCGATGGACGCGCTCCGCGAGGCCGTCGCCGGGCTCTGAGTGCTGGCGCCTGAGCGCGCTGACTCCGTCGGTCAGGCCGACGTGCCGCCGTCGACCACCACGCAGCTGCCGCTCATGTAGCTGCCTGCGTCGGAAGCGAGGAGCAGCGCCGCACCGACGACCTCACCCACGTCAGCGATGCGGCCCTGGATGGTCGACGCCACGATCTGCTCGCGGAACTCAGGTATCGACAGTGTGGGCGCCATCATCTCGGTCTCGAACGGTCCGGGGGCGATGGCGTTCACCCGGATGCCCATCGGGCCCCACTCCTTCGCCATCGTGCGGGTGAGGTTCCAGAGCGCCGCCTTCGACGAGGTGTAGAGCCCGAGGTAGGCGGCACCCCGGAACGCGCCCACGGTCATCACGTTGATCACCGACGCGTGCTCGCTGGCCTCGAGGTGCGGCATGGCCGCCTGGCACAGCCGCAGCGGAGCCAGCACGTTCACCTCGTACGCCTTGGTGAACGCCTTCTCGGTGACCTCCATCAGAGGACCGCCCAGCGGGTTGGCAGCGCAGTTCACGACGAGGTCGATGCCGCCGCTCCACTCCGCAGTCCGCTCCACGAGACGCTCGATGTCCTCGCCCCTCCCGACGTGGGCCGGCACGGCGAGGGCCTCCCCGCCGAGGTCACGGATCGCCTTCGCCGCCGCCTCGCACGCCTCTGCCTTCCTCGATGCCACCACCACGCGCGCACCAGCCCCGGCGAACCCGCGGGCGATGGCCTCCCCGATGCCCCGACTGCCACCGGTGACGATCGCACTCCGGCCCGACAGGTCGAAGAGCGCAGCTGGAGCGAGGTCGTTGGTCGACGTCATGAGCGGGCAGCGTAGGGGCGGCCGGCCGCGGCGGTCGTCGCCGTGAGGGTGGGCTGTCAGAGGGCGCCACTACCGTTCGAGCCGGTGAGCCTCTTCGACCACGAACCCGTTCCGGCGGCACCGCCGGGGCCCGACCCGTCCCACACGTGGTCGGTGCCCGAGCTGCACGGCTGGCTCGACGCCGCGCTCGCACAGGCCGTTCCCACGTCGGTGTGGATCGAGGGCGAGATCACCAACCTCAACCGCGCGCCCACCGGCCACGTGTACTTCAACCTGGTCGAGCCCGGCGAGGACCGTCGCAGCCCCAGCCACGCCCTGTCGGTGGCCCTGTTCCGCTGGCAGAAGGAGAAGGTGAACCTCCAGCTCCGCCGCGCCGGTGGCGCGGTGAAGATGGAGGACGGCGTGCGGGTGCGCATCCGCGGCGACCTCGAGCTGTACGGCCGGCGGATGCAGGTGCAGCTGAAGATGTTCGCGATCGACCCGGCGTTCACGCTGGGCGACCTCGCCGCCCGCCGGCAGCAGCTGCTGGCCCGCCTCGAGACGGAGGGGCTCCTCCGGGCGAACGCGCTCTTGGCGGTACCGCCCCTCCCCCTGCGCATCGGCCTCGTCACCTCGGCGGGCAGCGCCGCCCACGCCGACTTCCTCCACGAGCTGGAGGTGTCGGGGCTCGGCTTCGACGTGCTCTGCGCCGATGCGCGCGTGCAGGGCGTGGAGAGCGAGCTGAGCGTGGTCGCGGCCATCCGCACGCTCGAGCGGCACGAGGTGGACCTCATCGCCGTCGTGCGAGGCGGCGGTGCCCGCACCGACCTGGCCGCGTTCGACAGCGAACCGATCGCCCGCGCGATCGCCACCGCCCGTGTGGCGGTGTGGTGCGGCATCGGCCACGAGACCGATCGCTCGGTGGCCGACGAGGTGGCCCACACGTCGTGGAAGACGCCCACGGCGTGCGCCTCGGCGCTGGTCGAGGCGGTGCGTGTGGCTCGCGACGGGGTCGAGCAGCGCTGGGCCGCCGTGCTCGACGCCACCGTCGCTCAGCTCTCCGCCCACGAATCCCGCCACGACGCACGTGCCCACCTGATCGCCAGCCGGTCGCGCACCGCGCTCGACACCGCCGCTGCTGCGCTCGAGCACCGTCGGAACCGGATCGTGCGCGACTGCTCGCACCTCCTCCGCTCCGCTCAGGAGCGGGTCGACCGCGCCGCCCATCGCCTCGGCCCCACCGCCGAACGGCGGCTCGACGCCGCCGCCGAACGGCTCGACCTCCAGGCGTCCCGCGTCCGGGCCGAGGACCCGGTGAGGCTGCTGGAGCGTGGCTGGTCGATCACCCACGGCTCCGACGGCGAGGTCGTGCGGAGCGTCGCCGACGTCGCCCCGGGCGACACCCTGCTCACCACGCTCGCGGACGGCGTCGTCCGCTCCACGGCCGAGGCCAACGAGGACCCGACATGAACGACGACACCGCCCGCTCCGGACCCGGCTACGCCGAGGCGGTCGCCGAGCTCGACCGGATCCTGGTGCAGCTGGACGCACCGCAGCTCGACATCGACCAGCTCAGCGACCACGTAGCGCGGGCCGCCGAGCTGATCGCGATCTGCCGGGAGCGCATCGACGCCGCCCGCATGCGGGTCACGGAGATCGTCGCCGACCTCGAGGAGGTCGAGGACGACGACGAGGACCTCGACGACTGACCGCGTCAGCGGCGCCTCGTGTCGAGGACCACGAGCGCCGCACCGCCCACCCCGAGGGTGATCAGCGCCATCAGCACGACCGTCGTGAGGTCGAGCCCGATGGTGCCGCTCTGGTGCAGGAGGGCCGTGAAGCCAGCGATCAGGGCGATCAGCCCGGCGACGAGGGCAAACGGGTCGAGGGGGTGGCGCTTCACGAGTTGCCCTCCGTGGCGGGGACGGTCGAGGGGATGGTGGTCGTGGTGGTGGCGGTCGTGGTGGGTGGGGCGATCGTGTCGAGCGGCGACGACGGTTCCTCGCCCTGATCCTCAGCGGGGATCGGACTCGAGCGGTCGGGCCCGATCAGCTCGGCGCCCACCGGTTCGATGCCCAGCTCGTCGCACGCCATCTCGTCGCCGATGAACCCCCGGCAGGCAGCGACCCGGGGCCAGTCGGGCGTGCCCTCCCGGTCCTCGCGGCAGTCGACGAGGTAGCCGTTCTGGTTCATGCAGAGCGCGACCCGTTGCTCGACGGGGACGTCCGGGCAGGGCTTCACCACGCCGCGGGGCCCGCCGCCGACGGTGCAGAGCTGGACGGGCTGCAGGAGCTTCCCGTCGCTCGCCGACCAGTGCGGGTCGTGGATCCGCACCTCTCCGACGCCCATGTGGACCTCGATGAACAGCTGGTGGTCGGATCCGTTGCGGAACGTTCTGGCACCGGAGTCGCGGAGCCCGTCGGCGAGCACCTCTTCCCCTGCGGTGCCGAGGTTCCACCACCAGTCGCCGCTGAGCACTGCGCCGTCGACGGGATCGCCCGGCTCGGGGATCGAGCCGGTCGCCCAGCGGCGGGCCATGTCCGGCTCGCTCCACACCGCCGCGCTGCGGAGCGGCTGATCGACGCTCGCTCGGCCCAACGAGGTGTGGACCTCCAGGCGCACGTCCACCGACGTCGGCAGTCCGATGGTGAGCGTGCCGACGAAGTGGTCGATGCGGAGGTGGCGGTCAGCGGTCAGCTCGAGGCCGTGGAGGTCCAGGCTGCTGGCACCCACGCCGGTGCGCAGCCGGGACGGCAGTTCGTTCTCCGACGCGAACTCTCGCTGGAAGGGGGTGCCCACCGTCTCGGCTCGCAGGTCGAGGACACCCAACCCTGCGAGCGCCACCGCCAGGACCGCTGCAGGGACGACCAGGCCGCGGGCTCGGCCGAAGAACGCCGAGACGAGGAGCCCTGCGCCGAACAGCATCAGCGCGATGGCGGCGATCACGCCCGGGCTGGCGGAGGCGTCGCCGCCGACCGACAGCAGCCCGAGCACGCCGCACACCACGAGCACCACGCACCAGGTGAGGGGCCCGACGAGCGCCGGGGGGCGGGGCGGGGGTGGTGGGGTGGGCGCCGGCGGGGGCGTCGGTGGAGCGGGAGGACCGTGGAGCGGCGAGTGAGGCGGAGCAGGGGCCATCGGCGGAGCGGGAGACCCCGGCGACACGGGTGGCGCGGGACGTGCAGGGGGCGGGGCTGCAGCCGGGAACCCCGAGGAGGTTGGCGGCATCGGTGGCATGGGCGGGCGCGCCGGTTCCCTGCTGCGGAGCACCAGCGCGATCCCGACCAGCAGGACCGCCCACGGCATCAGGCGCCAGGCGAGGTCGAAGAGCGACCCCACCGTCAGCTGGTCCACCACCATCGCCCCGGCGACGAACACGGCGGCGAGAGCGATCAGGTCGGTGGTGGTGCCCTGGCCCACCACGCGACGGCCGGACTCGTCGGGGACCAGCACCCAGGCGAGCACGTAGACGGGCAGCCCGATGCCGGCCAGCGCTGCGATCAGGAACCCCGCGCGAACCAGCACCGTCGGGACGCCCAGCGATGCGGCCAGCCCCCCGGCGACGCCAGCCACCATCCGATCGGACCGGGAGCGGCGGAGCGCGGCGAACCAGGCGCCGATGGACGGCTGGGCTCCCACCTGCGGACCGGTCTGTGGTCCGGCCTGCTGTTCCTCGTCCGCTCCTCGTTCCTGCGGCCCGTTTCCGCCCGGCCCCGGCTCGTCGGGACGTGGCTGGGCAGGGTCGTCCGGCGCAGCGCCTTCGGCGGCAGGCTCGGTCGGGGCGGGCTCGGAGGGGTCGGTCACGGGCGAGTCCATGCTGGCATCCTGACGACGCCGCCACCCCGCGACCATCGGGGATCCCCCGGGTTCGACCCTGACCCCGACCCCGACGCGAGCTCAGGGTCCGGCCCTGATGCCGGCGGAGCACCCCGGTGCCATCATGGCGACGGTCATGGCCGCCACCGTCCCTCCCGTCACCGAGCTGCGCCGCACCGACCCGGCGGCCTCGGCCGACCCGATCATCTTCGGCGTGGCCCGTGGCGTTGCGGCGAAGTACGGGCTGTCGCTGCCGGTGGTCCGGGCGGCGTTCGCCACGCTCGCCGTCGCCGGCGGCATCGGCCTGCTCCTCTACCTGGCGCTGGCCGTCCTGTGGCGCGACCGTCCCACGAGCGGCCCGGCTCCGTCGGCTGCCCGCGACCTCGGCGCCGGACTGGTCACCCTCGGGCTGGTGTGGGAGCTGGGCCACTGGTGGCCGGGCGTCCGCGCGGCGCTCGTGATCCCCGTGGGCCTCGTGACGATGGGCGTCGCCGTCGGATGGCGCCCCGGCGACAGCGACCCCGCCGACGACGCGACCCGCCCGCGCTCGACCCTGGTGCGGGTTGCGGGCGGCCTCGTGCTGTGCATCGGCGGCCTCGCCGTGCTCCTCGGCCAGCGTGTCGACATCGCCACGTTCCGCGACACCGCGCTCGCCCTCGGGGTGGCGGGCGCGGGCGCCGCCCTCGTGCTGGGACCCTCTGCGGTGCGGCTGGTGCGGTCGTTCTCGGTGGAACGGGACGAGCGGATCCGCGCCCAGGAGCGCGCCGCGGTGGCCACCCACCTCCACGACTCGGTGCTCCAGACGCTCACCCTCATCCAGAAGCGGGCCGACGACCCGGTGACGACCGCCGCCCTCGCCCGCCACCAGGAGCGCTCCCTGCGCCGCTGGCTCTACAGCGGCGGCGTCGTCGATGCGTCGGGCCAGGTGGAGCCCGGAGACCGCGGCTGGCGGGCCTCGGCCGAGCGGATGGTCGGCGAGATCGAGGACCACTACGCCGTGGCGATCGAGCTGGTGGCGGTGGGCGACGGCGCCGACGGCTCGCAGTCGGCGAGCGTCGCGGTGGCTGCTGCACTGGCCGCCGCGCGGGAGGCGCTCGTGAACGCCGCGAAGTTCTCGGGCGACACCCGCCTCTCCATCTACTGCGAGCACTCGGGCGACCGGTTCGACGTGTTCGTCCGCGACCGTGGCGTGGGCTTCGACCCCGCCGCGATCGGCGCCGACCGCCGCGGCATCCGCGACTCGATCATCGGGCGGCTCGAGGGCGTGGGCGGCACGGCCACCATCCGCACCGAGCCCGCAGCGGGCACCGAGGTCCACCTCTGCGTCCCCCTCGACGGCGGGTGACAGCAGTGAGCGCCGTCCCCCGAGTGGTGGTGGTCGACGACCACGCGCTCTTCCGCGCCGGCGTGGTCGCCGAACTGGGCGACCGGGTGCAGGTGGTCGGCGTGGCGGAGGACGTGGCGAGCGCCATCGAGGTCATCGAGGCCGAGGTGCCCGACGTGGTGCTCCTCGACGTGCACCTCCCCGGCGGCGACGGCGTGGCGGTCCTCGAGGCCTGCCGCCACCTGCCCACCGTCCGGTTCCTCGCCCTCAGCGTGTCGGACGCCGCCGAGGACGTGATCGCGCTGGTCCGTGGCGGAGCCCGCGGGTACGTCACCAAGTCGATCAGCGCGGACGAGCTCGCCGAGGCCGTGGAGCGGGTGGCCGGGGGCGACGCTGTCTTCTCCCCCCGCCTCGCCGGCTTCGTGCTCGACGCGTTCAGCGCCAGCGCACCCGCGGCCTCCGACCCCGAGCTGGAGCACCTCACGGCCCGGGAACAGGAGGTCCTGCGGTTGCTCGCGCGCGGCTACGCGTACAAGGAGATCGCCCGCGAGCTGACGATCAGCATCAAGACGGTCGAGTCGCACGCCTCAGCGGTGCTGCGGAAGCTGCAGCTCTCGAACCGGGCCGAGCTGTCGCGCTGGGCGTCGGAGCGGCGGATCATCTGACCGCGGCGTTCCCTTGAGTGCGTCGGCCGGGGTGCCGATGAGGAGGGGGAACGACCATGACCTCCACCCTCGAGCCGACGTCGACGCCCGTCGTGGCACGCGCGCCCCGTCGCGCCCCGATGCCGGTGGTCGGGCTCGACGAGATGGTCGCCGCGCTGCGGGCCATCCCCCACGGGGGCCTGGACGACTCGGCCCGCCGGCTGGCCGCTCCGCCCGCCCTGCGGGCCCTGGTCTCGCCGGTGGTGGTCGTGGTCCGCTGGACCGCCGTGATGGTGGGGCTCGTCGCCGCGGTCGTGCGCCCCCAAGGGATCACCGGTGATGCGCTCGTCACGATGGCCGTGTGCGTGCCGCTCACCGTCTGGCGCAGCGTCCTGCCCCTCAAGCTGGGCAGCCGCCGTCAGGTCGACCGAGCCCCGGCGCTGATCGACGCGGTGATCCTCGGTGCAGCCATCGGCTGGTCCGGGGCCTGGGACAGCCCGTTCGCGGCGGTGCCGGTCGTCGCCGTGGCGCTCGCCGCGCTCGGTTGGGGCTACGGGACCGGAGCGATCTCCGCTGCAGCGACCGCGGGAGCGTCGATGGTCGCGCTGGGCGTCCGCGCCGCGGTGCTCGACGAGGCCGCGGCGTCCGGCATCGTGCGGGCGGCCCTCGCCGTCGTCGCCCTCGGGGCAGCTGTGGCCGGCGCCGGGTACGCCCGCGACGCGCTCCTGGAAGCGGAGCACCGCCGCCGTGCAGCAGGCGCGTCGATGGACGCGCTGGTGGAGACCAACGACCTGCTGGCGATGCTGAACGTGGTCGCAGCGCGGCTGCCCGCGTCGCTGAACGTGAGGGACGCGATCGACAGCGTCCGCGAGCAGGTGACCACCACGTTCGCCCCCTCGGTGGTGTGCCTCCTCGCCCACGACCCCCAGCACGGCGAGTGGATCCCGAAGCTGGCCGAGGGATGCGTCCTGCGGCCCAGCTTCACCACCGACGACCTGCCTCCGCCGCTGCGGCGCTCGCTCGACGTGCCCGGAACCGTCCTGGCCGGTTCGTTCCACGGCAGCGGGATCGCCGCGTCGTCGGGATCCGGCATGTACGTGCGGCTCCAGATCCGCGACCGCGTCGTGGGCCTGCTCGGCGTGGAGCACCAGCAGCCGGGTCACTACGGCCACCACCACGCTGCGCTGCTCGACGACCTGGCCGACGGCTTCGCGCTGATGCTCGACAACGCCGTCCGCTACGGCCGCCTCCGTTCGCTCGGCACCGAGGAGGAGCGGACGCGCATCGCACGCGAGCTGCACGACCGCCTCGGCCAGTGGCTCACCTACGTGGGCTTCGAGCTGGAGCGGATCACCGACGTCGACCGTCCCTCCGCCACCGAGCTGGGCAACCTCCGAGCGGATGTGGACCATGCGCTCGAGGAGCTGCGGGAGACGCTCCGCCAGCTGCGCAGCGAGGTCACCGTCGACCAGCCGCTCGCCCGTGTGGGCGCCGAGCTCCTCGACCGCTTCCGGCGCCGCACCGACCTCCACGTGGAGTGGCGCGTCCTCGACCCGGGCAGCCACCTCCCGGTGCCGGTGGAGAACGAGCTCCTCCGGATCCTGCTCGAGTCGCTCTCGAACATCGACCGCCACGCGGAGGCCACCCACGTGATCGTCAGCTGGGAGGTGCGCGACGGCGTCGGCACCCTCCGCATCACGGACGACGGCCGGGGCTTCGAGCCCGAGCAGGTCGTCCGCGACAACGCCTATGGGCTCGTCGGCATGCGTGAGCGTGCCGGTGTGATCGGAGCCCGCCTCACCATCGACAGCGCCCCGGGCCGGGGCACCACCATCGCCGTCACCACCGGCGCGACCGAGACACAGGAGATCTGACATGAGGATCCTGCTCTGCGACGACCACCAGATCCTGCGGGAGGGCATCCGCCGCGGGTTGGAGGGTGCCGGCGAAGAGGTCGTCGGCGAGGCGGCGAACGGCGAGGAGGCGGTGGAGCTCGTCCGTCGCACCCAGCCGGACGTGGTGCTGATGGACCTGTCGATGCCGGTGCTCGACGGCATCGCTGCGACGAAGCGGATCATGGCGGAACGCCCGCAGACCCGCGTGGTGGTCCTGTCGATGCACGACGACGCGATGCGAACCGGCCAGGCGCTGCGGGCCGGCGCGGTCGGGTACCTGACGAAGGGCACCTCGTTCAAGCAGGTGCTTGACACGGTCAGGGCCGCCGCCAAGGGTGAGACCGTGCTGTCGCCGCAGATCGCCGTGTCGATGCTGGAGCACGCAGAGAAGGTCGCCGAGCGCGACGAGCTGCTGTCGAAGCGTCAGGTGGAGATCCTCCAGAAGATCGCGAACGGCCTCGGCACCAAGCAGGTGGCCCGCGAGCTGGGCATCACCCAGAAGACCGTGCACAACCATCTGAACGGCATCTACCGGAAGCTCGACACCCAGAGCCTCACCCACGCGGTGCTGTCCGCGGTGCGCCTCGGGATCATCGACCTGGAGCCGGCGGTCTGACGTGGCGAAGCGGAAGTCGTCCGGAGCGAAGCGGAAGCCGACCCCACCGCGGAACCAGCCGGCAGGGCAGCGACGGCAGACGTCCGCAGCCGGAGCGCGCCGCCTTCGCTCCATCCGCGTGGTCGTGGCGATCATCGCCGCGCTCGTGGTGACCGCGGGCGTCGTGATGCCGCTCGCGATCAGCGTGTCGGACGACCCCGGGACCGGGTCGCCCACGCCACTCCTCGGGCCGTAGCCTTTCCGCCGTGGTGACGGCACAGGGACAGGTGGCAGCAGGCTTCGAGGGCGTTCGCGAGGCCTTCGAGGAGAACTTCGCGTCGCGGGGCGAGGTGGGCGCGGCGGTGTCGGTGTGGCGCGGCGACGAGTGCCTCGTCGACCTGGTCGGCGGCAACCTTGCAGCCGGCGCGGGCGCGTACACCGACGACACGCTCCAGCTCATGTTCTCGGCCACGAAGGGCGCCACCGCGATCGTCGCCCACCTGCTCTCGCAGCGCGGCGAGCTGGACCTCGACGCGCCCGTCGGGAAGTACTGGCCCGAGTTCGACGAGGCCGGCAAGGGGGACATCCCGGTGAGCTGGCTGCTGTCGCACAAGGCCGGCCTGCCCGACACCGACCGACCCGTCTCCTACGAGGGGGCGTTGGGGTGGACCGAGGCGGTCGACGCGCTGGCCGCCTCGACCCCGATCTGGGAGCCGGGCAGCCGCCACGGCTACCACGCCGTGACCTACGGCTTCCTGGTGGGCGAGGTGATCCGACGGGCCAGCGGCCGGTCGCTGGGCGAGATCTTCGCCGACGAGGTCGCGGGGCCTCTCGGGCTCGACCTCTGGATCGGCCTCCCCGACTCAGAGCACTCCCGCGTGGCGAAGCTGATCCCCTTCGGGGTGCCCGCCGACCTGGGGCTCCCGGGCGCCGAGTCGCCGCTCCCCACCGGCACCGAGGCGGCGCCGATCGACGGCGACGACGGCTCGGCCACGATGGGCAGCCTCGTGGCGATGCTCGAGCAGCTGCTCGGCCCCGACAACCTGATCGGCCGCGCCCTCACCGGGCCCGGCGGCGCGTTCAGCGGCGGGAACGTGTGGAACGACCCGGCCCTGTGGCGTGCCGAGCTGGGCGCGGCGAACGGCATCGGCAACGCCCGCTCGCTCGCCCGGATGTACGCGGCGTGCGTTGGTTCCGTCGGCGGCGTCCGCCTGCTGGGTGAGGACACGCTCGCCCGGGCCACCGAGGTGCAGGTCAGCGGCCCCGACGCGGTGCTCATGTTCGAGATCCCCTTCGGCCTCGGCTTCATGCGCGACTCGATGTTCTCGCCGTTCGGCACCACCGGTGCGTTCGGCCACTACGGCGCTGGTGGCGCCGTGGGCTTCGCCGACCCCGAGAGCGGGATCGGGTTCGGCTACGTGATGAACCAGATGCAGCTCGGCCTCGCCGGCGACCCGCGGACCAAGGCGCTGATCGACGCCACCGTCGCGGCTCTCAGGTGAGCGACGTCACGGCGGAGGCGTCGCGCCGCCGGACGTTCGCGATCATCTCCCATCCCGACGCCGGGAAGACGACCCTCACCGAGAAGTTCCTCCTCTACGGCGGCGCGCTCTCGAAGGAGGCGGGGGCGGTGAAGGCCCGGCAGGACCGGCGCTCCGCCACCTCCGACTGGATGGCGCTCGAACAGCAGCGCGGCATCTCCATCACATCCACGGTGCTGCAGTTCCCATACCGGGACTGCGTGGTGAACCTGCTCGACACGCCGGGCCACCGCGACTTCTCCGAGGACACGTACCGCGTGCTCACGGCGGCCGACGCGGCGGTGATGGTGCTCGACTCGGCGAAGGGCATCGAGCCGCAGACGCTCAAGCTGTTCGAGGTGTGCCGCGAGCGGGGCATCCCGCTCCTGTCGTTCCTGAACAAGTGGGACCACCCGGGTCGGGACGGCATCGAGCTGCTCGACGAGATCGAGGCGCAGATCGGGCTGCAGCCCGCTCCCGTGACCTGGCCGGTGGGGTTCGCCGGCGACTTCCGTGGGGTCATCGACTGCCGCGACGGGTCGTACACGAAGTTCACGCGAACTGCGCACGGGTCGACGATCGCGCCTGAGGAGGACGTGGACCCGGAGCGGGCCGCAGCCGAGGAGGGCGACGCCTGGACGGCGGCGCAGGACGAGGTCGAGCTGTTCGAGGCGACGGGGCAGACGCTCGACATGGAGCTGTTCCTCGGCGGCGAACAGACCCCCACCTTCGTTGGCTCTGCCATGACGAACTTCGGGGTGCGCAAGCTGCTCGACGCAGTGGTCGACCTGGTGCCGGCTCCGTCGGCGCGGCCCACGACCGACGGCGGTTCGCGTCCGGTCGACGCGCCGTTCGCCGGCTTCGTCTTCAAGGTGCAGGCGAACATGGACCCAGCCCACCGCGACCGGATCGCGTTCCTCCGGGTCTGCTCCGGCCGCTTCGAGCGGGGCATGGTCGTGACGCACGGGCGGACCGGGAAGCCGTTCGCCACGAAGTACGCGCACCAGGTGTCGGGCCAGGAGCGCGAGACGATGGACGAGGCGTACCCCGGCGACGTCGTCGGCCTGGTCAACGCGAACGACGTGCGCGTGGGCGACAGCCTCTTCGTGGGCGACCCGGTGGAGTTCCCGCCGATCCCGGCGTTCGCACCGGAGCACTTCACGGTCGCCCGCACGAAGGACACCGGTCGGTTCAAGCAGTTCCGTCGTGGCATCGCACAGATGGACGAGGAGGGGGTGGTGCAGGTGCTGCGCGACCCCGACGTCGGCGACCAGGCGCCGATCCTCGCCGCGGTGGGTCCGATGCAGTTCGAGGTGGTGCAGTACCGGCTGGAGAACGAGTTCGGCGCGCCGGTGGAGCTGTCCCACACCTCGTACCAGGTCGCGCGGCGCACGGACGCCGAGAGCAGGGACCGACTTCGGGCGATGCGGGGCGTCGACGTGCTCGAGCGGAGCGATGGTGCACTGATCGCGCTGTTCGAGAGCACATACTGGTTGGACCGGCTCGTCTCCGAGGAGCCGGATCTCACCCTGGAGAAGCTCGTGGCCGACGGAGCACTGCGCCAGTGATCAGCGATCGGCCCACGGCGCCCACCGAGGTGCTGGACCCGCCGCCCTCCGACGCCCCCGCGGAGGCGAGCTCCTCCCCCGCCACCCCCAGCCGTGCCGCCGCCCGCCGCGCTCGGCGTCGGCGGACGTGGCGCCGCCGTGGTGGTGTCGTCGTGCTGGCGGTGGGCGTGGCGCTGATGGGCCTCGGCATCACGATGCTCGTGGCTCAGCGGACGCCGACGGACCCGGTCGACGTGCAGGGCGAGATCGAGGAGCGGGACCCGTCCACGGTCTCGGTGCTCGACGCACCCCGCAACACGTTGGAACGTGACTCGGTCGACGACCCGGTGGTGGATCCGGCTGACCCCGGCGCAGGCGAGCCCGGCACCGACGATCCCGGTGCTGGCGACCCCGGCCTCGGCGAGGTGAACCTGGATCCGGGCCAGATCGATCCGGCCCCGCCGACCACCGAGGTGGTCGGCGTCATCGACGAGAACTCGCCGCCCGTCTCCGTCCTCTGACGGCGACGTCGGCCGCCAGGTTCGCCCCAGCGGCGGGCATCGGTAGGATGCGGGTCCCTTCGGGGGCGTAGCTCAGCTGGCTAGAGCACCTGCTTTGCAAGCAGGGGGTCGTGGGTTCGAGTCCCATCGCCTCCACCACCCGGTTCTGTCATGCCAGGTGCGACATCTCTGTCGCTCCTCGCATGACAGAACGAGGCACCGTGCACAGGTCTGTCGTCGCACGGCATGACGGGACGGGGTGGACTCGTTGAGGCGTTCGCATCAGAACGGTAGGTTTCGAGAGCGCCCGAGGCGGGAGCGGGCCGCTTCGGGCATGCATGAGGGGGACCACACATGCGTCGCACGATGCTCTACCTGGCCGCTGCGATGCTCTTCGCAGTGAGCCTTGCTGCATGCGGGTCGGGCGAGGGGGACGGCGCGACCGTCATCGACCCCGGCACCGATGACACCTCGCCCGACGGCGATGCGCCCAGCGGTGACGTCATCGGCAGTGACGAGACCAGCAGTGACGACACCGGCGGCAGCGGCGAGGACGGTGCCAGTGGCGGCAGCGCAGGCAGCGTCTTCCGGGTGGGGTCCATCGCGACGGTGATCGACTGCGATGCACTCGTTCCCTTGACGCAGGGCTTCGTCGGAAGTCCCGGCAACCCGAACATCGCGGTCCAGTCGGGCGGACCCTCCGGCACCGGCTACCGCTGCAGGGCCGGCGGGGGTGGCACCAGCATGGGCGTCATCGTCGACGGTGCCGACGGCGGGATCGACGTGGTCGTCGAGACCAACCGCTTCACCGAGGACTCACCGATCGAGATCATCAGGGAGTCGAGCCTCGGCGCCCGGGGCATCTCGTGGCATCCTCCGATGACCGACGCCGAGGCACCCGAGGGGTGGAGCTTCGCCGGGACGACCACCAGCGCGGAGTCCAGCGCGTCGTGGCACGGGCTGTTCGTCCTCTCGGAGGACGGTGTGGTCCTCGGCTGCACCCTGAAGCTGGCCAACTACGCGGGAAGCCCCGAAGATCCCGCGCCCCCGGCCATCGACTCCGCCGCGGTCACCGAGCTGTGCAACGAGGTGCGGCAACCGCTGGTCACCGACTGACCGGGCCGAGCGCCCGACTCGACGCGAAACGCTCAGACGTCCGCGTCGGCGATGCGCGCCGCGCCCTTCGCCGAGGCGTCCACCGGGGTGGAGTTGCCCTCCTCGTCGTAGCGGAGGAACCGTCCGGTCATCGTGAACTCGGCGCGGTCACCGGCGACCGAGTGGATCGTCAGCGCCGCTGCCTCGGCGCCGAGCAGCCCCTCGGTGCCGACGAAGCAGAGGTTGGCGTCGTCACCGTCGCCGCTGAACTCGACGATCAGCTGCTGGCCGACCAGCTCGGCGACCTCGGCGACCGGAGGGATGTCCCCGTACAGGTTCATCCCACCGCTGAGGCCGATCACGCAGTCCTCCTCGGGATGCTCCACCGGTGATCCGCTGAGGTTGAAGAAGCCGTCCTCGCCGTAGGCGAGTGCGAGGACGACGTCGTCAACCTGGTACTGGCCGTCGCCGATCGAGACCGACGCCTCGGCCCAGTCTGGGGCCGCTCCCTCCGCGTCGTCACCGCAGCCGACGAGCAGCGCACCGAACGCGATGACAAGGACCACCGTCGCCCTGGACGTCCGCATCCCTCGACCCCCTCCCGCCGTGAGCGGCGGAAGCATGTCACAGCTCGAGGTCGAGCGTGGTGCAAACTCCCCCGTGTCTCGCCCGAAGGGGTGGGCTCCGGTGGTCGGCGTCGAGCTCCGCACCTCAGCCGGCGGTCCCGTCGGCTTCGAGCAGTGCGGCCAGGGGCTCGAGCAGCGCGGCCAGCTCCGCCAGCTCGTCCGCGCTGAGGTGCGCGTACGGAGGAGCAGCCAGTTCGTCGGTCAGGTCCTCGACCCGCTGGTGGATCGCCCGTCCCTCATCGCTCAGCCAGCCGTCCTCGGCGACCAGGCCGCGGTCGCGCATGCCGTCGACCACCGCGTCCACCTGCGGGCGGGGAAGGTGGTGGATGCGCCCGAACTGCCGGGCGGGCTCGTCTCGCGCCAGGGCGTAGAGCACGTGGCACTCCAAGCGGCCGATCTGCTCCGTGAGGAGTGCGGCGACGTGACCATCGCCGCGGTGCTCCCGCAAGAGCGACGCAGCGTGGAACAAGCGGGCGGGCTGGTCATCGGGGACGGGCAGGCTCAGCAGCGCTGCGTACATGGGCCTGCCCTCGACCGGTGCGCTGGTCGCCGCTCGCAGCAGCAGCTCGCTCGTGCGGGCGAACGCGGGCGCCTCCACGCGTTCGCCGAGCACCGCGCGGAGCACCCGTGCGCATCCGGCTCGACGGGCGGCGATCGCCGCCTCGGGCGTCGTGGTCCGCCACACCTTCGGGATGTGGCGGGCCACCTCCCCTGGGGCGAAGTTGTAGAAGCAGGCGTCCACGACCTCCGCCGGAACGACTCCCAGCGGAGCGGCCCGACCGGCGAAGTAGGTGTCCCAGAAGTCGGTGAACCCGAGGGCCAGCATCTCGGTGTTCGCAGCGTCCGACCAGTAGGGGATCGCTCCGATCGGCTCGATCAACTCGAACATCCGCCGCGCGGTCGAGCTCATCGTCGACCTCGGCGACCTCGTCGACCGGGGTTCCGACGCGCCGAGGGCCCACCCCCGTCGGGCGTCGAGGCTGGCTCGACGCCCGGGCGGAGGTGGGCCCCCATCGACGGTGAGGAGCAGGCGCTCCCCGGGTCGGGGCTGATGGCTAGAGCTGCACCACGATCGGGCCGATCGGGATGTTGATCGGGAACTGCGCCCCCAGGATCTCGAACGGGATCGTGACGGTGGCGTTGATCACCAGCTGACCCGCCCCGAGGTTCAGGACACCGCTCGCCGCCACGCTCGCCGGCAAGCTGATCGTCCCCAGGTCGAGGTTGCCCAGGCACGTCACGAGCGACGGCAGCTGGACCTGGATCGCCGGCAGGTTCACCGTGATGTTCGGGACCCCGACGGTGCCGGCGCCCGGGTTCACGTTGATCGCCGGGATGGTCGCCGTCGCGCCCGTGATGTTGATGCCGGGCGTGTTGAACCCGATCTGGCAGCCGAGGACGTCACCGCCCTGGAACGCAGGTGCGACGACGATCGGCGGCAGCGGGAGGGTGCCGCCCACCCCGATGTCGAAGCCGCCGCTGGGTGACGGCGTGCAGGCGCCGCCGACGATGGCGATCACTGCCGTGAGCGCGACCAGGGGTCCTCGACGGGGCAAGCGGCGGCGGGATGTGGACTGGCTCATCTGGGTCTGCACTGGGATTCCCTCTCTGACGGAGGCTGCGCCTCCGGACGGTGTCGGCACGCCCGGTCGCGGACGTCCGTGACCGACGTCACGTCGGCCAGCGCCTTTCTACCCCGTGAGGGCTGAACCTTGCGTGGATGCCGCCCCGGACCGCCTACTCGCCACGCCGGCCACCGGGGCCGTCCACGAGGAGTTCGCCGGACATCCGGTCCCGGCAGCTCGCGCAGATCCCGTAGGACACCGTCGGCAGGGGGACCTGCGCGAGGAGCCCGGACTCGGCGACGAGCTGGTCGAGGTCCCGCCACGTGCCGTCGAGCGACCCGCGTGCGCACCAGCTGCACACGGCCACCGGTTCCAGCTCCGGGTCGCGTTCGGCGCCTCGGTCCAGCAACGCCACCGGCGATCGCGGTTCCTCACGGACGAGCGCTGATCGGAAGCGGACGTGGTCGTGCTCGTCGACGCTCACCGTCATCTCGAACCAGCGTCGAGCTCGGGGAGCGTCGCAGCGGAACGGCACGGTCAGGTCGGCTCGACGGGAGCGGACCGTCGAGACGAGCAGCCGCCACACGTCGCGCAGGTCGTCGTCGCCCACGCTGTCCCACAACCGGCGGCCCCGCCAGCCCTCGGTCAACCCCTCCGCCTGGTTCTCCGTGGCGAACTGGGCCCAGGCGCCCCCGACGGCCACGACGACATCGTCGGCGTCGACGACGTACTCGACGGTGGTCGTCGTCTCACCCGTCGCGCCGACGGCCGTGACGATCCGGTCCCACACGCGTCCCGGCGGCTCCAACCGCTCGAAGTCCTCGGGGCCGAGCGCCGCCGCGGCCCGACGGAGGCGGGCGAGCTCGGAAGCTGCGATCTCGTCGTCTGATGCTGCTTCGCGCATCTGATCTCCCGGGTGGTCCTTGCGACGTTACTTCGGCGCCGAACTGCTCGATGGATGCACTTCGCCCCTGTAGCCGTCCGGAACGCCCGACCCCGCCCTGGTGGTTAGCGTTCCGGCGATGTCGGAGAGGTCGGAGACGACCGACGCCGATCTGGCGCAACGGTTCGTCTGCGGCGACCAGGGCTCGCTCGAAGCCGTCTACGCCGCGCACGGCACCCTGGTCTTCTCCTACTGCCGCCGATCGCTGGACGCCGAGCGCGCTGCGGACGCCACGCAGGAGACGTTCATCGCAGCGTGGCGGTCACGTGATCGCTACCGGCCCGAGGTCGGCACGCTCGAGGGCTGGCTGCTCGGCATCGCCCGCTTCAAGCTGATCGACGTGATGCGCGCCGATGGCCGCGCACCCGTGCCGGTCGCCGATCCGACCGCGTCCTCCTCTCCAGCGTCGGCGGGCGACGATGCCGAGCTCGCGGCGATCGCCGAGCGGATGCTGCTGGCGGAGGCCCTGTCGGCACTACCGGAACGGGTGCGCACGATCGTGGGCCTGGCGTTCCTCGAGGACCTCACCCACGCACAGATCGCCGAGCGGTGCGACGTCCCGCTCGGCACCGTGAAGAGCGACATCCGCCGTGGGCTGGAACGGATGCGCCGCCACCTGCAGAGCTTCGACGACGCCGTCTCTTCCTGAGCGTCACCGGCCGAGCACCGCGCCGGCGGCGAGTCGCGCCGGCGGCGCAACGGAGAATCCTGGAACCAGCTGCATCCGCGGGCGGGCCCGGCACCGAAGTGCGCTTCGAATCCCTGCTCGACCCCAAGGAGCCCCCATGAAGAGATCAAGGTTCGTCCTCGCCGCCCTCGTGGCGGTCGTGATCGGCGTGTTCGGCACGCTGACCCCCGCGGGAGCGGACACCGCCCCCACCTCGAAGGTGTGGGTGACCCACGGCCTGCCCCTCGACGACGCCGGCACCAAGGTCGACGTGTACGTCGACGGAGCGAGGGTGTTGACCGACTTCGCCTTCGGGCAGACCGTCGGCCCGCTCACGCTCCCGGCCGCCACCTACGACATCGAGGTCAAGCTGGCCGGCACCGACACCACTGCGATCCAACAGGACGTGGCCGTCCCCGGTGGCGGCAACTTCTCGGTGGTCGCCAGCTACGTCGACCCGGCCGGGACGATCGGTCTGAACGTGTTCGCCAACGACGTCTCGCAGACGTTCCCGCTCACGGGCCGCCTGGCGCTGCATCACGCCGCCGCTGCACCTGCGGTCGACGTGGCGCTCGGTCTCTACCCGCTGAGCCGGTGGCTCCCGTTCCTGAAGGCCACTGCGGTCCGCGGCGCCGAGAACGGCGCGCAGGCGGCTCTCGTGGTGCCCTCGTTCCTGTCGTACACGGCCGACGTGCGCCTCGCCGGCACGACGACGGATGTGCTCTCGCTCGACGGCGTGAAGGTCGCGGCCCGCACGCTCACCAACGTGTACGTGGTCGGCGATCCGGGGAGCGGCACGCTGCAGACCATCTCCTCCACGATCCGACTCTGACCTGACGCGCGACGGCTCCACGGCCCGGGCCCCACACGGGGTTCGGGCCGTCGCCGCGCCTGGGCGGCCCAGGAGGTGCGCAGCAGGCTCCGTTCGGTACCCTCCGTGCGGCGCACGGCCCTGGAGGATCGGGCGCACCCCCCATTCAGAAGGATCCCCCCGATGTCCAAGCTCCTCTACCGGTTGGGGCACGTCGCCGTGCGCCGACGCAGGCTCGTGCTCGCCACCTGGGTCGGCCTCTTCCTCCTGGCGGGGATCCTCGCCGGCTCGATCGGCGGTCCCACGAGCGACGAGTTCAACATCCCCGGCACCGAGTCGCAGCGTGCGTGGGACCTCCTCGCCGAGCGGTTCCCGTCGCAGTCCGGTTCGTCGGCCCGGGTGGTGTTCGCGACCCACGACGGTGCCTCGATCACCGACGACGAGATCCGTGCCGAGATCGACGAGACGCTCGAGCGGCTGGCCGGATCTCCGGGCGTCGTCGCGGTGGTCAGCCCGTTCGAGGGCCAGACCATCTCGCAGGACCTCACTGTGGCGTTCGCCGACGTGCACTACGCGAAGACCGCGCTCGAGATCCCCGTCGAGGACATCGAGGCCCTCACCGAGGCCGCCCACGAGAGCGACCACCCGGACCTGCAGGTCGAGCTGGGCGGCGACGTCCAGCAGCAGGAGGAGATGGGCCACACCTCCGAGCTGGTCGGCCTCACCGTGGCGGTGATCGTGCTGCTCCTCTCCTTCGGCTCCGTCGTGGCGATGGGCCTCCCGCTGGCCTCCGCGCTCATCGGCGTGGGCGTGGGCCTCAGCGGCATCACGATCCTCGCCGGCTTCACCGAGCTGTCCTCCACCGCGCCGATCCTCGCCACGATGATCGGCCTCGCCGTCGGCATCGACTACGCGCTGTTCATCGTCACGCGACACCGCCAGAACCTCTCCGAGGGCCACTCGGTGGAGGAGGCGGCCGCACGCGCCAACGCGACTGCCGGCGGGGCCGTGGTGTTCGCGGGCGTCACCGTGGTGATCGCCCTCGCTGCGCTCGCCGTGATCGGCATCCCGTTCCTCACCGTCATGGGCCTCGGCGCGGCCTTCACGGTGCTGCTCGCGGTGCTCATCGCCGTCACCTTGCTGCCCGCCCTCCTCGGGTTCGCCGGCGAGAGCATCGACCGCTGGCGCATCGGCCGCACCCGCACCGGCTCGGCGGAGGAGGCGGCTCGCACGCTCAGCGCCCGCTGGGCCCGCGGCGTGATCGCCCGGCCCGCCGCAGCGCTGGTCGGCGGCCTCGCCCTCATGCTGCTGCTCGCCGTGCCCGCGCTCGACATGCGCCTCGGCATGCCGGACGCCGGCACCGCCCCGTCGTCCACCACCCGCCGCCAGGCCTACGACCTCCTGGCGCGCGGGTTCGGCCCGGGCTTCAACGGTCCGATGTCGGCGGTGATCGACCTGAGCGGCGCGCCGGACGGCGACGCGGTCGACCGCATCGCCGAGGCGGTCGGCTCCGACCCCGGCGTGATGCACGTGGGCGAGGTGGTCGCGAACGACTCGGGCGACACCGCCATCCTCCCGATCATCCCGCTCACCTCCCCCGCCGCCCAGGAGACCGAGGACCTCGTCCACCGGCTGCGCGACGACGTGCTCCCCCAGCTCGGCGAGGAGACGGGCGCGCAGGTGGCGCTCACCGGCACGACCGCCGTGCTGATCGACATGGCCGACAAGATGGCCGCAGCGCTCCCCGTCTTCATGGCGATCGTGATCGGCCTCACCACGATCCTGCTGCTCGTGGTGTTCCGCTCCATCGTCGTGCCGCTGAAGGCCGCCGTGGCGATCCTGTTGAGCATCGCCAGCGCGTTCGGCGTGGTCGTGGCCATCTTCCAGTGGGGGTGGCTCGCCGGACTCGTCGGGGTCGAGGACTCGATCCCGATCATCAGCTTCCTCCCGATGCTGATGTTCGCGATCCTCTTCGGCCTCTCGATGGACTACGAGGTCTTCATCCTGTCGAGGGTGCGCGAGGACTACGTGCGCACCGCCCAGGCGCGCCCGAGCGTGGTGAGCGGCCTCACCAGCTCAGCCCGGGTGATCACCGCCGCGGCGCTGATCATGATCAGCGTCTTCGCGAGCTTCATCCTGGGGGACGACCCGATCATCAAGATGATGGGGCTCGGCTTCTCGGTGGCGGTGCTGCTCGACGCCACCGTCGTCCGGATGATGATCGTGCCGGCCGTGATGGCGCTCTTCGGCGACCGGGCGTGGTGGTTGCCCGGATGGCTGGACCGGCTGCTGCCGAACCTCGACGTGGAGGGCGAGCACCTGATCGAGGAGCTCGACCACTCAGCGCCGGCGCCGGCCACGGTGGACGAGGGCGACGCCGACCCCGAGCCGGAGCGGGAGCCCGCAGGCGCCCACTGAACCTGGGAAGGTTCGGCCGGACCCGCCGGTCGGCCCGACCCGCGGTCAGGCCGGTCAGGCCGGCCGAGCAGCTGCGCCGAGCGGCAGCTCACCGGCCTCGACCCGCTTCGCGAGCGCCGGCCGGTCGATCTTGGCGTTGTGCCGGCGGTCGACGGGCAGCTGGTCGATGAAGGCGAACCTGTCGATGCCCTTCGTGGCCTCGTGGGCGTCGGCGAGGTCGAGCAGCTCCTGCTCCACCCGTGCTGACCGCGAACGAGCGTGGGGCTCCAGCTCGATGCACACCACGGGCACGATGCCCGAGCCGGCCAGCGTCGGCCCCGTCAGCGCGCTGCGGGCCACGTCCGGGTGCGAGTTGAACACCGGCTCGCTGCACAGCGGGAACCAGGTCCGCTCGGCGTTCTGCACACGGTGCGACCGACGCCCGCACACCCAGAGGCGCCCGTCGTCGTCGAGCCAGCCGGTGTCGCCGAGGCGGTGCCAGCGGGAGTCGCCGTCCTCGATCTTGTTGTCGACCATGTCGGCCGGGTCCCAGTAGCGGTCGCTGATGTGGGGGCTGCGCACGACCACCTCGCCGATGGCACCGCGCACCACCTCGCGTGCGTCGGCCATCGTGGCGATCGGGCCGTCGTCGATCTCGACGACCTTCACCTCGACGCCCTCGAGCGGCGTGCCGACGCAGAGGCCCTCACCGGCCTCGGTCCGTGCCCACGTCTCCGTCAGCACGGTCTCGCCCGCGATCTCCGAGACGGGCAGCGCCTCGGTGGCCCCGTAGTTCGAGTACATCTCGCCCTCGGGGATCACCTTCTTCACCGCCGCGTACAGCGGACCGTAGATCTCGGCGCCGCCGGCCACGATCCGCCGGATCGACGGCAGGGTGATGCCCTTCTCGTCGCAGTGGCGGGCGAGGTTGGTGAGCAGCGCGGGTGAGGCGAACATCGAGCGGACGCCGTGCTCGCGGATCGTCCGCACGAGCAGGTCCGGATCGGCGTGGCCCGGGCCCTTGGTCGCGAAGTTCATCGGCGGCACCACCACCGTGCCGCCGTGCGACAGGCCGATGATCCAGAAGATCGGGAAGGTCGGCATGTCGACCACGTCGCCGTGCTGCGACAGCCCCCACTGGTGGCTCACGCCCCGGATCATCGACGTGAGGTTCCGGTGCGTCATCACGGTGGGCTTCGGGTTGCCGGTGCTGCCCGTGGTGTATGCGATGGCGGCTGGGTCGTCGGCCGTCACGGCGGCCTTACGGGGCTCGCCGAGCCAGGGCCGCTCGAGCGAGGCGAGGCTGGGGATCCCCGGAAGCGACGGCCCTCCGACCACCACCCGGGTGCGCACGGTGCCACGTCCCCACCCGTACGCGCGCTGGCCGATCAGCGCTTCGGGCGTACCGAAGAAGACCTCGGGCCCGACGCGCTTCAGGCATCGGGCGACGGTCGTGAAGCCGTGGCTGTGGGGCTCGATCCCGACCATCACCGCGCCGATCCGCCACAGGGCGAGTGCCAGCACGAGTGCGTCCTCGCTGGGGGGCACCATGAACGAGCAGAGCGTGCCCTCGCGGACGCCGATCTCGCGGAGCCCGACGGCGGTCGCCTCGGCCCGGTGGCTCAGCTGGGCGTAGGTAGTGGTCCGGTTGCGGCTGCGTCCCAGCAGAGGGCGCCGCACGTGCACCAGCGCCACGCGGTCGGGTTCGCGCCGGGCGATCTCGAGGATCCGGTCCGGCAGGTCCACCGTGTCGGTCGTGGTGCTCACAGTCCGTCCTTCCCGGCCTCGACCTGCGAGGCCGTCCGCTCCACCATCTCTTCGATCAGCCCGGTCACCACGTCGGGTTCCTCGAGCATCGGCAGGTGTCCGCAGCCGTCGAGCACCTCGACGCGCTCTGCGTGCATCACCGCCTCGAGGTGCTCGGCCCTCCGGCGGGAGAGCACCCGGTTCTGCTCGCCCCACACGATCCAGACCGGCGTCCCTGCGGGCACGCCCTCTCGGTCGAGGTCGCCGTAGGCCGCCATGTCGTCGAGCACGTCGACGAGCGCCGGCAGCTGGTCGGGTCGCACCTGGCAGGCGAGCAGCTCGGGATCGTGGTGCAGCCCCTTGGCGACGCCCTTCTTGCCCAGCTGGAACCGCAGCGTGGCCGTGCCGACGGGCTTCGGTGCCTTCACCTTCCGGGACAGCCTCCGCACCACGCGGGTAGGGGCCGGGGCAACCCTCTCCATCCGGTGCAGCAGGCCGATGCGGCCGCCGCTGAAGCTCGCCTCGGTGAGCGGGTTGATGGCCACGATCCCCGTGACCAGATCAGGGGCGCTCCGCGCCACCGCCGCCGCGATGTTCGTGCCCATGCAGTTCCCGACCAGGAGTGCGGGGGCGAGCCCTTCGGAGCGGATCAGCGCGACCACCAGGTCGACCATCTGCGCCAGACGGGCCGGCGAGGAGGGCCGCGGCGAGCTGCCGAACCCCGGGAGGTCGACCGCCACCACGCGGTGCCGCCCGGCGAGCCCGTCGACCTGCTGCCGCCAGATGGCGGACGACGTGCCGCCGTTGTGGAGCATCACGATGGCCGGGCCGCTGCCCTCGTCGCGGTAGGCGACCGTCAGACCATCGTGCTCGAACTTCCTCATGCCGCACCCCCGAGTAACATACGACCATGTTTATCACTCGGGACGGCCGGCCACCAGGGGCTTCGGGCGCACGTCGCCTCCCCCGCGGCCCCCACGACCTCCCCCGCGAGGAGGTGGAGCGGTCGCAGCGGGAACGGCTGCTCCTGGCCGCTGCGGATGCGGTCGGGGAGAAGGGCTACGCCGCCACGTCCGTCGAGGACATCCTCAAGCGCGCCGGGGTCTCGCGGGCGACCTTCTACCAGCTCTACGACGACAAGCTGGACTGCTTCCTCGCCGCATACCGCATGGCCTCCGAGGTGGTGGCGGCCGTGATGCTGGACGATCTGGCGGGCCTCGAGCCGACAGAGGGCTCCGGCCACGACGGGCGGGAGCGGCCCGATGCCATCGCCCAGCTGGACCGGCTGCTCGGCGCGTACCTCCAGACGCTCGCCGAGAACCCCACCCTCGCCCGGGTGTTCCTCGTCGAGGTCTACGCGGCCGGCCCGTCGGCGATCCGCCAGCGCCGCGAGTCGCTCGACCAGTTCGTCGACCTCATCGCTGCGGTGTTCGCCGAGGCGCCCGGCATCCTGGGCGACGACGAGCAGCAACGGTTCGCGGCAGAGGTGCTGGCCGGTGCCGTCAGCTCGCTCGTCACCAACCTCGTCGGGGTCGGGGAGGCAGAGCGCCTCCCCGAGCTGCACCGACCGCTGATGGAGCTGGCGGCCCGCATCACGTCCTGACGGCGACGCCCACGTAGTCGGCGAGGTGCTCCCCCGTGAGCGTCGAGCGGGCGGCCACCAGGTCGGCGGGCGTGCCCTGGAAGACGACGCGGCCGCCGTCGTGCCCGGCGCCCGGTCCGAGGTCGATGATCCAGTCCGCGTGCGCCATCACCGCCTGGTGGTGCTCGATCACCACGACCGAACGACCTGCGTCGACCAGCCGGTCGAGCAGTGCCAGCAGCTGTTCTACGTCGGCGAGGTGGAGGCCGGTGGTCGGCTCGTCGAGCACGACGACGCCGCCCTTCTCGCCCATGTGGATCGCCAGCTTGAGGCGCTGGCGCTCACCGCCCGACAGCGTGGTGAGCGGCTGTCCCAGGCGGAGGTAGCCGAGGCCGACGTCGGCCAGCCGGCCGACGATCTTCTGGGCGGCCGGGAGCTTCGCCTCACCATCGGCGAAGTGCTCCACCGCCTCGTCCACCGACATGGCGAGGACCTCGGCGATGTTCTTCCCACCCAGCCGGTACTCGAGGACCGACGCGTCGAACCGCTGCCCCTCGCACACCTCGCAGGTGGTCGCGACGCCCGCCATCATCGCGAGGTCGGTGTAGATCACCCCGGCGCCGTTGCAGTTCGGGCACGCCCCCTCCGAGTTGGGGCTGAAGAGGGCGGGCTTCACGCCGTTCGCCTTCGCGAACGCCTTGCGGACCGGCTCGAGGAGGCCGGTGTAGGTGGCGGGGTTGCTCCGCCGTGAGCCCTTGATCGGGGTCTGGTCGACGGTCACGACGTCCTCTCGCGACGCGAGCGAGCCGTGGATGAGCGAGCTCTTCCCGGACCCAGCGACGCCGGTCACCACCGCCAGCACGCCGAGCGGCACGTCCACGTCGACGTCCTGGAGGTTGTGCGTGTTGGCGCCGCGGATCTCGAGCGCGCCGGTCGGCTGGCGGACCTCCGACTTCAGCTCGGCCCGGTCGTCGAGGTGCCGGCCGGTGAGCGTGCTGCTCGCGCGCAGCTCCTCCACCGAGCCCTCGAAGACCACCTGCCCGCCAGCGGTGCCCGCCCCCGGACCCAGGTCGATGACGTGGTCGGCGATCACGATCGTCTCCGGCTTGTGCTCCACCACCAGCACGGTGTTGCCCTTGTCGCGCAGCTGCAGCAGCAGGTCGTTCATGCGAGCGATGTCGTGGGGGTGCAGCCCGATCGTCGGCTCGTCGAAGACGTAGGTGACGTCGGTGAGCGAGGACCCGAGGTGGCGGATCATCTTCGTTCGCTGGGCCTCGCCCCCCGAGAGGGTCCCGGAGGGCCGGTCGAGGCTGAGGTACCCCAGGCCGATGTCCACGAACGAGTCGAGGGTGTGGCGCAGCGACTCGAGGAGCGGGGCGACCGCGGGCTCGTCCAGGCTGCGCACCCATTCGGCCAGGTCGGTGATCTGCATGGCGCAGACGTCCGCGATGCTCTTGCCGTCGATCTTCGAGGACCGGGCCAGCTCGTTCAGCCGGGTGCCGTCGCAGTCCGGGCAGGTCGTGAAGGTCACCGCCCGCTCGACGAACCGCCGGATGTGCGGCTGCATCGCCTCGGGGTCCTTCGAGAGGAACGACTTGCGGATCTGCGGGATCAGGCCCTGGTACGTGACGTTGATGCCTTCGATCTCGATCTTCGTCGGCTCCATGTGCAACAGCGCGTCCAGCTCCTTCTTCGTGAACTTCCGGATCGGCTTGTCGGCGTCGAAGAAGCCGCACCCACGGAAGATCCGGCCGTACCACCCGTCCATCGAGTAGCCGGGGATCGCGAGCGCTCCGTCGTTGAGCGACCTCTCGTCGTCGTAGAGCGCCGTGAGGTCGATGTCGTTGACCATCCCGCGCCCCTCGCAACGCGGGCACATGCCGCCGGTGATGGTGAAGGTCCGCTTCTCCCTGACCTTCTGGCCGCCCTTCTCCACGGTCATCGCACCAGCGCCCGTCGCCGAGGCGACGTTGAAGGAGAACGCCTGCGACGACCCGATGTGCGGCTGTCCGAGGCGGCTGAAGAGGATCCGCAGCATCGCGTTGGCGTCGGTGACCGTGCCCACGGTGGAGCGCGGGTTCGCGCCGATGCGCTCCTGGTCCACGATGATCGCCGTCGTCAGGCCCTCGAGGACGTCGACGTCGGGGCGGCCGAGGGTCGGCATGAACCCCTGGACGAACGCGCTGTAGGTCTCGTTGATGAGCCGCTGTGATTCGGCAGCGATGGTGCCGAAGACGAGCGAGCTCTTCCCCGAACCCGAGACCCCCGTGAAGACCGTCAGCCGGCGCTTCGGGATCTCCACGTCGACGTCGACGAGGTTGTTCTCCCTGGCCCCGTGGACGCGGATGGTGTCGTGGCTGTCAGCTGGATGAGGCACCGGAGGATTCTCTCCTATGGTCCGGGGCATGCGTCGCCTACTGGTCATCCTCACCGCCCTCGTCACGGCGCTCGTCGCGACCAGCGTCCCGGCTGCCGCCCACGGCGACGAGGGCACCATGTCGATCACCGAGCTCTCGTCGAGCGGCCTCACCGTGCGCCTCGCCATCGGCCTCACGCACGAGGACGACGGCCACCTCGCCACCGAGGCCGAGGTGTCGGCCGAGCTCACCGGCCCCTCCGGCCAGGTGGTGGGCCCGGTGCCGCTCCCCCGCTCCGGCGACGGCGCGGTGTACGAAGCCGAGATCGAGGTGCCCGCGGCCGGCAGCTGGACGGTCGAGATCACCTCGACCAACCCGGAGGCCAGGGCGACCTCCTCCGTGGGTGTCGAGGAGCCCCTGCCCACCACCGAGGCACCGCCGACGACCTCCGACCCGACCGCCACCACCGACCCGACCGCCACGACCCTGCCTCCGGAGAGCGGCGACGACGACGGTGACGTCGCCGAGGACGACGACGAGGGCGGCAACGGCCTCCTGATCGGCGTGCTGGTCGCGGCTGGAGTGCTGCTCCTCGGCGGCGCCGGCTACGCCGTGGCCCGCTCGCGGAACGGCTGACCGGAACGGAACGGCTGACCGGACAGGTCAGCCACCCGCCCGGCGAGCGTGGACGTAGAGCCGGTCACCGACCCGGTCGACCTGTTCGATCGACGTCCACCCGGTCGCCCCGAGCATCCCCTCCAGCCCGCGTCGGTTGGGCGCCCACCAGTTCGTCGGGTCGCCGCCCAGTTCGGTGCCGGGGAAGTACCACCACTTCGGGCGTGGGTCGACGTCGAACCCGAGGCATCGACCGCGCAGCCACACCCGCACGTCGGTGCGGAAGTACGTCTTGAGCACCAGGAGGCCACCCGGCTCGGTCACGCTCGCGATCGCCTGCAGCGCCCGCATGGGGTTCGGCAGGTGGTACAGCACGTTGATGAACAGCACCACGTCGAAGGTGCCGTCCACGCCGGGGTCCAGCTCCTCGACGTCCCTCGTCTCGTAGCGGGCGCGTGACCCCCGCAGCTCGGCGGCGATGCGGAACCCGTTCGGCTGGTTGTGGGTGGAGCTCTCGTCGTCGATGGCGACGACCTCGGCCGCACCACGGTCCTCGCAGGTGAAGGCGTAGAAGCCGTCAGAGCAACCGATGTCGAGCACCCGCTTGCCGGCGAGCGACCCGGGGATGCGGAGGCGCCGCAGCTCGAGCGGGGTGTCCTCGACGCCCGGGGTGACGACCCCGTGGCCGACGTCGATCCGGTGTCGCCAGCGGGCGATCCGCGCGATCTCGTCGCGTGCGGCTGCGGCGTCCCCCGAGGTCATGGCGCCGACACTACGGCGCGCCCGCGTGACGCAGGCGCTCCGGGTAGCGCAGCCGAAGAAGCTGGCCCGGGGCCATCTAGTGCACAGGGCAGCCGATGACGCCGGGCAGGATCAGCTTCAGGAGCGGGCGGGCGATCACGCTGCCGCCGGTGATGTCGACCTTCGAGCAGCCACCCTCGGGCTTCATGTAGAAGTCCGCCTCGAAGTAGGTCGGGATCCCGATGATGGCGAAGTAGAAGCCCACCCGGGTCGCCCTCATCCCGGCCTGCTGGTCGAGCGTCAGGCGGGCCGAGGCCACCTCGATCGAGGCGATCCGGAACCGGCCGCTGCCGTGCAGCTTCCAGGCGGGCGTCGTGCGGGACGAGGTGAACGTGCCGTTGAAGTCGATGCCGAGCGGGAAGTTGATCACCCGGATGTTGCCGCTGCCCGAGAGCGACACCTGCTCGGGGCTGGCCACCACCTGGCCGGTGAACCCGAGCACGCCCCACGAGTCGAGGAGCAGCGAGCCGTTCATCTGCCCCTCGAGGCTGAGGAGCGTGCCGTTCGGGCCGAAGCTCGCCTTGACGGCACCGTTCAGGTCGGCGCGGTTCCCCACCTTCAGGGCGCCGCTGAAGCGGACGTCCAGCGGGTTGCCGTAGGTGGTGTCGATCTGCAGCGTGGCGCCCTGCAGCGTCACGTCGCCGAGGGCGACGGAACCGTTCACGGTGGCGTCGAGGTCGACCAGCTCGGTCAGGCCGTCGGTGATGACGACGACGCCTTCGAGCCGGCCGGAGAACCCGGCGTCGACGAGGTCGGCCGACACGACGAGCGCCGTGGTGGCGCCGTTGGTCTCGACCACGGCGGAGCCGGTCGCACGCAGCGTGCCGATCTTGAAGTCGCCCTCGACCACCGTGCGGAGCTGGCCGCCGATGATCGTGGTGTCGAGCGTGCCGGTGGCCGACACGACCCGCCCGTCGTTGAGCGTGCCGGTGAACGTGCCGGCGCCCTGGAGGGTGAGGAACGGGGTGTAGGCGGTCACGCCGTCCCACACGATCGAGCCGTCGAAGCGGACGGTCGTCGGACCCTGGGCGACGTCGAGGACGCCGATGAAGGTCGCCCGGTTCGTGGCGAGGGTGAGGTCGCCGTGGGCGGCGTTCACGACGAGGTCGCCCACGATGCCGCTGCCGGAGAACGAGACCGCCGTCTCCTGCGCGTTGCCCTCGAAGGTGACGGTGCCCTGGAGGTCGATCCGCTTGCCGCCCGCCTGCAGGCCGACGAGGTGGGCGGCGACGTCACCGCGGGCGGCGACGAGGGCACCTGCCTTGTCGAAGGTCACCTCGATGGTCCCGTTGGCGGTGCTGGGGCCCACCTTGATGGCGCCGCTGACGGCGGCGGTGACCCCCACGGCCGGCGAGGCGGTCACGTTGAGGGACGCCTGGTTCACGACGACGTCGCCGACCTTCACGCTGGTCGCCTGTGCGGACAGCGAGAGGGAGGGGACGCCGTTCGACACGCGCAGCGTGCCGGAGAAGGTGACCGGTGTGGTGGTGATCCCGGGGATCGAGAACGCGCTCGACGAGAGGCTCACCGACCAGTTGTCGAGGTTCGACAGCGTCCCGACGAAGCCGATGGTGGAGGTGACGCCCGAGAGCCGGACGTTCACGTTGCCCCGCAGGGTGATGCCCTGCAGGCCGATCTCGGCGGACAGGGTCTGCACCGACAGGTTCTCGAGCACCGGGGCGCCGGGGGCGATCTCGTCACCGGTGACCGCAGCGACCGGGAGCGACTCCGGGTTGCCCTCCTCGGTCGGCAGCTCGGTGCCCTCCGCGAGGACCGCTCCGTCGAGCTCGACCTTCGCCGACGAATCGGTGCAGTCCTGGCCGACGACGGTGGTGTCCTCGGCGAGGGCCACCACGTCGTCCTTGACGAGCACCGCCTGGTCGGAGGTGGGCGGAGCGGTCTGGACCTTGTCCCAGAACTCGCAGAACTGCTGGGCCGCCGGGGTCGTCGGCGTGGGCGTGGTGCAGGCCGCGGTCAGCGTGCCCACGAGGGCGACGACCACTGCAACAGGCCAGGCTCGTCGCCCGCGCATCGCCGATCGACCCGGTGCCGATCCGGTCCGTGCTCGCATGTCGTCTCCTCGTCCGTGAGCTGGGCTCAGCTCGTGGTGGTGCCGTTGTCCCAGATGCGGAACAGCTGGCCTGCGGGACCCGACTGACCGGCGGGACCGGACTGGCCGGCACCGGCGCTGTAGCCGTTCTCACCGGTGTCGTCGCCGAAGCCGCCGAGGCCCGACGTGGCGGGCGAGGCGAACGCGCCGCCCGCGCCGCCCGGGGCGGGGGACACAGGTCGCTGCAACTGGTTGCCCGTCTGCGTCATCGAGCCGACACCGACGTGGAACACCGCGATCGAGGGGCCGCCGGCGCCACCACCGGCGCCACCGCCACCGCCGCCGGCGCCACCGCCACCACCGCCGCCACCACCACCGGCGAGGCAGCAGGAGTCGTGGCCGCCGTCGCCGCCGTTGCCACCGTTGCCGCCGCGACCGCCCGCAGCCCCGGCGCCGCCGGAACCACCGGCCGACGAGGTGACGATGCTCGAGTGGACGTTGACGCTGGCGTTGCTGGCGTACACGCCGAAGGAGCCGCCGCCGGACGTGCCGGGGGTCGTCCCGGCCGCACCGCCGTTGCCGCCGGCACCGCCGCCGCCACCACCGCCGCCGGAGGCGCTGGCCGACTTGCCGCCACCACCGCCGCCGCCGCCGCTACCGGGCTGGCCGGGCGTGCCGGGCGTGCCCGACGTGGGCGACCAGACATCGGCCGCCACCGGGGTGTTGGAGCCCGCGGCGCCAGCGGTGCCCGCAGCGCCGACCGATCCTGCACGGCCGCCACCGGCGCCGGTGCCGCACCCGAAGGCCGAACCGCAACCGCCGCCACCGCCGCTGCCACCACCGGGACCGGCGCCGTTCGAGCCGCCCTGGCCCGGATCCCAGTAGTCGCCACCGGTGCCACCACGGCCACCGCCGTAGTTGGAGCAGCCACCGCCGTTGCCGCCGCCACCGGGGCTGGACGGACCGGAGGCGTTGCCACCGCGAGCGCCACCGCAGCCGGTCGCCGCCTGCGCGGGAGCGCCGCCTGGGGCGCTGGTCCCGGGCTGGCCCGGCTGCGCGGTGACCTCGGAGAGCGTGACGTTCACGACCGAGAGGCCGAGGACGCGGACGCCGTAGGCGCTGCGGCCCGCACCGGTGGTGGTGCCGCTGTTGATCTTCGACTTGACGATGTTGGCGAACGATCCGCCGGTCACCAGGACGCCCGTGGCGTGGGGGCCGGTGCCACCCGCCACGACGGTGTCGGGAGCGTCGACGTCACCGATCGCGACGCCGGTGGAGCCGCCGGTGACCAGGATGCCGACAGCGTCGCCGGAGGTGCGTGCGATGCCCTGGACGCTGACGCCGCTGATCTTGGCGCCGGTGACCCCGTTGAAGGTCACGGGCGGAGCCGTGCCCGTCCCGTAGATGGTCGTCACGGCGGTCGACTCGTAGTCGCCGAAGTCGTCCGCCCAGCCACCGCTGATCTCGAGGCCGTTCGTCATGTTGATCGGGCCCTGGTAGGTGCCTCCGGCGACGCGGATCACCTTGATGCCCGCCGCTGCGGCGTTGGCCTGGGCGTTCGTGATCGTGGCGCACGGGTTGGCGAGGGGCCCGCAGCTCGCACCGGAACCGCCGCCGGCCCGCACGTAGTACTTCGGGTTGGGGTCCTGGTTGACCGTGATGTTGATCCCGGGCGACGACGAGGTGCCCTCGGAACTGGTGATCGTGAGGATCGCGGTGTAGTTGCCCACGACCTCGTAGGTGTGCGAGGCCGACGGGCCGGTGGCCGACGCGCCGTCACCGAAGTTCCAGCTGTACGTGACGTCGCTCCCGGTGCCCGGCTGCGAGCCGGTCGAGGCGAAGTTCACGGTCAGCGGGGCGTCACCGATGGTGGGCGAGGCGCTCGCCACCGCCACGGGCGCACCGGACGGCACCGTCGTGGGGGTGCCGCCCCCACCGTCGCCCGGAGGCGGATAGCAGGCCGTCATCACGAGCGCGAACGCGCCGAGCACGGTCACGACAAGCCGCCGCCGTCCCATCATCTGTCCCTCCCACATCGCCCCGCATCGCACACAGGGACCTCTCGTGGCTACCAGAGACACACGTCACATGTCAATCATCCTCTGACGGGGCGTCAGATCAGGAGGGTCGTTGGTCGGGTCCCCGGGGTCACCTCAGGACGAGGTGCAGGTCACCGAACTCGTGCCACAGGTAGCCCTCCCGGAGGCTCGCCTCGTACGACCGCTCGAGGAGGGCGCGCCCTGCGACCGCCTCGAGCAGCAGCAGGTGCGACGCCTCCGGCTCGTGCCACCCGGTGAGCAACCCGTCGACGACGTGCACTCCTCGTTCCGGGGTGACGACCAGCTCGGTCCACCCGTCGACGGGCCGGACGTGGCCGTCGTCGCCACCAGCGGTCTCGAGCGCCCGCACGGTCGTGGTCCCCACGGCGACCACCCGCCCGCCCGCCGCCTTCGTCGCCTCGACCCGGGCCGCCGTCCACGGCGGGACCACCACCCGCTCGGGGTACGGGGTCTCGTCCGCCTCGAGCGACGCCACGCCGGTGTGCAGCACCACCGGGCTCACCCCCACGCCCTTCGCGACGAGCCGGGTGATCAGGTCGGCGGTGAACGGGCGTCCGGCGCTCGGCATCTCGGCGCTGCCCGGCTGGTCGGCGTACACGTTCTGGTACGCCGCCTGTGGCCACGGGCGGTCCACGTAGCCGTAGCGGATCGGGCGCCCGAACCGAGCCAGCCACGCGCTGAGGTCGTTCGGCAGCTCGAGCCGCGCCACCCAGAGGCGATCGCTGTCCAGGTAGGGCCTCAGCAGGTGGACGGCTGCGCCCTCACCGAGGGCGAACGTGCGGCCCGGGAGCTCGCCTCGCCAGCGGTCGGTCGCCCGTTCGGCGGGACGACGTGGCTCCACCACCCACGTCCCGTCGTCCAGCTCGGTCGAGAGGTGCACCACGAGGGCGGAACCGTCCGGCGCCAGGGCGTCGAGCGCCGCGGGGATCGTCCCCGACGTGTTCACCACCACCAGGTCGCCCGGATCGAGGAAGGCGGGCAGCAGAGCGAAGGTCGTGTGGGCCAGCTCTCCCGTCGACCGGCGGGCGACCATCATCCGCACGGCGTCCCTCGTGAGGCCATGTGCTTCGGGCGGTTCGTGCGCTTCGAGCTCGGGTGGCAGTTCGAAGCTGAGTCGGGTGGTCATCGGACCACGCTCCCGGTCAGCTCCGCCGCACGGATGCGGCCGCTCGGAGGTCGCTCGTCGATCAGCCGGAGCAGGGAGGGGACCACTGCCTCGGGCTCGGGCCGGTCGGAGATGTCCTCTCCGGGGAAGGCGTCCTGGTGCATCCGGGTCCGCATGTCGCCGGGGTCGAACGCCCAGATGCGCAGCTCCGGGTGCTCCACGGCGAGCACGGCCGTCAGCTGCTCGAGCGCTGCCTTGGAGGAGCCGTAGCCGCCCCAGGTCGGGTAGGCCTCGACCGCCGCGTCCGAGGTCACGTCGACGATCGCTCCGTCGGACGCCCGCAGGAGGGGGATGACCAGCTGGGTGAGCGCCAGCGGGGCCACGACGTTCACCTCCATCACCCGCCGGTACACGTCGAGCGGAAGCTCGGCGAGGGTCGGGAGCGGCGAGGCGCCGAGCGTGCTGGCGTTGTTGAGCAGCAGGTCCAGCCGGCCGAGGTCCGCGATCCGATCGACCAGCGCGAGCCGGTGGTCCGGGTCGGCGACATCTCCGGCGACGGCCGTGACCGCCGACCCGAGGTCCTTCGCGGCGCTCGCCAGCGCCTCGACGTCACGCCCGTCGATCACGACCCGCCAACCCCGCTCCACGAGCGCCGCGGCGGTCGCGCGCCCGAGCCCTGCTGTGCCTCCGGTGATCAGTGCTGTCTTCATGCGCCGGACGGTAAGACCTCAAGTGAACTTGAGGTCAAGGGGTAATCTGGGGGCCATGGATCTCTCGATCGGCGAGGTCGCCGAACGGACCGGCGTGGCCCGTTCGGCGCTGCGGTTCTACGAGGCCGAGGGGCTGATCCACTCGACCCGGACCGCCGGCGGGCAGCGCCGGTACGCGCGGGACGTCCTGCGCCGTGTCTCGTTCGTCAAGGTGGCCCAGCAGGTGGGTCTGCAGCTCGACGAGATCCGCGAGGCCCTCGACTCGCTCCCGCAGCGGCGGACCCCGACGCAGCGCGACTGGCAGCGCCTGTCCCAGGCGTGGCGGCCGCGGATCGAGGCGCGGATCGCGTTGCTGGAACGGTTGCGCGACCAGCTCGACAGCTGCATCGGTTGCGGGTGCCTCTCGCTGCGGACGTGCCGCATGCTGAACCCCGACGACTCCGCCGCAGCGCTCGGGCCCGGCCCGCGCTGGCTGCTCGACGGCGAGCCGGGCTGACCGTTCAGCGCACGGTGAAGGGTGCGCTGCCGAACCGCAACGGGACCGAGCCGGCCAACGCTCCGGTGACCCAGTGCGTACCGGGCGTCGACGGGACCGTCCACGCCTTCGCAGCACCGA
Source organism: Actinomycetota bacterium (assembly GCA_044508215.1). Classification (GTDB taxonomy): domain Bacteria; phylum Actinomycetota; class Acidimicrobiia; order Acidimicrobiales; family Microtrichaceae; genus JAEZFI01. Next base: position 32,479 of record JBIQID010000004.1, on the reverse strand, counting down.
GCAACCCCGGGACGAGATCGAACGGCGCCACCAGATCGGTGCTGAAGGGAACGCCGATGATCGACGGCCCCAACCAGAACTGCACGCCGGTGAGCGACGGCTGCGTGACGAAGACGTAGATCTTGGCGCCACGATCGAAGGTCGCACCCGCGAGCGGAGCGGGGTTCGACCGGTTGGACTTCGTGGAGTACCAGATCGGCAGGTCGCCGATGAGGGTCAGCTGGACGCCGCCCGGCACGCTCGACGTCGGGAGCGGCAGCGGGAGCGACGGGACGGTGATCGGGCCGATCTGGTCCGGCAGGGTGATGCCCAAGCCGGGGTCGGAACCGCCTCCCTGCTGGCCGCCGCCCGAGGGCCCGCCCGTCGACGGTGAGCCCGAGCCGGTGTCGCCATCGGCATCGCCGTGACCGGGCGTCGTGGAGGAACCGTCTCCGCCCGTGCCGGCGTCGGAGCCAGAGCGGCCATCTCCGCCGGACCCGGTCCCCGAGCCGGAGCCCGAGCCGCTGCCGCTTCCCGGACTGGAACCCGAGCCCGAGCCGCCTCCGCCGGTCGTGCCGTCCGTTGCGTCGGACGAACCGTCGCCGCCTGCACCCGAATCGCCGGAGCCGTCGCCTGCGTGCCCCGTCGGGTCGCTGTCGGCTCCGGACGCACCCTCGCCCAGAGCGGCGCCCTCGTCGCCCACAGCACCTCCGGCGCCGTCGGCGCTGCCGACACCTCCCGGGGATGTGCCGCCGGCGACCTGGTGCGCGCCGGACGGGCTGCTCTCGGCCGACGCGAGCTCGATCGTGGCGCCCTGGACCGCGCTGGGAGCAGCGAGTGACGCCACGAGGGCGCCGGCGGTCACCCCGGCCACGACAGGGGCCGTCGTCGCGGCGCGGAGCGCAGCCGACGCGCCGGTCACCACACCGGGGGCCTGGGCCACCTGGCCGGCGAACGGGAGGTGCGCCAGGGCGCTGAGCGGCCCCATCGCCAGCCGGAGGCGCCCGAGCGAGAGGGAGAGGAAGGCGCGCACCACCTCCGGGGAGAAGTGCGTCCCCGCACAACGGGTCAGCTCCTCCCGAGCGGCGCGCATCGACATCGCCTTCTTGTACGAGCGGATCGCGGTCATGACCTCGAAGGAGTCCGCCACCGCGACGATCGCCGCTGCCCGGGTGATCTCGGGTCCGCGAAGGCCACGCGGGTAGCCCGAGCCGTCCCACTTCTCGTGGTGGCCACCGACGGCATCGGCCCACTCACCGAGGAGCGGCCGGAGCGGGGCGATCAGCTCCTCGCCGGCCTTCGGGTGCTGCTGGAGGATCTTCCACTCGTCAGCGTCGGGCCGGCCACGCTTGTTCAGGATCTCGGGTGGCACGGTCAGCTTGCCGAGGTCGTGGACCAGGGCGCCCCACTGGAGCAGCTGCCGGTCACGACGGCCCAGGCCCAGCTCCTGGCCGATCATGTCGGCGAACAGGCGGACCCGCTCCGAATGGCCTCGGGTGCGTCGGTCGTGGTCGCCGATCGCTCTGATGAGGAGGAGCACCTGCTCCGCCGCGGCGGTCGGGTCGTCCGGGAGGCCGTCGCTGCGTGTCGACTCGGCCAGCTTCGCGAGGCGACGGCTGCTGCCGGCCTTCAGCGCCGTCCGGAAGCGCGCCGGCGCCTGGTCGGGGAAGACCAGCGACAGGTTCAACAGGGTGGCGAGCGGCAGCAGTCGACGGGCCGCTCGATCGACGGCGAGCACCGCTGCCGTGGACACGGCGATCACCACCAGCGCCCGCAGCACCGCGCCGGTGACGGTGGTGGCGGTCCCGAGCCGGCGATCCGCCACGACGGAGGCCACGGCGCCGGCGCCGAGCGGCACAGCGATCGCGACGCATCGGACCAGCGCTGCCGCGACCGGCCGTGCTTCCCAGGTGCCCTCTGCCCGTTCGGTCTGGTCGTCGACCGTCGCCGTCCCCGCCATCTCGTCTCCTCCTTCGCCCGCCGTGCCACGCAACCCGGCGGATCCGAGGTCGGTCCGCCCACACGGGGACTTGAGGACACGGTCGTGGAAGGGGCCGGGGGACCCATGCGAAGGGGCCGTGCGGCCCTGTGGGTGCTGGCTCCACCACCCCCGCATGCGTCAGGCTCTCCGCATCCACCCTGCCTCCCACCACGTCCACGGCTCCCCACCCACGGTCGTGTCCATCGAGGAGCAGCGCCGTCCCCCGGTGACGCGCTCGGCCTCGGTGACGCTCGGGGTGTTCGCAGCCGCGCTGCTCGCCGGCGCGGCGATCGTCCTCGCCATCGCGGCACCGTCCGGCCTGTCCGGTGTGGAGCGCGACCTCGTGCGGGCGCTGTCGCGGCTGCCCAGCTGGCTGCGAGAGGTCCTGGTCGCCGTCACCCAGGCGATCGCGGCGTACGCGCCGCTCATCGTCGTGGCCGTCCTCGTCGTCACCCGCCGCTTCCGGCGCCTCGTGAACCTGGTCGGCTCGCTGACGGTCGCCGGCTTCGTCACGGGGCTGGCGCTGAACCGGCTCTTCGACGACCCCGAGGCCCGAGCTGGCCTACGCGAGCTGTTCGAGCAGCGCCTCCAGATCCCCACCGGGTTCCCCAGCCCGTCGTACCTCGCCGGGCTCGTCGCCCTGGTGATCGTGGAGAGCCCGTGGCTCGAGCGTCGCTGGCGCCGCATCTTCCGCATCGCAGTGGTGCTCGTGGTGGTGATCCGCCTGGCCTCCGGCGCGGTGCTCCCCCGCGAGCTCCTCCTCGCCGTGCCGGTGGGTCTTCTCGTCGGCCACCTCGGCCTCCTCCTCTTCGGCGCGCCCGACCACATCCCGCACGGCCGCACGGTGGCGGCCACGCTCGGGGAGCAGGGGTTCCAGCTGGCACGGCTGGCCCAGATCGCCGGCCGCCCGGACTGCTGGCGAGCCACGCTGGTGGACGGCTCGCGGCTCCACGTCCGGGTGATGAACCCCGACACTCGCATCGCCCGGCTGCCCGCCAGGCTCTACCGGTCGGTCCGCTTCCAGAACACGGGGAGCGAGCGGCCGTGGGCGTCGGTGGTGCAGACGGCCGAGCACGAGGCGCTCGCCGCTGCGATGGCACGCCAGCACGACGTCCTCACGCCCCGCCTGCGCGCCGTGACGGTGGTCGGGGAGCGATCGGCGCTGCTCGCCTTCGACGAGCTGGACGGCACGCCCCTCGCGCAGCATCGCGAGGTGCTCTCCGACGAGCAGCTGCGCGGAGCGTGGCGCGCCGTGGCCGGCCTACGGCGGGCTCGCGTCGCCCACCGGCGGCTGCGCCTCGAACACCTCGTGGAGGTGGACGGCGAGGTGTGGGTCACCGACTTCTCCCGCGCCGAGGTGGGCGCCGACGCCGGTCTCCTCTCCAACGACGTCGCCGAGCTGCTGGTCATCACGGCGCGCTCGGTGGGCCCGGAGCGGGCCGTCACGGTCGCCGTCGACGAGCTGGGGTCCGGCGCGGTGTCCGGGGCGCTCTCACGCCTCCAGCCGCTCGCCCTCACGCGGGCGACCCGGCGCGACGCGAAGGAGGGCGACCTCCTCCGCCAGGTGATCGACGAGGTCGTGGAGCAGACGGAGGCCGGGCCGGTCGTGCCCACCGACCTGGAGCGGGTGTCGCCCCGCACCCTCGTGCTGGTGGGCCTGTCCGCGGTCGCCTTCTACCTGCTCGGCCCGCAGCTGGCGGGCGCGTCCGAGCTCTGGTCGAACGTGCGCAACGCGAACTGGTGGTGGTTCGCGGTTGCGCTCCTCGCTTCGGCGGCCAGCATCGTCGGCGCTGCGGTCGCGATCTCGGGCTCGGTGCCCGAGGACGTCCCCTTCGGTGCCAACGTCCTCACCCAGACGGCAGCGGCGTTCGTGGGGTTCGCCACGCCCGCGCAGCTCGGGGGCATGGCGCTGAACGCCCGCTTCCTCGAGCGGAGCGGCGTCGACCAACCCGTCGCGCTCGCAGCGGTCGGCCTCAACCTGGTGAACGGCGTGGTGGTCCACGCGTCGCTGCTCGCCGCGTTCGCGTTCTGGCGTGGCAGCGGCGGCCTCGGCGACCTGCACCTCCCGTCGGGCACCACCGCTCTGGTGGTCGGAGCCATCGCCGTGGTGGCGGCTGCGGTGGTGGTGGCGGTCCCCGCGGGTCGGCGGCTGCTCGTCGAGAAGGTCGGGCCGTACCTCAAGCGAGCGGCGTCGGGACTGGCGCAGGTCGCCCGACGGCCGATCAAGCTGCTCCAGCTGGTGGGCGGCGCGGTGGGCGTCACCGGCGCCAACATGGTCGCCCTCGCGGCCTGCGTCGCCGCGCTGGACGGCTCGATGGGCGTGGCGTCGATCGGGTTCGTGTACCTCACCGCCTCCGTGGTGGCCACGGCGGCCCCCACTCCCGGCGGGCTCGGCGCGGTGGAGGCCACGCTCATCGCCGGCCTCACCTCGGCAGGGCTGCCGAGCACCACCTCGGTGGGCGCCGTGCTCCTCTACCGGCTCGCCACCTTCTGGCTGAAGATCCCGCCCGGCTTCCTGGCGTTCCACCGGCTGCAGCTGGGGTCGGGCCGCCGGAGCGCCCCTCAGTAGTCTCGCCGCCGTGAAGGTCGCGATCACCGGTGGGACCGGGTTCATCGGCTCCCACACGGTCGCCGCGGCGCGTGCTGGGGGCTACGAGGTGCGGATGCTGGTCCGGGACCCCGACAAGGTCCAGCGCGTCCGCACGATGTTCGGGCTGCTCGACGATCCCGGGATCGAAGCGGTCCGGGCGGACCTGAGCGATCCCGCCTCCGTCGCGTCAGCGATCGAGGGGTGCGACGCGGTCATCCACGTGGCGGCCCTCTTCACCCTCGACCCGACCTACGCCGAGGAGATGCACCGGGTGAACCCGGAGATGACCCGCACGGTCATCGACGCAGCGCGGGCCGCAGGGCTGGACCCGATCGTCGACGTGTCGACCCTGGGCGTCTACCAGCCTCCGCCCGCGTCGTTCGTGACGGCCGAGATGGATCTGGCCGAGGGCTGCGGCCCGTACACCCGGTCGAAGATCGCGGCGGAGCACGTCGCCCGCGCGGCACAGGACGAGGGCGCTCCCGTAGTGACGATCTACCCGGGAGGTGTGTTCGGGCCACGTGACCCGAACCCGGGCCTGTCGGACTCGGTGAAGGTGGTCCGCGACGTCCTGCTGTGGCGGCTGCCCACGTTGCCGGCGCATGCGGCGATGCCGTTCGTGGACGTCCGCGACGTCGCCGAGCTCTGCGTCGCCGCGCTGGAGCCGGGCCGGGGACCACGGCGCTACCTGTTCCCCGGCGACCCGGTGGAGCTGCGAGGCATCGTCACGGCGATGTCGGAGCTGACCGGGCGTCGGCTGCCGAAGTTCCCGGCTCCACGCTCGGCGCTCGCGGCAGCCGCGGCCGTCGCCGACTCGGTCGGCCGCCGGGTCCGAGTCGGACTGCCGATCTCCTCCGAGACGATCGAGCTGATCATCGTGGGGATCGACCACCCCGACGCCCGCTACGACGACTCCCCAGCCCGCGAGCAGTTCGGCCTCCCGGCGCGGACGCTGGAGGAGACGCTGGTCGACACGATGCGCTGGCTCGCAGAGGCGGGCTACGTGGCACCGAAGCGCATCGGCCGCCTCGCCCGGGCCTGACCGTCGGCGTTCGCTGCCGAGTCGCCCCGAAAACGACCGACACCGGCAGGCTCCCCGCCGAAGCGGGTCACCTGCCGGTGTTCGGTTCAGGAGAGGTTTCGGTCAGCCGGTCAGGCCATGGTCTCCCGACGGCGCATCAGCACGAGGCCACCGCCGACTGCCACCAGGCCGAGGCCGAGCAGCGTGAGCCCGGTGGACGGCGAGCCGGTGAAGGCCAGGTCCCGTCCGGCCACCCGCGGGCCCTGTCCGGTGGGCGTCCGGCCGAGGCCGGCGCCTTCGACGTCGACGCCGCCGATGGCGTAGCGCACCACGAACGGGGTGCACAGGTCACCGGTGGTCCCGGCGGGGATGGCGTCCTCGCCCTGGGTCACCGTGTTCAGCAGCGGCTTCGACGGGAAGAGCGACGTCACGTCGGCGACCAGGTCGGGGATCGGGGGCAGCGACGCGAGCAGCTGCGCCCGGATGAGGTCACCTGCGACCACGGTCCACTGGTCGAACGAGATGGCACCGGTCAGGAGCTGGTTGTTCAGCTGCTCCCAGGTGGGCAGCGGCGGGGCATCGTCGTCGCCTCCGCCGAGGCCACCGGCCGCAGCCAGGAGGGCGTCGAGGCCCTCCGACGGGAGGTGGCTCCACCAGTCGGCGACCGTCACCTGGCCGACGTCCTTGTCGGCGAGGTCACCGACGAAGGAGATCGCGTAGGGCTCTGCGCCGCCACCGGTGACGGTCACGTTGCCGGCACCGATGTTGGGCAGGCGCTCCAGCTCGGCCTGGATCTGGGCAGCGGTGGGCGCACGGAACGACGAGTTGATCCACTGCAGCCAGTCGGTCGTGAGCGGGGTGGGCACACCCTGGTTCCACCACTGGTTGCCGAAGGAGGTGCCGATCACCCGGGTCTTCTGGCCCTCGAACTCGAGGGTGAGGCCCAGCGGGTGCGGGTTCAGCGCACGGGCGACGTCACCGATGAACGTCTTGAAGGTGTTGTCGTAGACGTTGTAGTCGCCGAGGACCATCTGCTGGACCTCGCTGATGCCCGGCTTCGCGTCGGTCGCCTTGGGCGCCGCGCAGACCTGCAGCGGGATCTCGTAGTCGCCGCCGGCAGGGGCGTTGAACGTCAGCACACCGTTCTCGATCGTCGCGGTGCCGCTCGGCGTGGGGCTGCCGGTGGTCGCGAGCGACTCGGGGAGGACGGGGTTGCCCTCGTCGGGAGCGATGTAGCCGCCGCCCAGCAGGTCGAGGGTGTTGGCGCCCACCTCACCGGTGGCGGTGATGATCGGCGGGTTCACCCGCGGCGCACCGGGGACCTGCACCAGCGTGGTCCCGAGGAGGCCGCTCGCCGAGCACTGCACGGTGAGCGTGCGGACCTCGAGGGTGCCGATGGTCCGGTTGATCACGATCGACAGCCGGGCGGCGTCGGGCCGGTAGATGATGAGGCCGGAGCCGTCGGGGGTCACCTTGCCGGTGATGGTCTGGTTCACCGACACGACGGCGGCGTTGAGGTCCACCGTCTGGTTCGGGACGGTGGTGGAGAGCTTGCCGGTGGCCGCTCCGGTGAACTGCACGCCGAAGGTGGCGTTGTTCACCGGCACGGTCGAGAGGCCGAGGAGCTTCGCGGAGCTCACCACCGAGGCGGGGAGCGTCACGTTGAGGTCGAAGCGGGCGTCGAACGGACCCGAGCCCTGCTTCACGACGGCCGGGACCGTGGTGGTCACGTTCACGTCGAGGGAGAGGCCCGACCCACCACCGGGGAGCATCCCGAGGGTGGCCTTCGAGTCGCCGAGGCTCGACGCGCTGTCACCCGTGATGCCGTCGCAGTTCAGCGTCACCCGGGCTGACTGTGTCTGCGCTGCGGCGGGCGTGACCGGAACGAAGAGCGCTCCGATCGCCGCTACACCGAGCGTCCTCGCCAACCACCGTGTTCGGCCCCGCATGTTTCCCTCCTGAGGTGAAGCCCCTGGACCCGTTCGCACGGGCCACGCAATTCCCCACTTGTACAGGGGAGCCGCAGGGCGCACAAGAGCTACCAGGTTTCGTGACGAAATGCGACGCCGATCGGAGCCGTTCGGCCTACTCGTGGCGGGGAGCGGTCCCCTCACCGCGCTCCGCGGTGGAGGGCAGGTCGAGGACCATCGTCTGCACGTGGAGCCTTTCCCCACGGGGCGAACGCCACCCCGGCACCACCGCCGGCTCGCCGACGCGCCGGAACCCCTCCGACTCGAAGAAGGTGATTCCCCCAACGTTCTGGGCAAAGGTGCGCAGGTGGCACCCGTCGAGCCCCGCTCGCTCGACCCGCGAGAGCCACGCGTGCATCAAGCGACCCCCGAAGCCCTGCCCTCGGGCGACCGGCATGAGATCGATGTGGAGGTGCGCGGGGTAGCGCTCCTCCACCCGGTCGGGCTGGGTCGCGCGGTGGAGGCCGGCACTCCGATCGCGGTAGAGGTCCACCGCCGCCCTCCCGATGAACGCCGAGGTGCCGCGTCGGAATGCGATCCCCCGACGGACGACGTGGCGGAGGACCACCCTGTCGGGCTGCCACGCCCTCGACGAGTCGAGGCAGCCGAGGAGGTAGCCCTCGACCCGCCCGTCGACCTCGACCACCTGGGCCGACTCGGGCTCCTCGTCGGTGTAGTAGCCGCTGAACATGTCGGCGAAGGACTCGACGTCGGGCCAGAACCACCCGGCGGACTCGCCCATGTACCCGGTGGCGTGGCAGATCTCCCGCACCCGCGCCCGGTCGCGCGCCTCGTAGGGACGCACGAACGCGTCGCCTCCCGTGCCGCTCACGGCCTCGCTCCCCTCTCCCGGAGCGGGACGCTGACGGCCACGACCACCTCGCCGAGGACCGGGGGTCGCTCCGGCACCTCTCCGTCGCAGATCGCGAGGAGGCGTTCCGCCACCGCCTGCACCTCTGCGAGCGGCGACCCCTCCCCCACGCCTGCCTCCAGGATCGTGCGCGCCGCGTAGCGCCAGGTGGGCAGGAGCGCCTGCGGGTCGACACCCTCCTCGATCCGCACGAGGTCGCGGGCGGTGGGTGCGAGGGCGTCGACGAACCGATCGAACGGGCCGTCGATCCTCTCGTCCGGGAGGTGCGCATGGCGGGCGTACCACTTCACCGGCTCGCAGCAGCCTGCGACCACGTCGATCGCAGCGGCGAGCTCCTCGTCGCCTCCGGCGAGCCGCAGCCACGCAGACCGCCGGTCGCCCTCTGGGTCCACCGGGGTGGTGGCGGAGAGGAACGCGCCGACCGCGTGGAGGCGATCGTGGAGGTGGTCCGCATCGGTGGCATCACCCGACCACAAGACGTCCGCGACGGCGGCCGCCTGCGGCCAGGTGCGGAGGTCGAAGAGGTGCTCGGGGGTCAGCTCGGTCCAGTGGCACGCCTCCCCACCCAGCACCGCCGCGGCGGCGACCTCGGCGGGCGGGTCCTCCGCCACGGTGGCGTCCCACTCGCGGTCCATGTGGCGCAACAGATCGCCCCACTCCCCCACCCGCGGATCGCCCGCGATCCGCTCCCGAGCCGCGGCGGCGGTCACCGCATCTGCGAGCGGGTGCTGGTGGAGGTGCCGCGGGTCGTAGCCCAGGTCCAGGTAGTAGGGAGAGGACCACAGGACGGGACCACCCGCTGCTGCGATGTGGCGGAGCCGTCGGTGGCCGCGCCACACCTGGGTGACGACGCCGTCGGGCAGCCCGGGGTGCCAGGCGTCGTCCCACACGATCGGCGTGCGCCCCCGCTCGAGCACCATCCGGGCCACCGCATCGGTGAGCTCTTCCTGGGCGCTGGGTGCGTCGATGCCGGGCCACGCCTCCGGCGACACCTCGTCGCCTCCGATGTGGAGGTAGGCGTCGGGGAACTGCTCGACCAGCTCGTCGAGCACCCCCGCGATCACCTTCCTGACCTCGGGCGAGGTGGGGTGCAGCGCCACGGTGGCGATGCCCGCCGTCCGGCGCAGCTCGAAGGGCCCGGGCGTCGCGGCCAGCTCGGGATGGCCCACCAGCCAGGAGGTGGTGTGGCCGGGCACGTCGATCTCCGGCACGACGCGGATCCCGGCTGCCGCGGCGTGCTCGACCACCGCTGCGACATCGTCCCGCGAGTACCACCTACCGTCGGACCCCAGCTCGTGCAGCCGCGGGTACCGGCTGCACTCCAGTCGGAAGGCGTGGTCGTCGCTCAGGTGGAGGTGGAGGACGTCGAGCTTCACCGCAGCCATCGCGTCGATGGTCGCCATCACCCGCTCGGGACCGATCCAGTGCCGGCACACGTCGACCAGCAACCCGCGCCACGGGTGCGCGGGCGCGTCCTCGATCACCCCGTGCGGCAGCCGGCCGCCTCGGGCGAGCTGGAGGACCGTCTCGACCGCCCGGCGCGCCGCCACCTCGTTCGGCGCCTCGATCCGCACCCCGTCGGCATCGATCGCGATGCGGTGCGACTCGTCCACCCCGAGTCGCAGCGCGCCCCCGGGGGCAGCGACGGCGAGCCGGACCTCGGTCGGTGGGCCACCGGCGGCGGGCCACGCGGAGCGGAGGCGCGTGACCGCTGGGTCGCCAGCCCCAGCCCCTTCGTCGACGACCTCGAGCGGACCGGGCAGCGACCAGCCGTCGGCGGGCGCCCATCCGCGTGGGCGCGGCACGAGCGCCGCCACGGAGGGGTCGGCCATGGGGACGCTCACGGTGCAGGAGCGAGGTGCGGGCTCATCCCACGCAGGTCGTCACCCTGACGGTCGAGGGGTCGAGCTCGGACACGCTCGCCGCCGGACGGGTCGACGCCCACGAGGCCAGCGCGGCACGCAGCGCGTCCGCCTGCGTCGGCGTGTCCATGCGGGTGTCCAGCCGGAGGCAGTCCTGCGAGCCGTCTTCCCACGCCACGTACGCGTCGCCGGCCCACCCGTGCGTGACCGGGTCGACCTGGTCGAGCGCGATGCCGTTGCGGATCAGCAGGGTGAGGAGGAACTGCCCCCACGTGCCGCTCTCCACCACCGTTCCCTCGGCGGGCGGCACCGCCACGGGGACGGCAGGCTCGTCCGCGAGGTACTTCTGGGTGTCGAAGGCCTGCTCGGCGGTGGACGGGTACCGCTCGAGCGTCTGGTCCACGCCGGCGGGGACGCCGAGTTGCGCCGTGACCTGGTTGCTGAACGTGGCGCCGCGCAGGTACGGCGCCTGGGTGAAGGTGAGGAGCGCGAGGGGCACGGTGAACAACGCCGGATCGCTGCCCATCTCGAGCTGCTCCTGCAGGCTCTGCAGCTGCTCGAACGCGCTCAGCGAGCTGGTGTAGGCGGTGTGGACCCGGCTGGCAGACCCCTCGATCGCGACCAGGGCAGCGAAGCGCTCCTCGCTGAGGAACGAGTCGCCCAGCTCGACGTCGAGGTCGTGGACCTGGTCGTCGAGGGCGTGGGTCAGCTCGTGGGCGATGATCTCCCGGCGGTACGGGGTCATGGCGGTCCCCCGCACCTTCAGCACGCCGGTCGCCGGGTCGTAGTAGCCCACCACGGCTCCGCCGAAGGCGATCTGGTACTTCGCCCAGAGGCTGTCGCCCGGCGACATCCACCCGGTCGCCCTGAAGATGGTCTCCGCCTTCTGGACCTCGGGCTCAGCAGCGGCGAGCTGAGCGAGGACGTCGGCGCGGAACGCGGCGTCGTCGAGGAACTCGATCTGCGGCGGAGTCACGAACTGGTGCCCGCGCACCTGCTCCACGAAGGCGATGATCTGAGCGATCTGCTGCTCGGGCGTGAGCGTGGGCGGCGGCGTGCAGCTCGCGGTGATCGCCACCGCGACCAACGCCGCTCCGAACCATCCGGCGCGCATCCGCACGCCGCCGCCGTCCCGCCGCATCCGCCGTACCCGTGGCATCGACCTCGTCCGCCATGCCCGACCCCGATCCGACCCCCACATGCGCGGGAACCGTATACCCGCGGTCGCTGGCGCGCCCCCAAAAAGCGGCCACGTCAGCGTGACGTAGGCGAGCCGGGTGGCGGTTCAGCGCTCCTCGCGCTCGTAGGGGATGCCGAGGGAGGCGGGAGCGCCCATGCGGCGCTTCGACCAGCCCGACGACACCACCACCAGCACGGCGATGGTCATGAGGTACGGAAGGGCGTCGAGCGCCTGCGGGGCGATCCCCACGCCCCGTGCCTGGAGGGTCAGGCCGAGGCTGGAGAAGGCGCCGAACAGGTAGGCGCCGACGAGGGTGAGGCCGGGCCGCCAGAACCCGAAGATGACGAGCGCGATCGCGATCCAGCCCCGCCCAGCGGTCACGCCGTCGACCCAGGTGGGCACGATCGCCAGGGAGAAGCAGAGGCCACCGATCCCCGCGAGCGCCCCGCCGGCGATCGTGTGCAGGTACCGCGTGCGCACCACGTCGATGCCCATCGCGTCGGCCGTCGCCGGCGACTCGCCGACAGCTCGGACGTGGAGGCCCGCCCGGGTGCGGAACAGGTACCACGAGGCCACGGCCACGAGGACCCACGAGAGGTAGGTGAGCGCGGTCTGCCCGAAGAGCACCGGGCCGACGACGGGGAGGTCGGCGAGGCCGAACACGTCGAGCTTGCGGAACTGGTGCGGCACGGGGCGCTCCGACACGTTCCAGGTCCGCGCCAGGTAGGAGGAGAGGCCGGTGACCCCGGCGAAGATCGTGAGCGCCAGGCCGGAGACGGTCTGGTTCACGCGGAACGTGATCACGAGCACGGCGTGCAGCGCCGCGGCCAGCGCGCCCGCCAGCATCGCAGCGCCGAGGCACAGGATGAGGACCACCCAGGTGGGCCCGGGGGCTCGCGTCGACGTGTACGCGGCGGTGACCGCGCCCATCAGCATCATCCCCTCGACGCCCAGGTTGAGGACGCCGGACCGTTCGGTGAGCACCTCGCCGAGGGCGGCGAACACGAGCGGGGTGCCGTAGAACACCGCAGAGGCGGCGATCACCACGAACAGGTTGCTGTTCACGCCGGGGCCTCCGCTGCGCCCCGCTCGGCGGTCGCCACCCGGACCCGGTGGACCCGGTAGCGGGCCAGCACCTCACCGCCGAGGGTGAAGAAGAGGATGAGCCCCTGCAGCGTGCCGACCAGGCCGGCCGGGAAGTCGGGGCCCTGCAGCGAGCGACCGGCGTTCGCGAGCCCGCCCAGCAGGATCGACACCGGCACGACAGCGATCGGGTTCAGCCGTGCGAGCGCCGCCACCACGATGCCGGCGTAGCCGTAGCCCGCCTGCGACACGCCCTTCGGGTCGAGCACGTGGCGCACGTCGCCCACGTCGCTCGCTCCGCCGATGCCGGCGAGCGCACCCGACAGGCCCATGACGGCCACGATCTTCCGCCGGTTCCGCATGCCCGCGTAGCGAGCTGCGCCGGGGGAGTCGGCGATCACCCGCAGCTCGAAGCCGAACCGCGTGGTCCGGTACAGGAGCCACACGACGATCGCGGCGGCGACGCCGAGCAGGTAGCCGAGTGGGATGGAGAGCGGCCCGACCTCGACCGGCTCCCACCAGGCGTCGATCGGGAGCATCTTCCCCTGCGGGAACACCCTCCCCGTCCCCTCGAAGCTCCGCCAGTACGAGCGGCTGTTGAAGATGAGGTACGAGGCGAACAGACCCGCCACGTAGTTGAGCATCAGCGACGTGATGATCTCGTTCGTCGAGGCGAAGGCACGGAGGAGTCCGGGGATCGCCGCCCAGACAGCGCCGCCCGCCACGCCGGCGAGGACCATGAGGGGGATCGCCCCCACGCCCAGGTCGGCGCCGAACCGAAGACCCACCCACGAGGAGGCGACGGCGCCGATCGTGAACTGCCCCTCGCCACCGATGTTGAACAGGCCCATCTTGAAGGCGGCGGCGGCTGCGAGCCCGGTGAAGAGCAGCGGGGTCGCGGAGGTGAGGGTCGCCGAGAGCGCGCCGTCGGAGGTGAACCCGCGCTCGACGATCCGCTGGTAGGTGTCGAACGGGTCGTTCCCGGAGAGCGCGATGACCACGCCGCCGACCACGAGCGCGCCGACGAACGACCCGAGCGGGACGACCCAGGACAGCCACCAGGGCACGTCGACGCGACGCTGGAGGCGCACGCCCCGCACCGACGGGAGGATCGGAGCCCTCACGCCGCCGACCCGCGGGCGCGCCCGCCCATCATCAGGCCGAGCTCCTCGACGTCCGCCTCGCCCCTCCGGACCTCCCCCACGACCGCGCCGCCGGCGAGCACCACGATCCGGTCCGCCAGGGCCAGCACCTCGTCGAGCTCCTCGCTGATCAGGAGGATCCCCATGCCGGAGCGGGCCTGCTCGAGCAGCAGGTGGCGGACGGTCTCGATGGCGCCCACGTCGAGGCCACGTGTCGGCGAGGCCGCGATCAGGACCTTCGGGTCGAGGGAGAGCTCACGGGCGAGCACCACCTTCTGCACGTTGCCGCCCGAGAGCAGGCGGGTGGGCGTGGTCGGCGCGGGCGCCTTCACGTCGAACCGCTCCATCAACCGCTGGGCGTTCCCGCGGATCCACCCGCGTCGCAGGAACGGACCGGCCGCCACCGGGGCGGAGCGGTACGACTTGAGGACGAGGTTCTCCTCGATGCTGGCGCTGGCTGCCAGGCCGGTGTGCAGCCGGTCCTCGGGGATGTGCCCGACGCCCGCGTGGATGGCGTCGCGCGGGTCGCCGGCCTTCAGCCGTCGGCCGTCGACGACGACCTCGCCGGTCTGCGCGCCCCGCATGCCGGAGATCACCTCCGCCAGCTCGCGCTGGCCGTTCCCCGCCACCCCGCAGATCCCCACGATCTCGCCGGCGTGCACCGCCACGGAGACGTCGCGCAGCGCCTGTTGGCCCCGGTCGTCGAGCGCGCTGATCCCCCGGACGTCGAGCAGCGTCCGGTCGAGGTCGATGTCGGCCCGCTCGGCGAGGTCGTCGTGGTGGAACACCACGTCGCGGCCAACCATCAGTCGCGCCAGCTCGCGTGCGTCGGTGTCGCGCGCCTCCACCGTGCCCACCGTGCGGCCGTCGCGCAGCACGGTGACGCGGTCGGACACCGCCGTGACCTCGTCGAGCTTGTGCGAGATGAACACCACCGCCCGTCCCTCGGCGGCGAACGTCCGGAGCGCCTCGAAGAGCGCCTCGGACTCCTGCGGGGTGAGGACGGCGGTCGGCTCGTCGAGGATCAGCACGTCGGCGCCGCGGGACAGGACCTTCAGCAGCTCGACGCGCTGCTGCTCGCCCACCGAGAGCTGCCAGACCCGGGCCGTGGGATCGACCTCGAGCCCGTGGCGCGCCGACAGCTCGCGGACGCGGCGCTCGTAGTCGCCGGGGCGGAAGCGACCCGCCTCGCCGAGGGCGACGTTCTCCGCCACCGTGAACGACGGCACCAGCCGGAAGTGCTGGTGCACCATCCCGATCCCGGCGTCGATCGCGTCGCGGGGCGACCCGAACACGACCTGGCGCCCCCCGACGTGGATCTCGCCTTCGTCCGGCTGGTACAGGCCGGTGAGCACGTTGGAGAGGGTCGACTTCCCCGCGCCGTTCTCACCGAGGAGCGCGTGGATCTCCCCTCGCCGGACCTCGAGGTGGACGTCCTCGTTCGCGACGACGCCGGGGAAGCGCTTCGTGATGCCCGAGACGCGGACCGCCGGGGCCTCGGCCCCGGCGGTCGTGTCGTGCTCGGTCGCTCCCATCGGGCGCGCGCTGGATGGGCTGGGATCAGCCCGTCGGGTCGCCCACGACGCCCTCGACGAACCAGTCCATCGTCAAGAGGTCGGAGAGCGGCGGGATCTCCCCTGCAGCGACCCTCTCCTTGCCGTCCTGGTCGGCGATCGGGCCCCGGAAGGAAGAGAGAGGCGTCTCGATGAGCTCCTTCTTCTTCTCCTCGATGGCGGCGCGGGTCTCCTCGCTCACGAGCTCGCCGAACGGTGCGATGTCGGTGAAGCCGTCGGCGATGTTCCCGTAGTACTCGCCCGTCTCCCACTCGCCGTCCAGGGCCTTCTGGACCCGGTCGATGTAGTAGGGGCCCCAGTCGTAGACCGCTGCGGTCAGCCAGATCTCGGGGAAGTTCTCCGACTGGTCGGAGTCGTAGCCGGTCCACGGCACGCCGGCCGCCTTCGCGGCCTCGCCGGGCGCCGGGCTGTCGCCGCCGGAGGCGATGACGTCGGCACCCTCGTTGATCAGCGTCTCGGCGGCAGCACGCTCCTCGGCCGGGGCGAACCACGAGTTCACCCAGACGACCTTCACCTGGGCGTCGGCCCGCACCGAGCGGGCACCCAGCGTGTAGGCGTTGACGTGGCGGATCACCTCGGGGATCGGGAACGGGGCGGTGAAGCCGATCGTGCCGTTCTCCGTGGCGGCGCCGGCGGCCATGCCGGCGAGGAACAGGCTGTCCTCACCCGCGCCGTAGTAGGTGGCGAGGTTCTCGGCGGTCTCGGCACCGGTCGCCTGCTCGAAGTGGACGTCCGGATGGGCCTCCGCAGCCGCCTTGACCGCGTCGCTGAAGCCGAACGAGGTCGAGAAGATGATCGTGTTGCCGTCCTTGATGAGGTCCTCGATCACCTGCGCGGTCTCGGGCCCCTCGGGGACGTTCTCCTTGTAGGTGGTCTCCACCTTGTCGCCGAGGGCCTCCTCGACGGCCTTGCGCCCGTTGTCGTGGGCGGTCGTCCAGCCACCGTCGTTGGTCGGCCCGACGTAGATCCACGCGGCCTTCAGCTTGTCGCCGCCGTCGCCGTTCCCACCACCGCCGTCGCCGGCCGTGTCGTCACCGTCGTCGCCGCACGCAGCTCCGACCATCGACATCGCAGCGAGCAGACCGATCGCTGCGATCCACCTCTTCTTCCTCATCAGGCTCAGGCCTCCTGGCGTCGGGGGACGGGCGCCGAAGCTAGCGGAGGGCGCGCGGCGCCACCGCATCGGCCCCGGACCGACTCGCGGCCTTCGCCGGTAGGCTCCAGAGGCATGCAGCCGGCCCAGCAGATCCGCGTCGAGTTCACCGTGGAGCAGCCGGCCGGCGCCTCGTTCGACGGTGCTGCCTCGGCCCGCCAGGCGGCCACCGAGGCGGTCGAACGAGCGGGCCTCACCCCCTCGGACCAGCCGTCGGGCACGGCGGTGCAGGGACCGGTGCAAGCGGTCAGCCTCGCGATGGCGGACGTGGTCCGCTCCGCGATGGCCGCCGGCGCCACGTCCGTCGAGCTGCACGTCGCCCGAACGCTGTGAGCGCCCGCGGGCCGGGCCGGAGCGGCGCCGCCCGGAACCAGCCACGACCGACGTCGTCGCTCATCGGGGTCAGCAACCTCCGCATGCTGCTGCGGGGCTTCTTCCACCGCTGCCCGATCTGCGGCGGGGGCCGGGTGGTCCGCAAGTGGTTCTTCGTCGTGGACCGCTGCCCCACCTGCGACATGAAGTACCAGCGCGTCGAGGGCCACGTGATCGGCTACATCGGCCTGAACACCATCTTCACGTTCTCGATCACGTTCGTGAGCCTGATCGTCACGTCGATCGTGATGGTCCCCGACATCGAGACCATGCCGCTCGTGATCGCGGCGGTGCTGCCGGCCGCAGTGCTGCCGGTCCTGCTGCTGCCCAGCTCGCGGATGATGTGGACGGCACTCGACCTCATCATGCGGCCTCTGGCGCCAGGCGAGATCGACCCGCGGTTCTTCGCCGACGAGGCGGCCTGGAAGGGGCAGTGAGGCTGCGGACGCCCGTTCGAGGCGCCCGCCAGCCGTTCGGCGGTCAGCTCGCGTAGAGCTCCTCGATCTCCTTCGCGTAGCGGCCGGCGACGCCGCGCCGCTTCAGCTTCGAGGTGGGGGTGAGCATGTCGGAGTCGGGCAACCACTCCTCGCCGACGAGCTTGAACTTCTTCACCCGCTCGGCGTTGTTGAAGCCGGCCATCACCTCGGCCAGGCCCTTCTCCACCTCGGCGATCACCGCCGGCTCCTCGGCCAGCTCGGCGAGCGACTTGTCGCCCAGCCCGTGCTGCGCCGCCCACGCCGGAGCGACCTCGGGGTCGAGCACGAGCAGCGCCGCGATGAACGGGCGGTTGTCGCCGACCGCAGCGGCCTGCCCGACGAGCGGGATCATCTTCAGGGCGGCCTCGAGGTTCGCGGGGCTCACGTTCTTGCCCCCCGCCGTGATGATCAGCTCCTTCTTGCGGTCGACGATGGTGACGTAGCCGTCCTCGTCCATCGTCCCGATGTCGCCCGAGTGCAGCCAGCCGTCCTCGTCGATCGCTTCGGCGGTCTTCTCGGGGTCGTTCAGGTAGCCCTCGAACACCAGGCCACCGCGGCAGAGCACCTCGCCGTCGTCGGCGATGCGGACCTCCACGCCGGGGCAGGCCGGACCGACGGTGCCCACCTTCGGCTTCCACGGGGAGAAGCACATCGGGCCCGAGTTCTCGCTCATGCCGTACACCTCGGAGAGCGGCACGCCGATGGCGCGGAACCAGCGGATCAGCTCCGGCGGGATCGGCGCCGCGCCGGTGACCGCCAGCTCGACCTCGTCGAGGCCGACGAGCTGGCGGATCGTCGAGAACGCGACGGCATCGAGGAAGTCGTAGGTCTCCTGCTGCTCCTTCGTGATCGTGCCGTCGACCATCGCCTCGGTGATCGGGATGGCGGCCTCGACGGCCTCGTCGACCTGGCGCTTCTTCTCCGGGTCGGCGGCGAGCGCGGCGTTGACCCCGGCGTACACCTTCTCCCACACGCGGGGGACCCCGAAGATGATGTTCGGGCGCACCTCGCGGGCGTAGTCCGCGATGCGGCCCGGCTCGGGACAGGTGGCGATGTCGTACCCGAGGAACGCTCCGCCGTAGTGGCTGACCATCCGCTCGGCGACGTGCGCCATCGGCAGGTACGAGACGAGCCGCTTCCCGAGGGTGGTCTCGAACTCGAACGACTCGACGAGCGACTCGACCGTCCAGCAGATGTTGCGGTGGCTGAGCATCACGCCCTTGGGGTTGCCCGTGGTGCCCGAGGTGTAGATGACGGTGGCGAGGTCGTCGGAGGTGGTGTTCGCGCACGCCTCGTCGAGGTCGATCGGCGAGGCGGCCAGGAGGTCCTGCCAGCTGGTCACCCCGGCGTCGCCGTCGGCGCCCTCGATCATGACCTTCGACTTCAGCGCCGGGAGCTCGTCGTCGGCGTCGGTGAACCGCTCGAGGAAGCCCTGGTCCTCGACGATCGCCAGCTTCGCCTCGCAGTGGCCGGCGAGGTAGGCGATCTGATCGGCCGACGACGAGTTGTAGATCGAGATCGGCGTGCCACCGAGGAAGAGCACCGCCATGTCGGCGATGTGGAACTCGGGGCGGTTCCTCATCATGAGGACCACGCGGTCGCCCTTGCCGATGCCGAGCTCACGGAGGCCGCTCGCCACCTTGGCCACGTCGGACGCGAACTGGTCGAACGTCCACTCGGTCCAGGACCCGTCCTCGGCCATCGAGCGAAGCGCACGTGCGCCTCCGTGGCGGCGGACCGTGGCGAGGAACTCGGTGCACACGGTGCGCCCTTCGACGCGGGCGAGGAGCTCTTCGTTGGTGACGCTGGCCATCTGTCGTTCCCCCTGCACAGATCTCGGAAAGCTCGGAGGCTACCTCCCGTCGGGCCCGGCCGGTGCACGATCGACCGGGCGCCGATGGGCCGAAGTGCCCGGTGGCAACCCGTCGCTGCACCCCTACCCTTCGAGCGCCATGGGCACGGAGCACCCACCCGACGCAGCGCCGACGCCCCGGATCGACGGGTTCAGCGATCTCGTCGAGATCGGTCGAGGCGGGTTCGCGACCGTCTATCGGGCGGTGCAGGACGACCTCGGGCGCCGGGTGGCGGTGAAGGTCCTCGACGCCTCACCCGGCACCGACCGCGACCTGGTGGCGGCGGCGTTCGACGCCGAGCGAGCCACGCTCGGCCGGCTGAGCGACGTGGAGGGGATCGTGGGCGTCCACCTCACCACCGCCACCGCCGACGGCCGGCCCGCGATCGTGATGGAGCTGATGGAGATGTCGCTCCTTCAGCGGATCCGTCGCGCCGGCCCGCTGGACCCCGTCGAGGCAGCAGCCGTGGGGCGCCGGCTGGCCCGAGCGCTGGCCGAGGCGCACCGCCAGGGCGTCCACCACCGCGACATCAAGCCGGCGAACCTGCTCGTGGCCAGCGACGGCATGGTGGCTCTGGCCGACTTCGGCCTGGCAGCGCTCGATCGGGGTGAAGGTCGCCAGCCCGCCCCTGGCTCACCGGAGCACGCACCCCCCGAGCGCCTCACCGGCGAGGCCGAGGTGGATCCGGTCCGTGCCGACATCTGGTCGCTCGGCTCCACGCTCTTCCACCTGTTGACCGGTCGCCCGCCGTTCGGCACGCGCCAGGACCCCGGCGGGCTCGACGCGCTGGTGCACCGCGTGGCCACCGAGCCGCTGCCGCCGATCGATCGACCGGACCTCGGCCCGCACCTGTGGCCGGTGCTCGAACGGGCGATGCGCAAGGACCCCGCGTCGCGCTTCCCCTCTGCGGGGGCGTTCGCCGACGCCATCGAGGACGCCTCGGAGACCTCGGTCGCCCCGGAGCCGGTCCTGATCAGCCTCCCGACGGCTGCGCCGGTGGAGGCGCACGCTCCCCCGCACGGCCAGCGTGAGGAGGATGCGCTCCCGACCCTGCCCGCACGACTGCGACGTCCGTCGGTGAGGGGCGCGGTGGTGGACGCGCTCGCCGCAGAAGAGCAGCGACGAGAGCGACGCCGCTCCCGCACGCGGTTGGCGGCCGGGGCCCTGGCAGTGGTGCTGGCAGGCGTCGCCGTCGGCCTGCTCGGCCGGGGTGGCGAGCTGGAGCAACCGGCCCCCTCCCCGGGATCGGATGTCCCCCAGCCTCCCGTCGCCCAGGACGGCTCAGGAGCGGATTGACCGACCGGGTCCGACCGCAGCAGACTCTTGACCGACCGGTCTAGTTTCGCTGAGACGGGCCAGGACACGAGCAGAGCCGGCCACCGGGTCGGGAGCAAGGAGCCGTCATGCCCAACGCAGTCATCGTCGACGCCGTCCGCACCGCGGGCGGCAAGCGGAACGGAGCGCTGTCCGGTTGGCACCCCGCCGACCTCGCCGCCGAGACGCTGAAGGCGCTCGTGGAGCGCAACCAGCTCGATCCCGAGCTGATCGAGGACGTCATCATGGGGTGCGTCATGCAGGCCGGGGGCCAGGCCCTCAACGTCGGCCGCAACGCCGTGCTCGCCGCCGGCTTCCCCGAGACCGTGCCCGCCACCACCGTCGACCGCCAGTGCGGTTCGTCCCAGCAGTCGGCGCACTTCGCCGCCCAGGGCGTCATCGCGGGCGCGTACGACATCGTCGTGGCCGCTGGCGTCGAGGTCATGAGCCTCGTCCCGATGGGCGCCTCGATCGGCTCCGGCTTCGGGTTCCCCTTCGGCCCGAAGGCCATGGCCCGCTACGCGGACGTCGAACACATCGAGGGCCACAAGGGCCTCGTCGGCCAGGGCATCTCGGCCGAGATCATCGCCAACCAGTGGGGCCTCACCCGCGAGGACCTCGACGCCCTCGGCGCGCAGTCGCAGCAGCGCGGCGTGCAGGCCGCCGAGGAGGGCCGCTTCGACAACGAGATCGTGCCCGTGAAGTCGATCATCCGCGACAAGGAGTCGGGCGAGATCAAGGAGCTCGACACGATCCACTCGCGTGACGAGGGCCTCCGCCCCGGCACCACCGTCGACTCGCTCGGCAACCTCAAGCCCGCGTTCCTGCCCGACGGCAAGATCACGGCCGGCAACTCCAGCCAGATCTGCGACGGCGCCTCCGCCGCCCTGATCATGAGCGAGGAGAAGGCCAATGAGCTCGGTCTCCGTCCCCGTGCCCGCTTCCACACCTTCGCCCTTGCCGGCGTGGACCCGGTCACGATGCTCACGGGCCCGATCCCGTCCACGAAGAAGGCCCTCGAGAAGTCGGGCCTGTCCGTCGACGACATCGACCTCTTCGAGGTCAACGAGGCGTTCGCCTCGGTCGTGCTCGCCTGGCAGAAGGAGACCGGCGCCGACATGTCGAAGGTGAACGTGAACGGCGGCGCCATCGCCCTCGGCCACCCGCTCGGCGGCTCCGGCACGAAGCTGATGGCGACCCTGCTCAACGAGCTCGAGCGCACCGGCGGCCGCTACGGCCTCCAGACGATGTGCGAGGGCGGCGGTCTCGCCAACGCCACGATCATCGAGCGCCTCGACTGATCTTCGACTGATCCTCAGATCCCCCCGTCCGGCCTACGGCCCGGGACCACCACGGTGGCCTGGGCCGTAGGCTGTTTCGCGTGAGGATCAGCCGTTCCACCCTCGTGCTCGTCGCGCTCGGCGCGGTCGCGGCCACGTTGCTGGCGGTGGTGTTCGACGTGTCGTGGGCCCGCGCAGCGGTCGCCACGGCGGTGATGCTGGTGCTCCTCCGCGCCGGCTGGGCGATCCTGGCGGGGCTGTCCGAGCTGCCTCCCGAGCCGCCCGATCCCGGCACGCTACGGAAGGTGAAGCTGACCTACAGGTGCCAGATCTGCGGCGCCGAGGTCCGCATGACGGTGGCAGCGAGCGAAGACCCCGAGCCGCCGCGCCACTGCTTGGAGGACATGTCGCTCCTGGCCCCAGTGGAGTGACGTTCGCCACGTTGGTTGTCCACAGCTGTGGACATCACTGGGGAGAATGACATGGGTGAAATCACCCTGACCGCTCTCGGTGCCGGTGCTGGTACTAGCGGTACTGCGTGGCGGTCACGATGCCGCCGAGGATGGCCACCAGGCCGACCACCAGGTACCAGGTGTGCGGCGCCGACGGCAGCACGCCCGTGTAGTTGAGGAAGATCGCCAGCACGCCGATCCCGAAGAGGGCGAACATGAGGACCGGCACCCACATGGGGCTGGGCAGGTCCTTCTTGTCGATCGTGGGCGGCGTGTAGCGGCTGGACCCGGCCCGGCGCTCGTCGGTGGGCAGTCCCTCGGCCCTCCGAGCGGCGGCCGCCGCGGCCACCTTCGGGTTGCCCGAGCGGGCGGATCCCGTGGTGGGATCGCCGGGTTCGATCCGTCGCTTCGTCGGTTTGGCCACGTCGCAGAGGTTAGGCGACGGCCCCACGGTCGACGGATCCCCCTCCGTGGGGGACGGCGCAGCCGGTTAGCCTTCCGCCGTGCCGCGCGTGCTGGTGATCGACAACTACGACTCGTTCGTCTACAACCTCGTCCAGTACCTCGGTGAGCTGGGCGCGGAGCCGATCGTCGCCCGGCACGACGCCGTCGACCTCGACCGGGTGGCGGAGATCGATCCCGACGGGATCCTCATCAGCCCCGGCCCGGGGACGCCCGCCGACGCGGGGCTGTCCAACACGCTCATCGCCGAGTGGTCGGCGAAGGTGCCGGTCTTCGGGGTGTGCCTCGGCATGCAGTGCATGGGAGAGGTCTTCGGCGGGCGGGTCGTGAGGGCGCCCGAGGTGGTGCACGGGAAGACCAGCCTGATCCGACACGAGGGCGGAGGCGTGTTCGACGGATTGCCGTCGCCGCTCGAGGCGACCCGCTACCACTCGCTGATCGTCGAGCGCGAGAGCCTGCCCGACGTGCTCGAGGTGACCGCGTGGACCGACGACGGCATCGTCATGGGCCTGCGTCACCGCGACCTCGACGTGGAGGGCGTGCAGTTCCACCCGGAGTCGATCCTCACGAGCGGCGGGCACGACATGGTCCGCAACTTCCTCGACCGCTGCTGACGGTCCGCGACTGACGGTCCCCGACCGACGGCGCCCGGCCTGGAGCAGCCCGGCAGTGGTCGCTCAGCGCGGCGGCGCCGCGGTGGTGGTCGGTGCCGTGGTGGGCGGGATCGAGACCGGCGGGAGCGCCGTGGTGGGGGGCACCGTCGGAGCGGTCGGAGCCGGGGGCGCTCCCGAGGTCGACACCGTCAGCTGCACCGTGGAGCCGGGCGCCACCGGAGCGCCGCCCGGGACGCTCTGCGCCGTGACCTTCCCGTCGTTCGGGTCGCCCGCAGGGACGGCGCGGGTGATGATCTGCGCCTTGAGCCCCACGGCGCTGAGCGCCCGCTCGGCCGACGGCTGGCGGGCGCCGACCACGTAGGGGACCTTGGTGACGGGCGGCGGGCCGACCACCCGGAGCTTCACCGGGAAGTCACGGGCCACCTCTGCGCCGGCCGGCGGGTCCACCTCCAGCACGGTCCCCTGGGGCAGCTCGGGGTCGGAGACCTTGGTGATCGTCCCCACCCCCAGTCCGCCGCGGCCGAGCTCGATCATTGCCTCGGTGATCGGGCGGCCGACCAGCTCCGGCACCTTCCGGGGCGCGGGGCCGCCGGACACCGACAGGGTGACCGCAGCGCCGTCCACCACGCGCTTCCCGGGTGCCCGCGACATGGCCATGACCTCGCCGTACGGCACCGTCTCGTGCGAGACCGGCACGAACACGACCCCCCACCCACCGGTGACGAGCGTCCGTGAGGCATCCGCCGCCTGGCGGCCCGTCACGTCGGGCAGCGGCAGGCCCGACTCGCCGTCGCTCACGAGGAGCGTGACGATGTCGCCCTGCTCCGCCTTCGCCCCCACCTCCGGACGCTGCGCGAAGACGGTGCCGCGAGGCGTCCCCACCGACGGACGCATCTCGACGTCGACCGAGAACCCCAGGTCGGAGAGGCGCGCCTCCGCCTCCGCCACGGTCAGCCCGGAGGTGTCAGGGAGCTCGATGCGAGGGAGGTCCGTGGACGCTGCGGCGACGGAGAGCGACTCCGTGGCCGTCCAGACCGTGACGCCGAACAGCACGGCGACGAGCGCCAGCACGAGCGGGACGCGCCAGCGGGGCGCCGCCAGCGCGAGGTCGGCCCGAGGGACGTAGTGCTCGCGGCGCGACGCCATCATCCGCTCCGCTTCACGTCGAGGGTGACGACCTCACCCGGGCGGATCGGCGTGCCCACGGCCGGCGTCTGGGCGGTGACGGTGCCGGCGGTCGGGTCGTCTGGCGCCACCTGCGTCACGTGCTCGGCCGGGATCAGGCCGAGGCGTGTGATCTGCGCCGTTGCGTCCTCGATCGTCTTGCCGACGAACGACGGGAGCTCCACGGCGGTGGGGCCGTTCGAGACCACGATGTCGACGGGCGTGTCGCGGTCGCGCACCTCGCCCTCCCCGGGGCTGGTGCTGATGACCGAGTTCTGCGGCAGCTCCGGGTCGTCGATCGACGTCACGTTGCCGAGGGTGAAGCCGGCGCGGCCGAGGCGGAAGAGGGCACCCTCCAACGGCAGGCGGACGACCTCGGGGACGGTCCGGGGCGCCGGCCCCATCGACACGATGAGCGTCACCTGGGTGCCGCCCACCACGACCTCACCGGCGATCGGCGACTGGCTGATCACCGAGCCCTTCGGGACCTCTTCGTCGTTGCGCGCCTCGGCCCGGTGGTTCAGGCCGAGCGCGGTGAGCGCCTTCGTCGCCTCCCGCTCGGGCATCCCGGCGACGTCCGGCGTCTCCACCTGCGCCTTGCCGCGGCTGACCACCAGCGTGACCGTGTGGCCACGGCGGACGGTGTCGCCTGCCGCCGGCTTCTGTGAGATCACCCGGCCGGGCGGCACGGTGAGCGACGCGGCGAACTCGGTGTCGCCCTCCAGGTGGTGGTCCTCGAGCGCCACGTACGCCCTGGTCTGGGTCATGCCCACGACGTCGACGACCTGCGTTCGGAAACCGGATCCGGCGAGCACGTCGAGCGGGTTGAGCGACGGGGAGAAGCCCAGGATCACCACCGCGTAGAGGCAGAGCGCCAGCGCGATGCAGACGGGCACCATCCCGGTGCGGACCGAGCGCGGGACCGGTCCCGCCGACCTCACGGCTCTGTGGTGGTGGTCGGGCCCGCTGTCGTCGTCGGGGCCACGGTGGTGGGCGATCCGCCGGCCACCCCGACGGTGATCGTCACCGTGGAGTTGGCCTTGACCTCGGTCTCGGCGTCGGGGTCCTGGCGCACCACCCGTCCGACGGTCCCCTCGGCGGGGTCGACCCGGGTGGTGCGGATGCGCACCTGGAGGCCGCGGGCCTCGATGGCGGCCTTGGCGTCGGCCTCGGTCTGGCCCTCGACCTGCGGCACCCGCACCGGCTCCGGCCCGGTCGAGATCAGGATCGCGATGGGCGAGCCCTTCGGCGCGCTGCCCGTGGGATCGGTGCCGACGACCCGACCCTCTCGCACGTCCGCCGACGGCGTGTCGATGGTCTGCGAGATCACGAACCCTTCCCGCTCCAGGTCACGTCGGGCCTGCGACTCGGTCTTCCCCTTCACGTCGGGGATCGCGACCGGCGGAGGGCCGGTGCTGACCGCGAGCTCGACGGTGGAGCCGGAGGCGACGGTGGCCCCGGGCCCCGGCGTGGTGCCGACGACACGGCCCGCCTCCATCGTCTCGCTCTCCACCTGGACCACCGTCACCACGAGGTTCAGCTCTTCGAGCAGCTCCCGTGCGTCGGCCTCGGCCATGCCCTGGAGGTTCGCTGGGATCTGGACCTCTTCGGGGCCGGTGGACACCGTCAGCACGATGGTGTCGCCCTGGGGGCGCTGCTCGCCCGCCTGGGGGTTCTGCTCGATCACGTGGTCGAGCGCCACCGTCGAGTCGGCCCGCTCGACGAAGGTCACCTCGAAGTCCTCTGCCTCGAGGATGCGCTGCGCCTCGCCGCGCTCCTCACCCACGACCGACGGGACCTCCACCATGGTGGCGGCCTGCTCCCCGTCGTCGACCGACGCGATGAGCCACCACACGAGCCCGCCGGCGACGGCCAGCAGCACCAGGAGCAGCGCGACGAACAGCCCGGTGCGGCGTGGCGGTTCGTCGTCGTACTCCTCGTCGTCGTACTCCTCGTCGACCACCGCCGCTGCCTGGGGCGTGGCGGCGGGCGTCACCGGGATGGCGACCTGCGTGGCCCCGGGGTCGGGAACCGGCGCGGCAACGGGGGCGACGGTCGTGCGGGCTGCCTGCTGCTCCTCGAGCGCCAGCGGGACGCCGTCGTCGAGGAAGCGGCGGAGGTCCGCACGGAGGTCCTCAGCGGACCGGTAGCGGTTGTCGGGGTGCTTCGCGAGGAGCTTGCCGATGATCGCCTCGAGACCCGCCGGGAGGCCCGACACCAGCGAGGACGGGCGGGGCGGCGATTCCTGGACGTGCTTGTAGGCGATGGCCACGGGCGAGTCGCCACCGAACGGCGGGCGGCCCGTCACCATCTCGAACAGCACCACGCCGAGGGAGTACAGGTCGCTGCGGGCGTCCACCTGGAAGCCCTGCGCCTGCTCGGGCGAGAAGTAGGTGGCCGTGCCCATCACGGAGCCGGCCTGGGTCAGCTCCTCCGACGGCGACGACAGCGCGCGGGCGATGCCGAAGTCGACGACCTTCGCGTTGCCGGTTCCTGAGATCAGGACGTTGCCGGGCTTCACGTCGCGGTGGACGACGCCCTTGCTGTGGGCGAACCCGAGGGCCCCGGCGACCTCGAAGGCCACCTCGGCGGCCCGTCGGGGGTGGAGCGGGCCCTCCTCGCGCATGATCTCGGCCAGCGAGCGCCCGTCCACGTACTCCATCACGATGAAGTAGGTGCCGTCCTCGTTGCCCCAGTCGTAGACGCCGCAGATGTGCGGGTGCGCGAGGTTCGCAGCCGCCTGCGCCTCCCGGCGGAACCGCTCGACGAAGGCCGGGTCGGTGGCGAACTCGGAGAACAGGACCTTGACCGCCACCGGACGATCGAGCGACCGATCACGCGCGAGGTGCACCTCCGCCATACCGCCACGGGCGATCTTGCGGTGGATCTCGTATCGACCCCCGAGCACGGTCTGCCCGGACGGGGAGGAGGGTGGGGGCGACGGCATCGGCTCCAAACACTAGTGAGCGACCCTGCCGAGCCAGCGGCATGGGTCTCGATCGCAGGCGTCAGCGGCGGAGCGCCGTCTCCATCACCGCGCGGGCGATCGGCGCGGACACGCGGCCGCCGGTCTGCTCGCTCGCCCCGGGCTGGCCCTCCACGAGCACCGCCACGGCCACCTCGGCGGGCTGGCCGGGGGGTCCGGCGAACCCGATGACCCAGGCGTGGCTGCGCGCCGGGGTGGTGCCGAGCTGCGCCGTGCCGGTCTTCCCGCCGACCTCCATCCCGGGGATGGCCATGGCGGACGCGGTGCCCCGCTCGACCACGCCCAGCATCCCCTCGCGGAGGGTCGCGGCCGTCTCCGGGGAGGTCGCCGTGCGCCAGACCGCCGGGTCGTACTCGAACACGACGCGGCCGCGGGCGTCGGTCACGCGGTCGAGGACGTGCGGGGTCATGATGTCGCCACGGTTGGCCACCGCCGCCGCCACCAGCGCCATCTGCAGCGGGCTGGCCGCCACGTCGTTCTGGCCGAGGGCGGCCTGCGCCAGCTTGGGGGTGTCGTCGAAGATGTCGGCGTCACCGGGGTTCGCTCCGGCTCGCCGACGCTCGCCGTAGTCGGTGGGGAACCTCGAGGCGGCGACGCCCGGGAGGTCGAGCGGCGGGCGTTCGCCGAACCCCATGCTCTGCGCCATGTCGACCATCGGCTCGGGACCGAGCGTCTCGGCGGCCATCCGGGCGAACGCCGTGTTGCAGGACACGCGGAGGATCTCGTAGAGGGTGCCGCCGCAGCTGCTCCTGTCGAAGTTGCTGAGCGGTCGCGTCGTGAGCGGCGGCGTGTAGCTCCGCTCGACCGGGTAGCTCGGCGAGTCCACGGTGACCTTGCCCGACTCGAGACCCGCCGCAGCCGTGACCACCTTGAACGTCGACCCGGGGAAGTACACCTCCTGGTAGGCCTTCGCGAGGCGGGGCTTCTCCGGGAGGAGGTCGAGGAACTCGCGCAGCGTGCGGATCTCCTCGGCTGACCCCTCCACCAGCAGGTTCGGGTCGTACGCGGGATAGGTCCACAAGGCGAGCACCGCACCGGAGCGCGGGTCGAGCGCCACGACCGAGCCGCGCCGATCGCCGAGCTGCTCCTTCGCCACCCGCTGCACGTCCTCCCGGAGGGTCAGCGTGAGGTCGCCGACGTTCGGCGTGTCGTCCCAGAGGGCGCTGAGGCCGGGGAACTCCAGCTCGGAGGTGCGCCCCGAGAGCTGGTCGTTGTAGCGACGCTCCACCCCCTCGGCGCCGAACTGGAACGTGAACGTCCCCACCACGTGGGCGAACAGGTCACCGGTGGGGTACTCCCGCCGGTAGCGGATCGACTCCTCCCCGGTCTCGAGGGAACGGGCGAGGATCGTGCCGTCGGCCGAGGCGATGGTCCCCCGCGGGCTGTTGAAGTCCCTGGTGGCGGCACGCGTGTTGTCGGACCGATCGTTCAGCCGCCCGGCGTCCACCAGCTGGATCTGGTTGAGCTTCACGAACAGCGCGACGTAGAGGACGAGCACCGCGAGGGAGAGGCGGCGGATCCGGCGGTTCACGCGGCCCTCGTGACGGTGGTGGGCTCGTCGCCGACGGTCACGACCGACTCGGCAGCGTCGGACAGGCGGACGAGCAGCGCGACGAGCACCCAGTTCGAGACGAGCGACGAACCGCCGTAGGAGACGAACGGGAGGGTGACGCCGGTGAGGGGCAGGAGCCGGACGACGCCGGCCATGATGACGAAGGCCTGCACGCCGAGCAGCGTCGTCAGACCGACGGCCAGGAGCTTCGAGAACGGGTCCTGGGAGCGCATCGCCACGCGGTATCCGGACCCGCAGATGAGCAGGAACGCCACGAGGATCGCGGACGTGCCGAACAGGCCGAGCTCCTCACCGATGATGGCGAAGATGAAGTCGGTCTCCTCGTAGGGGATGCGGCCGGCGATGCCGAGGCCCAGGCCGGTGCCGCCCACACCGCCCCATGCCAGGGCGTAGGAGGCCTGCACGATCTGGTAGCCGCGGTCGAGCGGGTCCTGCCACGGGTCGAGCCACATCGAGACCCGGGTCTGCACGTGGTCGAAGAGCGACCAGCTGAGGAGGGCGCCTCCGGCGAAGAGCGTGCCGCCCACCCAGAGGTAGGCGGAGCGGGAGGTCGCCACCCAGATCATCGTGAGGAACAGCACGAAGAACAGGAGCGCCGAGCCGAGGTCCCGCTCGAACATCATCACGACGAGGGAGAAGCCCCACGCCACCGCGATCGGGGCGAGCGCCTTCGGCTCGGGCATCGACAACGGGCCCAGCCGACGGGTGGGGAGGCCGAGCATCTCCCGGTTCTCCACCAGGTAGGCGGCGAAGAAGATGGCGAGGGCGAGCTTGGCGAACTCGCCGGGCTGGAAGCTGATCGGCCCGATGCGGGTCCAGATGCGGGCGCCGTTGATCGACGTGCCGATGCCCGGGAGCAGGGGCATCACCACGAGCAGCACGCCGATGAGGCCGATCGTGTACCGGTTCAGCTCCAGCCAGCGCACCCGGCGGAACACGAGGAGCGTGCCGACGAAGCCCGCCACGCCGACGAGGGTCCACCCTGCCTGCTGCGCCGCCAGCTCGGAGTCGAGCCGGGCGATCATCACGTAGCCCAGGCCGTTCAGGAGGATCGCGAGGGGCAGGATCACCGGGTCGGCAGCGGGGGCCACGCGGCGCACCACCACGTGGGTGACCAGGAAGAGCACGAGCACGCCCGCGAGGAACGGGATGACGTCCGCGGGGAGCGCCTGCGACCGACCGAGGTTGGCCAGCACGTACGCGCCGATCACGATCACGAGGACCATCACGATCATGCCGAGCTCGGCACGACGTCGGCGGCGGGCGATCGGCAGGGTCACGGACCGGGGACCACGGTGGTGGTCGACGGCGGGGTGCTGGTGGTGGTCGTGGTCGAGGTGGCAGCGGCCTGCCGTTCACGGCCCTGTTCGGCGTAGGCACGCAGCTCGTCGACGAACTCGTCCGCGTCGTTGCGGTCGGTCCAGGTCACGTCCGCGACACGGTCGCGGTACGCCTCGTCGAGGTCCTCCAGGGCAACCCCGGTGGGCTCCACCCGCTGCGGGTCGATGAAGAGCAGGCCACCCCGGCGGCCCTCGTAGAGGACGAGCTCGCCGTCCTCTGGCTCGAGGAAGTAGCCGGAGCGGCCGGCGACCACGATGGCGACGAACGCGACGACGACCACCGCGACGATCGCCACGAGCAGCGCCCAGACCCGCCAGGTGAACCGCTTGTCCTTCGGGGCGGGGCGGGCTTCGGCGGCGACCGCCTCGCTCCGCCGGGGAGCGCGAGCCGGCTCGGAGGGGGCGTCGCCGGTCCGCCGGGAGGACGCAGGAGGGGTGGTGTCGAGCTGGCCGGATTCGGATCGCTCTGGCTCGTCGGGCTCGGGCTGGGCGCCCTGGGCGTCCCCTGGTGCCGACCCGGAGGCGGGCGTCGCAGCTTGCGTCGCCGCGTCGCCGATCGGTTCACCGTCGGCCGACGTGGCGGGCCGCGGAGATGTGTCGCCAGGCGCCGACAGGACATCGAGCGCGTCGAGGGGATCGGTGTCGGGGGACGCGCCCCCGTTGGGCGGGACCGGCGCACTCACGAACACCTGCGTGTCGTCGCCGCGGATGATCTGCTCGTCGCTGGTCTCGGTGAAGCGGACCAGTCGCTCGCCCACCGCCTGCCCGGCGCTCGCCGCGTCGGCGGGCCCGTCGACCACGTCGATGACGACGGCCGAGATGTTGTCGCGCCCGCCCGCCTCGTTCGCGAGGCGCACCAGCTGGAACGCTGCCTCGCTCGGGTCAGGCAGCTGGCGCAGCACCGAGGTGATCTCGTCGGAGTCGAGCTCGTTGAACAGCCCGTCGCTGCACAGGAGGAACCGGTCGCCGCTCCGGGGTTGGACCATCCACCCGTCGACCTCGACCGCCGGCTCGATGCCCAGTGCCCGGGTGAGGACGTTGCGACGGGGGTGGACGGACGCCTCCTCGGCGCTGAGCTGGCCGGTGCGGACCATCGTCTCCACGAGGCTGTGGTCCTCGGAGATCTGCACGAGCTCGTCGCCGGAGAGGAGGTAGACCCGGGAGTCGCCGATGTTGATGACCGCGACGTGCTCGGCGCCGCCTTCGGCCACCGCTGCGAGCGCGACGAGGGTGGTGCCCATGCCGGCGAGACGGGCGTCGGTGGACGACAGCTCGTAGACCGCCGAGTTCGCCGCGTTCACTCCGTCGACCAGCGCCTGGGCGGTACCGCCGGCGCCCACGGCGGCGTTGAACGCCTCGAGCGCAGCCGTGGAGGCGACCTCGCCACCACGGTGGCCGCCCATGCCGTCGGCGACCGCGAACACGCCCTCGGCGATGAGGACGCTGTCCTCGTTGGCAGCACGCACCCGCCCGGTGTCGGTGGCCGCGCCGCCGACGAGTTGCATCAACGGACCTCCCACGAGCAGTTCCCGATGGCGATCCGGTCGCCGACCGAGAGCTGCGTCGGGCCCGAGACCTTCCGGCGGTTGAGGTAGGTGCCGTTGGTGGAGCCGAGGTCTTCGAGGAACCACGCTCCGTCCCGCTCGAATATGCGGCTGTGCACGGCGCTCGCGTAGGAGTCCTCGACCCCGATCGTGCAGGTGGGCGCCCGGCCGATCGTGGTCTCGCCCTCCAGGCGGAACGCGCCACCCGGGGTGCCACCTCCTTCGACCACCACCAGTTGCGTGACCGCTCCCCCGCCGGGGGGTGACGGTGGCGCCGCGGGCGCACGTGGGCTCACGCTGGCCGGCTGCGGGGCGGGCGCCGGCACGGTCGCCGAGGCCGGTGGAGCGGCGGCACGACGTCGGGCTGCCCGCGACTGGCGGCCGGCTCCTTCTGTGGCCGGTTCACGGACCTCTGCCCACACGGCCCTGAGCACGCGCAGGAAGAACAGGTACAGCAGCACCAGCATGCAGATCTTGAGGACGTTGAGCAGTTGCTCGGGCACCAATCGGAGAGACTACCGGCGGCACCCTCCGACCCCGCTCCACGCCCAACGGAGTGGAGCGACGTGGGCCGTCGGGGATCAGTCGGCTTCGAAGCGGAAGATGGTGTTGCCGAAGCGCAGCTCGTCGCCGTCGACCAGCT
>JBIQID010000042.1:0-20941 GCA_044508215.1 Actinomycetota bacterium | reverse complement strand
CAGATCCCCGCTCATCCCGATCGACAGCTCGACCAGGCCCAGGCGGTCCCGCAGCGCTGCGAGGCGGGCGAACGCCGCCCGGACGTCGGCGTCGACCGCCTGTGGCGCGACCCCCATGAGGCCATCGGGGCGGAGACCCGCCTCGGCGGCGGCCTCCACCAGGTCGGCCGCCTCGTCCCAGCTGCAGCCGCCCCGGGCCGGATCGCCCGAGAGGTTCACCTGCACCAGCACCGGCAGGCCTGGCGCCCGCTTCCCCAGCTCGGTCACGAGCGAGGTGCGGTCGACGGTCTGCACCATGGCGACGTGCGGAACCACCGTCCTGACCTTGTTGGTCTGGAGCTGCCCGATCATGTGCCATCGCACGGGTGCGCTGTCGGAGGCGATCGCCTCGGCCTTCTCCGCGAGCTCCTTCGCGTAGTTCTCCCCCAGGTCGACCAGACCGGCGGCCAGACCTGCCCGGACGGCCGCGATCGGGTGGCCCTTGGTCACGCCCACGATCCTGATCGAGTCGCCGCCGCCAGCCGCCTCGATGCGGTCGCGGACGAGCGCGAGGCGCTCGGCGACGCGCTCCACGAGCTCTGGCGACGGATCGGCGGGGTCGTCGGACGCCACGTCAGCCCTCCTCGGGCTCCAGGCGGATCACCGAGGTCTGGCGGGCGGTGTCGCGTCGAGCCCGCCACGAGTGGAACGTCGGGCGGCCACCGGTCACGTGTGTGGCCGTGCACCGCTCGTCCACGGCGACCCGCTCGGGCGGCACGCCGGCCTCGAGGAGCGCTGAGCGCACCATCGCCCGCAGGTCGAGGGCGGGAGCACCGGCCGAGGTCGCGGCCACCACGTCGGGGCCGTACCGGAACGCCAGCCGGGTGAGGTCGTCGTTCGAGAACTCGTAGGCCTCCGCGCCGATGCAGGGGCCGACCTCGGCTTCGATCCGGCGACGGTCGGCACCGAGGGCGACCATCTCCTCGACGGTCGCCTGGAGCACGCCCAGCTCGGCACCTCGCCAACCTGCGTGGGCGGCACCGATCACGGCAGCCTCCTCGTCCCAGAGGAGGACCGGGGCGCAGTCGGCGGTCTGGACGGCGAGGGTGGCCCCCACCACGGCGGTCACCGCGCCGTCGGCGTCCGCTCCTGCATGGGCACCGGGGCGCTCGACGACCACCACGTCCGCGCCGTGGACCTGCCGCAACCAGGTCCAGCTGTCGCTCGGCGCGATGCGGTCGCGCGCCTGAGCGAGCTGTCCGGGATCGCCGTCGACGGCGTAGTCGTCACCGGCGAGGGCGTCGGTGGACCGGCGCACCACCCGGACGGAGCCGGAGCGCGCCACGCCGTCAGCGAAGGAACGACGGCACGTCGAAGTCGTCGTCGTCGCCGCCGTCGCCCTCGTCGTCCTCGCCGAAGACGTCGACCACGGGCGAGTCGTCGCGGAACCGGCTGCCGCGGCGCTCGTCGCGCCCGCCCCGCCCGTCGCCGCCCTTCTTGCCGTCGTCCCAGCGCTCGAAGCCGGCCGCGATGACGGTGACCCGCACCTCGTCGCCCATCTCGTCGTCGATGACGGTGCCGAAGATGATGTTCGCCTCGGGGTGCGCGACCTCGTGGATCACGGACGCTGCCTCGTTGACCTCGAAGAGCGACAGGTCGGAACCGCCGCCGATGTTGAGGAGGATGCCCCGTGCCCCGTCGATGGCCGACTCGAGGAGCGGCGAGCTGATCGCCTGGCGTGCCGCGGTGAGCGCCCGCCCCTCGCCGGTGCCGAAGCCCACGCCCATCAGGGCGCTGCCGGCGTCGGCCATGATCATCTTCACGTCGGCGAAGTCGGTGTTGATCAGGCCGGGGGTGGTGATCAGGTCGGTGATGCCCTGGACGCCCTGCAGCAGCACCTCGTCGGCCATCTTGAACGCCGACAGCATCGACGTCTGGTCGTTGGCGACGGAGAGGAGGCGGTCGTTCGGGATGACGATCTGGGTGTCGACCTTCTCCTTGAGGAGGGCGATCCCCTGGTCGGCCTGCACGGACCGGCGACGGCCCTCGAACAGGAACGGACGGGTCACCACGCCGATGGTGAGCGCCCCGAGGGACTTCGCGACCTCGGCGACGACGGGCGCACCGCCGGTGCCGGTGCCGCCCCCCTCGCCCGCGGTGATGAACACCATGTCGGCGCCCCGCAGGACCTCTTCGATCTCGGCCTTGTGGTCCTCGGCGGCCTGGCGGCCCACCTCGGGATCGGAGCCGGCGCCGAGGCCCCGGGTGACCTCCCGACCGATGTCGAGCTTCACGTCGGCGTCGCTCATGAGCAGCGCCTGCGCATCGGTGTTGATGGCGATGAACTCGACGCCCTTCAGCCCCGCGTCGATCATCCGGTTGATCGCGTTGCAGCCACCGCCGCCGATGCCGACGACCTTGATGACCGCCAGGTAGTTCTGCGGGTTGTGCGCCATCGGTCGGGATGCCTCCGTGTGGGGGTTGTTCAACTGGGTGACCCGCTACCGGGACCGACCGTGTCAGCTGATGGCCGTCGACGACGGGGGTTGACAGTGGTCGTGAGGGTGTATCTCAACCGGAGGGTCATCCTACGTGACCCTCCACCTCAGGGTCGATATCCGCGTTCAGCACCGTCCCCCTCGCCGGACCCGGGGATCGTTGGGCACTCTGACGTCCAGTTCGGTCATGCAGTCGAGCACCACCGCGCCGCTCAGCATGGTCTCGACCGATGCCAGCTTCTCGGCGGCCTCGTCGGTCGTGCCGAGGCGGACCACGGTGATGATCCCGACCACGAAGCTCACCTCGCCTGCGTCGTCGATCTCAGCGCCGCTCACCCACGGCCGCAGGCGCGACGGGATCGCAGCGATCATCTCGACCCCCCGGGCGACGTCCCGCGGGAGGAGCTCGCCCACCTGGGGCTCGACCGCGTCCGGCAGCCGGACCTCCGGCACCCAGGCGTCGCGGGTGGCCTCGCCGTCGGGAGGTCCTTCCGGCGCCTCCTCCCCGGTCGGCTCGGCGCCCTCGGCCAGGTCGAGGTCGAGCGACGCGCCAGCCCGCTCCACGACCATCCCGCCGCGGCCCACCACGAAGCGCTCCTCGCCGTGCACGACGGTGGCGAGCACGGGACGCTCCACCACCTTGATCTCGACGGTGGACGGCCAGCGCAGCGCCACGCGCGCTCGCTCCACCCACGGCAGCTCGAGGAGCGCTGCCCGCACCGCTCCTGCATCCACCGAGAACATCGCCTGCCCGTCGGGGATCCCAGCGGCCTCCAGGACCGCGTCCTCGGGCACCTCTGAGGCGCCCACGACCTCGACGTGGTCGACGTCGGCCAGCGGGCTCAGCAGCACGGCGCCCGCCACGACCGCAGCGAGCACCACCCCGAGGAACGAGAGGGTGATGCGACGCCGGCGTCGACGCAGCTTCCGCCGGACCTCGCCACGGCGGACCGTGAACCGAGGATGGACCCCGGGCGCCGCCTCGCCGTCCTCCGCCGCTGCGGGAGGTGCGTCGGCGGGCGCAGGGTCGAGCACGACCGGGCGGTCGTCCACCACGGGCGCGACCAGCTCCTCCGGTTGCTCCTGTCCGTCCCGCGTGTCGTCGTCGACGGACGGACGGCCCGGACCCATCACCTCGGTCACCCGAGCCTCCCTCCGGCGGGTTCCGCACCCAGCTCCGCGAGGACCGCATCCGGGTAGCCGGCCATCCGGGTCTCCGCTCGGAGCCGCACGCCGCTGTGCTGCTCCACGAGGTCGACCACCCGCCGCATGACCTCCACCACGTCGTCGGCGGACCCGCCTGGGGACGCCTGGATGAAGTTCGCGTGCTTCTCGGACACCGCAGCGGTGCCGACGGACAGCCCCTTGCCGCCCGCGGCGTCGATGAGCCTGCCGGCCGAGTCACCCGGCGGGTTCGTGAACACCGAGCCGGCGTTGGCGCCGCCCGGCTGGTTCTCACGTCGCCACGTGACGATCGAGGAGACCTCCGCCTCGGCGGCGTCGGAGTCGCCCTGGACCAGGTCGAAGGTCGCGGCCACGACCACGGACGTGGCGGGGAGCCCGCTGTGCCGGTACTGCAGCCCGAGGTCGGCGGCGGCCATCTCCGGAGTCTGACCGGCTGCGAGGTCCACCACGCGGATGGCCCGCAGGCTGGCGGCGACGTCCGAGCCGTGGCCACCGGCGTTCATCCGCACTGCGCCGCCCACCGAGCCGGGCACCCCGACGGCCCACTCGAAGCCGGTCAGGCCCGCTGCAGCCGTGCGGCGTGCGACCACCGGCAGCGAGGCAGCGGCCCCGGCCGAGACGGTGGCGTGTCCGGCGTCGACCTCGATCCACGTGAAGCCGTCGCCCAGCCGGACGAGGACGCCGTCGAACCCGTCGTCTGCCACGAGGAGGTTGCTGCCCTTCCCCACCACCAGGAGGTCGATCGGTCCGCGCTCCGCCACGTCCCGTCGCAGGACCTCACCCAGTGCGGCCAGGGCCGCTTCGTCGGCAGGCACCACGGCGAGCGCGGCGGGGCCGCCCACCCGGTAGGTGGTGTGGGCCGCTGTGCCGGCGCCCAGCTCCACGGTCGAGCGGTCGTCGAGCGCCTCATCGATCGCCGTGGCCAGAGCGCTCCAGCGGTCGTCAGCCACCGGTGCCACCCTCGCTGCAGCCGCGGGCCGCGAGCGCCGCCTCGAGGCGGTCCGGGAGCACGGTCACGTCGCCGGCACCCAGGGTGAGGCACACGTCGCCGGGCCGCAGCATCCCCGGAACGTGGGCGACCACGTCGTCGAGTGTCGGGAGGTACGCCACGTCCGCCCACGGGCGCGCGTCGAGGACCGCCTGCACCACCAGGAGGCCGCTGACCCCCGGCCGCGGGGCCTCTCCCGACGGGTAGACGTCGGTGACCACCAGCCGGTCGACCGGGCCGAACGAGCTGCCGAACTGCTCCCACAGGGCCTCGGTGCGGCTGTAGCGGTGCGGTTGGAAGATCGCGACCACGCGCTCGCGGCCGAGGCCGGCAGCCGTCCCGACCGCTGCCTCCACCTCGGTGGGATGGTGGGCGTAGTCGTCCACGAAGAGCACGTCGCAGGCCTCGCCCCGGCGCTCGAAGCGCCGCCGCACGCCGCCGTAGCCGGCGAGCCCCTCGGCGACCGCGGTCCGGTCGAGGCCCAGCTCGACCGCCACGGCGAACGCTGCGGTGGCGTTCAGCGCGTTGTGCAGTCCGGGCACGGCCAGGTGGACCTCGACGGTGTCGCCGTCGGGACAGCGAACGGTGGACCCGGCCCGCTCCCCCGCCCGGACCTCCACGAGCCGGTAGTCGGCGTCCTCCGAGGTCCCGTACGTCCTGATCCGGGCGTCCGGCCGCGCCGCCAGAGCCCTGCGGGCGACCTCGGAGGCGTTCGGTTCGTCGGCGCACACCACGGCGGGCCCGTCCGTCCCGGCGACGAACTCGACGAAGGCGTCCACCAGGCGGTCGAAGCCACCGTGGTGCTCGAGGTGGTCCGCCTCCACGTTCGTGA
This sequence comes from Actinomycetota bacterium, assembly GCA_044508215.1. GTDB lineage: Bacteria > Actinomycetota > Acidimicrobiia > Acidimicrobiales > Microtrichaceae > JAEZFI01. The sequence continues at coordinate 15,459 of JBIQID010000042.1, read as the reverse complement.
CGACCGCAGCGACGCGGGGCAGCTCCACGAAGGTGCCGTCGCTCTCGTCGGCCTCGACCACGAACCACTCGCCCTGGCCCCAGTGGGCGCCGGTGCCCAGCTGGGTCACCTCGCCGCCGATCACGAACGAGGGATCCTGGCCTGCCCCACGCAGGGCGACGGCGAGCATCGACGTGGTCGTCGTCTTCCCGTGCGTGCCGCCGATCGCGATCGTCGGACGGCACGCGCAGATGGCCGCCAGCACCTCCGCCCGGCGGAGGACCGGGATGCCCGCCTGCCGAGCGGCGACCAGCTCGGGCACGTCCGCGCCGACCGCTGTGGAGGCGGTCACCAGGTCGGCCCCGTCCACCACGGACGCGTCGTGGCCGATCACCACGTCGGCGCCCAGCGACGTCAGGCGGTCGGTCATCGCGGACGGCCGCTGGTCCGTCCCCGCGACGCGGTGGCCCATCCCGAGCAGCACCTCGGCGATGGCGCCCATGCCGGCGCCGCCGATCCCGACCACGACGATCCGCAGCGGCGCTCCGGCCAGGTCGACGCTCACCCGCTCCGCCCTCCTGCGACCTCTTCCACCAGCGCCGCGATGCACTGGGCGGCGTCGGGGTGCCCGGTGCCGCGGGCCGCCTCGGCCATGCGGGCGAGCCGGGCACCGTCGCGGACCAGCGGACCGAGCTCCGCGTGGAGGCGGTCGACGGTGAGGTCCCGGTCCAGCACCATCACACCGGCGCCCGCCTCGACGAGGTGCCTGGCGTTGTGGCGCTGGTGGTCGCCGGTGGCGATCGGCAGCGGGACGAGGATCGCAGGAACGCCCACCACGCCCAGCTCGGCGACGGTCGACCCGCCGGCGCGGCACACGGCCACGTCCGCGGCGGCGAGCAGCTGGGGCATCCGATCCTCGTACTCGACCACCCGGTACACGAGGCCGGGGCCGTCCATGTCGTGGCCCAGGTGCAGCGGGGCGTCTCTCCGGCCCACCACGTGGTGGATCGCCACATCCGTGCGGTCCTTCCACCGCTCGGCCAGACCTGCCACCGCCTCGTTGACGGTGCGCGAGCCGAGCGAACCGGAGAAGACGGCCACGACCAGCCGGTCCTGCGGGAGCCCCAGCTCGGCGCGGGCGGCCTCGGGCTGCGGGTCGGCCGCCACGGCGAGCACCTCCTCGCGCACCGGGATCCCGCAGAGGTGGGTTCGGGGGAGGTCGACGTCGTCGAACGCGACGGCCGCGGCACGGGCGACGCGCCCCACCAAGCGGTTGGCCGCGCCGGCCCGGGCGTTCTGCTCGGTGATCACGATCGGCACGCGCAGCAGGGCGGCCGCCACGGCGGCGGGCACGCTCGCATACCCGCCGAGGGTGACGACCACGGCCGGGCGCCGGCGCAGGAGGTCGGACACCGCCATCACGACGGCCGCGGCGATCCCGAGCGCGGCGAGCACCGGCGCGAGGCCGAGCCGCCGCTGGATGCCCCGGCCCGGGAGCAGCAGGACGTCGAAGCCGGCTGCCGGGACGAGCGTCGCCTCCTGCCCGCGCCGGGACCCGACGAAGCGGATCTCCTCCGGCGCGCGCCCGCGGGCGACGAGCGCACGGGCGATCGAGAGGCCCGGGAGGACGTGGCCTGCCGTGCCGCCTCCGGCGATGACGACGCCGCGGCGGCGGTTCATCTGCGGCGAGGGACGGCCGGCGGGACCGTGGCCGGGTGCCGGGCGACGTTCAGGAGGATGCCCACGGCGAACATCGTCACGATCAGCGACGAGCCGCCGTAGCTGACGAACGGCAGGGTGATGCCCTTGTTGGGGAGGACGCCGACGGCGACGCCGATGTTGAAGAGGGCCTGCAGGCCGATCCACGAGGAGATGCCGACCGCGACCATGGTCCCGGCACGGTCGCGGGCTCGGCGTCCGGCGTGGACGCCGGCGATCACCAACAGGACGAAGAGCGCGAGGACCACCAGGCAGCCCAGCAGCCCGACCTCCTCGCCGATCACCGAGTAGATGAAGTCCGTGTGGGCCTCGGGCAGGAAGCCCCACTTCGAGCGCCCGTTCCCGATGCCCACCCCGAAGAGGCCGCCCGAGGCGATGCCCACGCGGGACTGGAGGGTCTGCCACCCGGCCCGGGTCGCCTCCTCCCACGGATCGAGGAACGCCATCATCCGCTTGCCGCGGTAGCCCTGGAAGGAGAGGAACACCGCGATGGTGGCGAAGGGGGCGACCATGCCGGCGAGCGAGTCGAGGCGCACGCCGGCCACGGCCAGCACGATGAAGCTCACCGCGCAGATCAGCACGGTGGTGCCCAGGTCGGGCTCGAACACGACCAGGCCGGACACCACGCCGAGCACCGTCAGCGCCGGGAGGATCGTGTAGCTGCTCTCACGGATGCGATCGGCCCGGTTCGAGAGCAGCCAGGCGAGCCACAGCACCATCGCGAGCTTGGCCACCTCCGACGGCTGGAACGCCAGGGCCTCGGGGCCCAGCCAGCGGCGCGACCCGTTGCGGGCGTGGCTGAGCCCGCTCGGGATCAGCACCAGCACGAGCAGCCCGATCGCTCCCCACAGCCAGATGCGGGCGTGGCGGACCCAGAACCGGTAGGGCACGACCACACCGAACGCGAGGGCCACCGCGCCCAGGCTCAGCGACATGCTCTGGCGGCTGAACCAGTGCCACGACGAGTCGAACTCCCGGTTCGCCTTCCACGACGACGCCGACAGGACGAAGACGAGGCCGATCGCGCTGAGCGCCGCGACGCAGCCGAGGATCGTCCAGAACAACGGCGGCGTGTGCGTGCGGTCGGTGACGACCGCGAACGGCATGCGCGGACGCCGGAGCCGCATGGTCCGCTTGGCGGTCCGCTCACGCCGGCGGGGCGCGGGTGACGGCTGGATGCCGATGACCCGGCCCGTCGGGTGCCGGCGGCGGGCGTCGACCAGGGTGCTCATCGTCCAGCTCTCCCCTCGAGGACCAGGCCCCGCACCGCGCGGGCGAAGTCGTCGCCACGCTCGTCGTAGCCGGCGTACCAGTCGAACGATGCGCAGCCCGGGCTGAGCAGGACCGTGTCACCGCTGCGGGCGAGGCGAGCCGCCGCCTCCACCGCTGCGTCCATCGAGTCGGCGACGACGGAGGGACGGTCGCCGAACGCTCCCACCACCTCCTCGGCCGACTCGCCGATGCCCACCACCGCGCGGACGGTGCCGATCTCGCCGAGGGACCGGAGGTCGAGGCCCTTGTTGCGCCCACCCGCGATGAGCACCACCGAGGGGAAGCCGGACGCCGCGGCGGCCGTGGCGTGCGGAGCGGTGGCCTTCGAGTCGTCGACCCACCGGATGCCGTCGCGCTCGCCCACCAGCTCGACCCGGTGGCGGAGGCCCCGGAACTGGACCAGCGCCCGTGCGGCGCCCTCGGCGTTCGCCCCGAGCGGCTCGGTGGACGCCACGGCGGCGAGGGCGTTCGACAGGTCGTGGGGCAGCGATCGGGGAAGGTCGGCGACGTCGACGACGACCGATCCGTCGGCCCGGAGGAGGCGCATGCCGGACGGGTCGACCCGGTAGTCGGCGGAGGACAGGCCGAACGTCACCTTCCTCGGGCCCTCCACGGCGTCGAGCCGGTTCGCCACGGCGGGGTCGTCGGCGTTGCCCACGGCGACGTCACCCTCCCCCTGGCGGGACCAGATCGCCGCCTTCGCCGCCTCGTAGGTGTCGAGGCCGAGGTGCACGTCGAGGTGGTCCGGGGCGAAGTTGAGCCAGGTGCCCACCCGCGGCGCGTAGCGGAGGGAGTGCGCCAGCCGGAACGACGAGGCCTCGACCACGAACACCTCCACGTCGGGGTCGTCGATCGCCTCCACGAGCGGCACCTCGGTGTTGCCGGCCTCGACGGCCGCCACGCCGGACGCCACGAGCACGTCGCGGCTGAGGAGCGTCACGGTCGTCTTCCCGTTCGTGCCGGTGATCGCGAGGGTCGGTCGGTCGTCCCACGCCGCTGCGAGGTCCAGCTCGCTGATCACCGAGCGGCCCGCCGCCCGCACGGCGTCGAAGAGTGGGTGCGACTCGGGCAGGCCCGGGGTGGGCAGGACGTGCGCGGCTCGCTCCACCAGGCGCTGCAGATCGTCGGGAGCGGGATGCTCGCAGCGGAGGCCCAGCTCGGCTGCGGCGCTGTCGGCGGCCGCAGGGTCGCTGCCGTCGTCGGAGAGGACCACAGGGAGGCCGCGTCGCACCAGGGCCCGCGCCGCCGCCCGGTTGGTCACGCCGAGCCCGTGGACCAGGACGGGTCCTTCGCCGAGCGGGGTCATCGCAGCGCCGGGCCCCCGACCCGCAGGTAGTCCCAGTAGTAGAGGCCGATCCCGGCCGCGGTGCAGGTGGCCGAGATCATCCAGAAGCGGATGATGATCGTGGTCTCGGGCCAGCCCGCCAGTTCGAAGTGGTGGTGGATCGGCGCCATCTTGAAGACCCGCTTCCCACGGAGGCGGAAGCTGACGACCTGGACGATCACCGACATCGTCTCGGCCACGAACAGTGCACCGACGATCGGAAGGAGCAGCATCGTGTTGGTGGTCAGCGCCAGGCAGGCGAGGCCCGTGCCGATGGCCAGCGACCCGGTGTCGCCCATGAAGATCCGGGCAGGGGCCGCGTTCCACCACAGGAAGCCTGCGCAGCCCCCGACCATCGCCGCGGCGATCACCGGCAGCTCGAACCCGAGGCCGAGGTCGTAGGTGCCGGGGTTCCGGAACGACCAGAAGCCGATCACCACGAACGCGCTGAACGCGAAGATCGACGACCCCGCTGCGAGGCCGTCGAGGCCGTCGGTGAGGTTGACCGCGTTCGACGAGGCGAGGATCAGGAGCACCGCCACGACCACCCAGCCGGCCCGACCGAGGTCCCAGCCGATCGAGTCCCAACGGGTGAAGCTCAGCTTCGTGTGCTGCCCGGTCTCGGTCATCGTGAGCACGGAGAACGTGAGGGCCACGAGCAGCAGGCCGGTGAGCTTGGCGCCCTTTCCGAGGCCCAGGTTCCGTTCGTTGCGCACCTTGATCCAGTCGTCGAGGAAGCCGACGAGCCCGGCGCCCGCGATCGCTCCCATCACGAGGAGGCCGCGGACGGAGTAGGTGCTGCGGAACAGGGCGGAGAGGAGGTAGCTGGCGACCGCAGCGAGGACGATCGCGGCCCCACCCATCGTCGGCGTGCCGGCCTTCGTCGTGTGGCCCGCCGGGACGTCCTCGTGGATCGGCTGCCCGATCTTCAACCGGGTGAGCCACCAGATGAGGATGCGGGTGCCGACGATCGAGAAGAGGAGGGCGAGGCCTGCCGCCGAGAAGATCCGGATCACGCCTGCCACCCCAGCGCCGCCAGCTCCTCGCGGGCGACCTCGCGGTCGTCGAACGGCAGCACGCTGGTCCCGATCGTCTGCGTGGTCTCGTGGCCCTTTCCGGCGATCACCACGACGTCGCCGGGTGACCGGTCGGCCAGCGCGACGCTGATGGCGGCGCGTCGGTCGGTCTCCATGATCGGCGTGACGCCGACACAGCCCTCAGCCACGGCCGCCATGATGGTCGATGGATCCTCGGATCTCGGGTTATCCGATGTGACGATCACCACGTCGGCTCCAGCGCACGCGGCGGCACCCATGGCCGGCCGCTTCTGCTCGTCCCGGTCACCGCCCGCTCCGAGCACCACCACGAGCTGCCCGTCGCACAGCTCCCGGCCGGCCTCGAGGACGCGCTCGAGGGCGTCGGGGGTGTGCGCGTAGTCCACCACCACCGTGAACGGCTGGCCGGCGTCCACGCGCTCGAAGCGACCGGGCGGCGGCACCACGCCGGCGAGCCCGGCCACGATGACCTCCTCGGGCACCCCCAGCGCAGCCACGCACTCCGCGGCGATCAGCGCGTTCGTGACGTTGAACCGGCCGGCCAGCGGCAGCTCCACCCGGTGCCCTCGCCACGTGAAGCGGCTGGCGGTCGCCTCGAGCACCGGCTCGGCGCGCTCGGCGGACACCTCGACGACCACGGGGTCGTGCTCTCCCACGAGGGTGTCGCGGAGGAGGCGTCCGTGGACGTCGTCGACGTTCAGCACCGCCACGCGGGAGCGACCCGGCTGGAACAACCTCGACTTGGCCTCGAAGTAGCGCTCGCGGGTCCCGTGGAAGTCCAGGTGGTCGTTGCCCAGGTTGGTGAACGCCGCGACCTCGAAGCGGAGCGCCGCGACGCGCTCCAGTGCCAGTGCGTGGGACGAGACCTCGAGCGCGACCACCTCCACCCCGTCGTCACCGGCCCTCGCGAGCAGCCGCGCCAGGTCGGTGGACTCGGGCGTCGTGCGCTCCCCCGTGAGGGTGCCGACCGCCATCGAGCGCTGACCCGCGTGGGTCACGAGCTGATCGACGATCGAGACCACGGTCGTCTTGCCGTTCGTGCCGGTGACCCCCACGAGGGAGACCGAGCTGGACGGGTCGCCCCACAGTTCGGACGCGAGCGCGGCCATGGCCGAGCGCACCGATCCGACGACCACCTGCGGGACGGCGGCCCAGCCCTCCCCCAGTTCGAGCGGCTGCTCCACGAGCAGGGCCGAGGCACCGGCGGTGAGCGCTTCTGGGACGAAGTCGGCCCCGTTGCGGAGGGTTCCCGGGACGGCGCAGAAGAGGACCCCGTCGCGCACCGCGCGGGAGTCGTGGGTGACGTCGTCGATCAGCGTGGCAGGGGCGACGCCGGCGGGGTCGACCAGGTCGTACTGGTCGAGGGCTGCGAGCAGGTCGGAGAGCCGGCGCGGGAGGTCACTCACGGCGCCTCCTGTTCGGGCGACCGTCCCGTGGACCGGCAGCGGTGTCGACACGGGCAGCGAGCGCATCGGGCGGCACGCCGTCGGGTCGGAAGATGTCGTCGTCGGTGAGCGGTCCCGTGGGACCGGTCGGCACGGTCGTCTCCGGTCCCACCGGGGCGACCGGCTCGCCGCCCGGGACCACGGTCGTCGTCGTGGTCGAGGTGGTGGTGGTCGTCGTCGTGGTGGGAGCCGGCGCCGGGCGGGCCTTCAGCGGCCCCTCGTCGTCGATCGGCGCGTCGCCGGCGATCCCGTAGCGGCGCATCGACTCCTTGGCGAGGCGGTCGAACACCGGACCTGCGGCGGTGGAGCCGTAGTGCTCGGTCTTCGGGTCGTGGATCATCACGGTGATCGACAGCTGCGGGTTCGACGCCGGGAAGAACCCTGAGAACGTGGCCGCGTAGAGCCGCTGGCCCTGGGCGTTCCGGTAGCCGTAGCCGTCGCCCCACACCTGGTACGACGTACCCGTCTTGGCGGCGATCGCGAAGCCGGGGATCTTCCACTCGCGGCCGGTGCCCTCCTCGACCACGTCCTGCAGGGCCTTGGTCACCTTCACCGCCGCGTCCTCGGACAGGACCCGCTCGGACGGCGGCACCTCGGCCTCGGTCCGCTCACCGGTGGGCGACGTCCAGTGGCTGACCAGCTTCGGGTGCACGTAGACCCCGCGGTTGGCGACCATGTTGTAGAGGTTCCACACCTGGAGCGGCGTGGCGGTGATCGACTGGCCGATCGGGATCGAGCCGATGTCGGACCCGCTCCACTCCCGGCGGTACTCGCCCGCCTGCTCCTTCTGCAGGCCCAGGTGCGTCATCTGGCCGAACTTGAAGCGATCGTGGTACTCGAGGATGCGCTCCTGGCCGAGGCGCTGGGCGATCTTGATCGTGCCGACGTTCGACGACTCGGCGAAGATCTGGTTGACCGTCATCAGCTGGGTCGGGTGGCGGTGCGAGTCGTGGATCTTCTCGCCGCCCACCTCGATGAGCGGCTCCACCACGAGCTGCTCGTCGGGCTGGACGACCTCCTGCTCGAAGGCGGCCGCAGCGGTGACCACCTTCATCACCGAGCCGGGCTCGTAGGTGCGGACCGCGGTGTTCAGCCGGGCCGACCGGTAGCCACCGTCCTTCGTGGTGACCATGTTGGCCATGGCCAGGATCTCGCCGGTGCGGGGGATGCCGATGATGACGGTGCCGTACTCGGCCTGCAGCTTCACGAGCTGCTCCCCCAGCACCTGCTCGGCGAGGAACTGCAGGTTGCGGTCCAAGGTGAGGACCACGTCCGACCCGTCGGTGGGCCGCCGATCGATGCGCTCGGTGCCGACGATCGTGCCGCCGTCGCTGCCGCGCTCGAACCGGCGCTCCCCGTTGGTGCCCTTCAGCCGCTCGTCGAGGCTCATCTCCAACCCGAAGCTCGGCTGCTCGCCGACGGCGTCCATGCGCCCCACCACCGACTGCGCGAGGTCGCCGCCCGTGGTGAACCGGCGTGACTCGTCGATGATCGTGATGCCGGCGAGCCGCATGGCGTCGATGCGGCTGGCGAGCTCGGGCTCCAGCTGGCGCCGCACGTACACGAACCCGGTGTCGGGTCGGCGGAGGAGGTCCTCGACGGTCGCCACGTCGCGTCCCACGAGCGGAGCGAGGACCCGGGCCTGGGCAGCGGGGTCGACCACGTGGTGGGGGTCGGCCACGACCGCCTTCGCCGGCAGCGACATCGAGAAGGCGTCCCCGTTGCGGTCCATGATCGAGCCACGCAGCCCGATGAGCTCGTGGCGCACCGTCCGCTGGCCGTTGCCCTTCTCCACGTAGCGCTCGGGGTTCACCACCTGGAGCCAGACGAGCGCCAGGGCGAGCAGCGCGCTGACGCTGCCCACGGCGGTGCAGAGCCCGCCGGCCCGGCGATCGGGCGAGGCCGCGATCTGCTCCCTGACCAGACGCCGCGCCTGGAGGCGGGCTCGGACCGCTCTGACGACCGGTGCGACCGCACGGGCGAGGAGGACCACGAGTGCGACGAGGAGGCGGGCGAGGCCCACGATCGCCTTGGAGAGGAGCACGACCACCAGCTCGGGGACGGACTGCTCGGTCGGCTCACGCCGCCGGCCGTCTCGGCGGTCTCCCGGCACCTGCCGCCGCGTCGGCTCCCCTGCCGTCCGGCGGCGACCGTCCTGGACGGGCCGGCCACCGCTGCGCGAGCGCGTGCCGTCCACCACGGGGCCCCGTGCCCGCCCGCGACCGGCGGGCGGCTGCCCGGACGGCGGGGTGCGGCGACGGTTGCGTGGCGGAGGAGCGGCGGTCATGGCGTGGTGGGTGCCTCTCCCTCGGTCCGGGCCCGGGACGGAGCGGCGCCGGGCGCGCCGATGTGCACCGGGTCGGGGGTCACGAGCACGGCGCGGGCCGGCGGGACCATGCCCAGCTCCTGCGTGGCGATCGCTGCCACGTCCTGCGGCGAGCGGAGGAGCGTCTCCTGGCGCCGGAGCGAGTACTGCCGCTCCTTCGCCTGGACGATCTCTGCCTGGAGGCGGTCGAGGCGGCGCTGCCGTTCGATCAGCTCGGTGCGGAGGATCACCGCTCCGAAGAGGATCGAGAAGACGCACACGACCCCGAGCGCCACCTTGACCCGGCGGAACCGGCTCGGCGCCGGCGCCTCGACCGGGCGGAGCCGGGCGCGGCGGATCGCCGCGGGGACCGCAGAGCCCACGTGGCTGAGCGCCGCGGGCACGGCCGCCCCGACGTTCTGGATCGCGGTGATCGGGCTCACGACGCCTTCGTCTCGGGGCCGAGGCGCTCGACGGCGCGGACACGGACGCTCTCGGCGCGGGGGTTCGCGGTGATCTCCACCGAGTCGGGGCGCTCGGCGCCACGCTTCAGCAGGCGGACCGTGGGCTCTGCGCCGCACACGCACGGCAGCTTCGGCGGGCAGGTGCACCCGCCGGTGGCTGCGACACGGAAGCGGTCCTTGACGATCCGGTCCTCCCCCGAGTGGTACGACATCGCCACGCACCGCCCGCCGGGCAGCAGGAGCGAGATCGCCCGGTCGAGCGAGTCGGCGAGGATCGACAGCTCCTCGTTGACCTCGATGCGGAGCGCCTGGAAGGTGCGACGGGCGGGATGGCCCTTCGAGGTCCGGCGTGCGGGCGCGGGGATCGCGCCGGCGACCACCTCGGCCAGCTCGCCCGTGGTGCTGATCGGCCGGGCTGCGACGATCGCCGCGGCGATGCGGCGCGCGTAGCGCTCGTCGCCGTAGCGGTCCAGCGTCTCGGCCAGGCGTTCCGCGGAGTAGTCGTTGACGACGTCCGCAGCGGTCCGGCGGCGTCGTCGGTCCATCCGCATGTCCAGCGGTGCGTCCTTGCGGAAGCTCATGCCCCGCCTCCCTTCGTCGAGTTGATGCGAGCTGACACCCAGGTCGAAGAGCGCCCCGCTGATGCCGTCGTCGGCGATGCCGGCGATCGCCTCGTCCAGCTGGTCGAAGCGCAGGTGGCGCACGACGGCGCGGTCGCCGTAGGGGGCGAGGGCCGCCTGCGCTGCGGCGACGGCCTCCTCGTCCTGGTCGATCCCGAGGATGCGGACGTGGGGCAGGGCGTCGAGGAGGGCCCGGGCGTGACCTGCGCCGCCGAGCGTGGCGTCGACGACGACGCCGGGGGGCACGGGACGGAGGAGCTCGACGACCCTGTCCAACATGACGGGGACGTGGTGGAATGGCCGTGGGTCGGCGTTCGGCTCGGAGTCGGGGTCCATGTCTCCATCACAAGCTGTTCAGCAGCTCGTTGACGCGCTGCTCCTCTGCCGGGTTCGGATCCTGCGCGCCCCCGGTCGAGTAGAGGCCGAGGTACTCGAGGTTGCCGGCGATCTCGACGTCCTCCCGGAGGACGAGGCCCACCGCGTCGCGCATGTACTGCGGGATCGTGATCCGGCCGGCGTTGTCCGGCTTCACCTCGGTCGCCCGCTGGGTGATGAGGGTGATCGTCGCCCGGTCGATGGTCCCCTGCCGGCGACGCTCCTGGAGCTCGGCGCAGAAGTCGTCCCAGGCCGACCCCTCGTACAGGCCCAGGTGGTCGCCGCGGACGACGAGGACGGAGTCCTCCGCGAACCGCTCGCGGTGGGCGGCCGGCAGAACGATCCGGCCCTTGTCGTCGAGCTTCGCCTGCGTCCGTCCGACCAGGCGCGGGAGCCGTCGCACTGCGGTCATCGCCGTGGACCTCCGGGTCGCGGGCGCGCCGGGCGGGCCGTCCGGCCCCCTCCCACTTCGCGCCCTTCTGTCCCACGAGCACCCACAGCGCCCCACCATAAACCTGCGGCGCGCCCTGTGACAGGAACTACATGAGCGAAATTTCCCGAGACGGCCGGTGGGGATGCCGCCACGTGGAGCGTTGCGCGTCGTGGAGCTGCCACGACCGAACGGCGGTTCGTCCCGGTGCCGCGGTGTCGAGTGGGCCAGCGCCCCACCCGCCCCACTCGGCTGGACTCGGGGCCTGGTCGTCCTGACGGTCCCCCCGGCCGCCGGCGCCGTCAGAGCTGGCCGATGTCGGCAGGTGGGGTGACCGAAGTTGACGTCAGCCGTCGAGGGCCTTCGCCACCGCCGAGGCGAGCGCTCCGGGCAGCGCATCGGCACCGGCAGCCGGCGGCGTGATGGTCGCCACCATGAGGGGCAGGAGCTCCTCGGGTGCCTCCGGGCCGGCGTGCACCAGGTGCAACCACGCCCCCGGCTCCCACCGGACCTGGACCTGGCACTGGAACCGGGCACCCCAGCGTGCGCGTCGTTGGGAGATCCCCACGAGCTTGGCGCCCTGGAGGGTCACCTCACCCGGCCCGAGGCCACCGAAGCAGAGGATGCGTCCGGCCTCCCGGTGCACGGACGGCCCCTCGTGCACCTCCAGCCCGGCCTGATCTGCGGTCAGCCCCCCGCTCAGGGAGACCAGGGCGTCACGCCACACCCCGCCGATCTCCGCGGCCGCCTTGTCCACGTCCGCGTGCGAACGGGGGTGGGACGGAGCGAGGACCACGTCGATCCAGACCGCATCGTCGGCCCCGGTGACGACGATCCCGCCACCCGAGCGACGACGGGCGACAGCGAAGCCAGCCGCCGTCGCTGCCTCGCGGTCCACGAGCGAGTCCGGCTGCGAGGACCCCAGCACGAGCGCCCGATCGGTGGGTGTCATCAGCACCACCGCGGACCGACGGCCCCCGAGCAGCTCCTCGGGGTCGATCGCGTGCAGGTCGCCGCTCGTGCCCCGCCGCTGTTCGAACGCCACCGCGGCAGTCTGCGCCATCCGCGCGGGTCTCCGCGGGTCGCGCCGGATCAACCCCCGGCGAGGTGCACCCAGGCGCCCCGCAGCGCCGGCGGGTCACCCGGCGTGCACAGGTTCTGAGCCGTGGAGTTGTGCTCCTTCGCCGGGTCCAGGAGGCAGGCCGCGGCGACCGAGGTGGTGAGCTGCTGCGCATGGCCCCACGGCGGGGTCCCGCTGTCGATCGACACCGCCGGACCGGTCATCCCGAGCACGCTCCAGACGGTGGACTGCGAGGCGTGGTTCGGTTCGGCGGTGTGGCTCAGCCCCCGCATCGCTGCGGCGCTGGTCGCGAACCCGCCCTCGGCGATCCACGGGGCCACGACCAGGCTCGAGCCGCTCCCGTAGTGGTCGAAGGGCCCGGAGAGGAGCCCGACGCCCGCTGCGGCGTGCAGCTTGGAGGCGTACAGCGCCACCCCGGCGCCGAGCGAGTGCCCCATCAGCACCACGCGGGACCAGTCGAGGTCGCACCCTCCGTACTCGGGGTGCGGGGTGCAGCCGTCCTGGTCCCTCTGCTGGAAGGTGCCCCACCCGCCCTGCGGCTGGGTGGTCCGAAGGTGCTCGACCACCCGGATCGCCCGGTTCACCACCGAGTTGGCGGCGGACACGGAGACGGCAGGCGAGTCAGTTGCCCATCCGCTGGGATCTGGCACGCCGGCGCCGAAGACCGTCTCCGCCCGGAAGGAGCGGTGGCAGTCGGGCTGGGATCCCGCGCCCGCGTCGGGGCACGCCGACGCGGTGCCCACCGAGCTGACGTAGCGGAGCCCGATCGTGTGGTAGCCGTTCGCCGAGAGCGCGCCCAGCAGCTTGGTGTAGGCGAGCGGTTGGGCGCCGGTGCCGTTGAAGAAGAGCACCAGCCTGCCCCTCGACGCACCTGATGCTCGCGTCGCGATGTGCCCGAACGCCGCGTCGCAGGCGATCGCCGCATCGGTGGCGCAGGGGTCGACCGTGACCGAGGCCGAGGGCGGCCCCGCCGGGGGTGCGCAGGCTCCTGCGAGGAGGGCCAGCACGCCCACGGCGGCCGCCAACGTCGCTCGTCGTCGCATTCCCGCTCCTCCCGCGCCCCTGTCGCCGCTGGTGTGCCGAAGCTACCTGAGCATCGGCTGGTCTGCTCGGCCCACCGACCGCTCGCGATCGCGGAGGTCGACGACCCGGCGCTGCAACGGCCAGACGCGCGCCGGACGCGAGGCCGCCAGGTCCTCGATCCAGCCGGTGGCGAGCACCACGACGAACGTGAGCGCGAAGACCGCGGCGACACGTGCCGCCTTCCCGTCGAGCACCGTGCTGGTGACCGCCCACTCGGCGACGATGCCCACCGCGAGGGCGTGCCACAGGTAGATCGTGAGAGCCCGACGCTGCACCCATGTGACGACCAGGTCCACCGCCTTCACCCTTGCGAGCGCCTCGATCGGCTCCCGGAGGGCGAGGCAGCCGGCCACCCACGCGATCCCGACGGCCGCGTTGAGGAAGGGGTCGGACGTCACCACGACGCCGAACCCGGTGACGGCCGCGCCGTAGGCAACGGAGACCACCGCCGCTCCCGCCGCCACGCCGCCGGTGATCGAGGGGGCCGGCATCCGGTCGCGGTTGTCGTGGTACCAGTAGCCGAGGAGCCAGAAGATGAGGTTGGACGCAACGCCCCCGAGCGCGTTCGGCCCGAGCACCCCGGAGAGCAGGATCGGCACCACCAGCACCGCCATCGTCGCCCGCGGGTACCGCCGCAGCGCCTTGCGGAGCGGGATGCCCGCCAGCATGAACACGATGTACGCGTTCAGGTACCAGAGGGCCATCCACGTCCAGTAGAGGGAGTCGGACGCGTCACCGGGTCCGACGGGCGGGGAGATCGGGAGGACGAACCCGATCACGCCCCACAGCGGCACCCTCGACCACGCCCCCACCAGCGAGTACACGGCGAACACGACGAGCGACCAGGCCCACATCGGCACCACGATCCGTCGGAGGCGGTGCGGCAGCAGCTCCTGCCAGGGGCGTCGGTCGAGCGACGCGCCGTAGAGCGCGCCGCCCACGAAGAACATCGCCGGCATCGCCGCGACCCAGCTCCAACGGACGTCTCCCGAAGCGTGGTAGAGCACGACCCGCAGCGTCGCCGCGGCTCGCAGCACGTCGAGCATCCGATTTCGTGGCGCGCGGGCGGTCACGGTCACGTGTTGAAGCTCCTCCTCCCGATGCCCACTCTCCCGCGGACCGGCGATGCCCGCAAGGCCCTCCGGCCACCAGCAGTCGATGTCACACTGCCGGACCGCCGGCCGTCGATATGGTGCGGGCCGTGGCCTTCGTGCTCCATCGGGTCGCCGCCCGCGTGCTCTGCTTCGACCCCCTCGACCGGCTGCTGCTGATCCGTTCGCACGACCCGGCCGATCCGTCCAAGCCGCCCTGGTGGGAGATCCCCGGGGGCGGCATCGATCCCGGTGAGACGCCGGCCGACACCTGCCTCCGCGAGCTCCGGGAGGAGGTGGGGATCAGCGATGCGACGATCGGCGACTGCGTGTGGACGCACCACGCCCGGTTCACCTTCGCCGGCTGGCACTTCGACCAGCAGGAGCAGATCCTCACCGCCGTGAGCGACGGGCTCGTCGACCAGCCCACCCAGCTCGAGGCGTTCGAGGCGATGGCGTTCGAGGGGCACCGCTGGTGGCCGCTCGACGAGCTGTTGGCGAGCGACGAGCCGACCGTGCCCCCGCGGCTGCGCGAGTTCCTGCCCGACGTGGTCGCCACGCATCGCAACGGCGGCCTGCCCGGCGCGCCGATCGACATCACACAGCCCTGACGGCGGCCACCACCACGCCACCCACCCGGGTCAGCTCGCCGCGAACACCTCCACCCGGTCCACGGTGCTGCCCTCGAGCACGTCAGGATCTGGCTCCCGGCCGATGCCCGGCCCGTCGGGGACCTCGAGACCCCCGTCCCCCGCCTCGATGGCGTCCACGACGTCCCGATCGAAGTAGCGGGCGCTCGGGCCCAGATCGGTGGGAAGCGTGGCCCCGGGGTGCGTCGCCACCGCAGCCGCCGTCGCCCGGCCCACCCCCGCCTCGAGCATCCCGCCGACGAACGCTGCCGTGCCGGACGCCACGGCGAGCCCGAGCACCTCGATGGCCGCCTGCGCTCCCCCGAGGCGCGCGGGCTTGACCGACAGGACGTCGACGGCGCCGGCCTCGATCGACCGCCTGACCGCGGCCACGTCGCGGAGGGACTCGTCGAGCGCCACGGGCGTGCGGGACCGTGCCCGGAACGCAGCGTGCGACGTCAGGTCGGCGGCAGGGAACGGCTGCTCGAGGTAGACGAGCGCGAGGTCGTCCAGCCACCCGGGCACCGCGGCCTCGTCGGGGAAGGAGCCGTTGGCGTCCGCCGCCATCGGCAGAGCGGGGTGTTGCT
>JBIQID010000202.1:0-2900 GCA_044508215.1 Actinomycetota bacterium | reverse complement strand
CTCGACCGCCAGGCGGACGCGAGACTGGCGCATGGTCAAGACCGGGGCACGGGCGGGGAGCCTGCGGGCGTTGCTCGGACAAGCTGGGCTGCAGCCGACCTTGGCTCCGCCCGCTCCACGGCTCTCAGACCTCCGAACACTGGCCCCGGAGATCCTCGCTCTGTACGAGCGGCTGGGCGGGGTTCAGGCAGAGCCGACCCTTCGGCCGGGCTCCTGGGATCTCGCCTTCGATGGCGACCTGCTCGTGGAGCTCGACGAGGAACTTCACTTCAACCGCTATCGCGAAGCGACGCTGCGACCTGACTCTGGACGGCTTCCCTTCCTTGGAGGAGCGACTACCTGCGCTTCTGCGTCGATCACGAACCCGGCTGCCTTCGGGCCGCGACTTGGGGCAAGCGGTGGACGAACCCGTCGTGCGAGCGGCTGTTCGGCGACCCCGGCGATCCGGGTGAGCTCTCGGGCGCCGGTGCTCCGAGGTGGAAGCAGCGCGCGCTCTACGACTCGCTCAAGGACGCGGCAGCAGCCGCAGGCCGGGTCAGGCTCGCCCGTGTGGCGACCGTGGACTCCGTGGGTGGTTCGACGTTGGGCGACGTCCTCGAAGGGCGTGCGCAGGTGCCGCCTGAGCTGATCCGCGACCTGGTCGAGCGACGAGTGAACGGTTGAGCGTCGTGTGTCGTCGCGGCCCGTGCAGTCGCGTTGATCGACGGCTTCGTTCCGCCAGTCAGGGGTGTTCTCGAGCGCTCTGCCGGGCGGCGAGGATCGATCGCGCCCACTGGGTCAGCCGCTCCTGGTAGCCAGCCGCGGGAAACGACCCGTCGACAGCGACAGCGTGGATCGTCATGATCGGTGTTCCCTCGGACTCGCCCGCGACGAAGTGTTCGAGACGGGCGAACAGCGGACCGACCTCGCGAGGTGAGCGAGGCGCGTTCCTGTGCTGCGCGAAATAGCAGGCAACCGCCTCGCCGTGAAGCGAACCCCAGGGTTGCTGACGCGAGTGATCGAGGGCGAGCAGACGGTCGAAGAGCTCAGCGCACGTCGCCTCGACCGTCGGCGCGCCGCACTCCTCACACGTCAGATGCGACACGGCAGCCAGTGTACGGACCATCGGGGACCCGTCGGCCACGCCGGATCCACTGCTGTGGCAGGGTTCTCGCATGCAGGTCCACCTCGTCGACGGCACCTACGAGCTGTTCCGGTACTTCTACTCACCGGGCGGGGGGCACCAGAACGGTGAGGGCCGCGAGGTGGGCGCGGTGCGTGGCGTGCTCCGATCGCTCGTGACGTTGCTGGAGGATGGGGGCACCCACATCGGTGTGGCGACCGACCACGTCATCGAGTCCTTCCGCAACGACCTGTGGCCCGGCTACAAGGACGGCTCGGGGGTCGACCCCGAACTGCTCCAGCAGTTCCCGTTGCTCGAGGACGTGCTCCGGGCTGCGGGCTTCGCGGTGTGGGCGATGGTGGAGGTGGAGGCCGACGACGCGCTGGGCGCGGCGGCGAAGGTGGCGGCGGCCGACGACCGGGTCGAGCGGGTCATGATCTGCACACCCGACAAGGATCTGGCGCAGTGCGTGACGGATCCTGTGGTCGTGCAGTTCGACCGTCGGGCCGGCGTGATCCGCGACGAGGCGGCCGTGTTCGAGAAGTACGGCGTGCGCCCCGAGTCGATCCCCGACTGGTTGGCGCTTGTCGGCGACTCCGCGGATGGGTTCCCCGGCATCCCGGGATGGGGAGCGAAGTCAGCGGCGACCGTGCTCTCCCGGTACGTCCACATCGACGAGATCCCGCACGACCCCACGGAGTGGGACGTCTCCGTTCGTGCTCCGGGGAAGCTCAGCGAGGCGTTGCGGGCGAACTACGAGCACGCCCTCCTGTTCCGCCGGCTCGCCACCCTGGAGACCGACGTGGAGGTCGGTGGCGTCGACGACTGGCGCTGGACGGGTCCTGCCGCCGACTTCGGCACCTGGGCTGCGCTCGTCGACGCGCCCGAGGTGCCAGGGAAGCTCGACCGGTTGCTCGCCGCCCGCGCCTGACCCTGCACTCAGGAGGGCGACGGCTCAGGGCGTTCAGGTGCTGCTGAAGATCGCGGCGAGCTCGGCGGGTGGGACCTCGTCGAGCTGGTCGTACCTGCACTGCGCGGGTTCCTTGTCGGGCCGCCAGCGGACGAACCGGGCGGGGTGCCGCAGCCGCATGTTGGTGAGCCCCTCGTAGGCCACCTCTGCCACGAGGTCGCAGCGGAGCGGCACCCACCCGAGCTCCTTCTTCCCGTTCCACCGGCTGGGCGCGCCCGGCATCCGCTGGCCCTGCTCGTGCGCCTCGGCCGTCGCCCACTCGCTCCACGGGTGGGGCTCGCCGGGTGGCAGGAGGTGCGGCCGGAGCTCGTCGACCAGCTCGGCACGGCGGGTCGCGGTGAACGCCGAGGCCACGCCGATGTTGTGCAGCACGCCCGCCGAGTCGAACAGCCCGAGCAACAGGCTGCCGACGCCGACGCCGTCCTTGTGGGTGCGGTAGCCGGCGACCACGACGTCGGCGAGGCGGCGGTGCTTCACCTTCCACTGCACCCGCTTGTCGGGCACGTAGGTCCCGCCGGTGGGCTTGGCGATGACGCCGTCGAACCCGGCGCCCTCGAAGCGCTCGAACCAGTCCTCGGCGGTCGCCCGATCGGTGGTGCACGGCGTGAGGTGCAGCGGCGGGTGCCAGCTGGTGGCCAACGACTCGAGCATCGCCCGACGCTCTCCGAACGGCCGCTCTCGGAGGTCTTCGTCGCCGAGGGCGATCAGGTCGAACGCCACGAACGAGGCCGGGGTCTCCACGGCGAGCTTGCGGACGCGCGACTCGGCCGGGTGGATCCGCTGGCCGAGGGCGTCGAAGTCGAGGCCGCGCTCGGTCGCCACCACCAC
>JBIQID010000041.1:0-21843 GCA_044508215.1 Actinomycetota bacterium | reverse complement strand
GCGCACCAGCAGGTCGCCCCGCGAGCTGCCGTGCGGCACGCCGCGCCGCCGCAGCCGGAACGTGCGGCCCGACTGGGTGCCCCTCGGGATGACGAGGTCTTCGGTGCCGTCGAGCGTCTCGTACGCCATGTGGTGGCCGAGGGCGCCCTGCGTCATCGAGATGGGCAGCTCCTCGATGAGGTCGTAGCCCTGCCGCTCGAAGCGCTCGTGGGGCTCGACCTTGATCTTCACGTACAGGTCACCGGCCGGGCCGCCCCGCAGGCCCACCGCGCCACGGCCGCTCAGGCGCAGGACGCTGCCGGTGTCGACGCCCGGGGGGACCGACACGATGTAGCTGCGCTCGGTGACCAGCCGGCCCTCGCCGCTGCAGGTGGGGCACGGCTCGGGGATGACCTTGCCCTCACCGCCGCACCGACGGCACACGGTGGCGGACACGATCTGGCCGAGCAGGGTCTGGCGCACGACCCGCTGCTCGCCGCTGCCGCCGCACTCGGTGCACGTCTCGGGCTGGGAGCCTGGCGCTGCGCCGCTGCCCTCGCAGTCGTCGCAGGTGACGGCCGTGCGGATGCTCACCTCGTGCTCGCAGCCGAACACGGCGTCCTCGAACGGGAGGGTGGCCACCACCTCGAGGTGAGGCCCCTGCGCGGGACCGGCCGGGCCGCGGCGACCCCCTGTGCCCCCGAACGGTCCCGAACCCCCGAAGAACGCGTCGAACAGGTCGCCGAAGCCACCCATCCCACCGCCCGCGAACGGGTCGAAGCCCGGCCCGTCGGCGGTGCCGAACTGGTCGTAGCGGGCGCGGCGCTCCGGGTCGGACAGCACCTCGTACGCGGTGGCGACCTCCTTGAAGCGGGCCTCTGCCTCGGGATCGTCCTGGTTGACGTCGGGGTGCAGCTCGCGCGCCAGCCGGCGGTAGGCCTTCTTGATCTCGTCGGCCGTGGCGGTGCGCGCCACCCCGAGGAGCTCGTAGAGATCAGCCATCGGTCAGCATCGCTGAGAGGCGGTTGCTGACCGTCGCCACGGCGGCCAGGGTGTCTCGGTAGTTCATCCGGGTGGGGCCGAGCACCCCGATGGTGCCGGCGTG
The DNA here is from genome assembly GCA_044508215.1 of Actinomycetota bacterium. Taxonomy (GTDB): domain Bacteria; phylum Actinomycetota; class Acidimicrobiia; order Acidimicrobiales; family Microtrichaceae; genus JAEZFI01. The sequence continues at coordinate 20,759 of JBIQID010000041.1, read as the reverse complement.
CTGGCCGGCGACCGTGAAGGGGGCCACCACGAGCGAGCACTCGGCGAGCGGCGCCACGCCGGTCTCCGACCCGATCGCCACGGTGAGCCCACGCTGGAGCACGTCGCGCAGCAGCGACACCACCACGAGCTGCTGCTCGAGGATCACGAGCACCTCACGCAGCGTCTCGGACGCCTCGAACGCGCTCGCGATGTGCGACGCGCCGTCGAGGAAGAACTGGGTGCCCTCCTCGCTGGACGCGGCCGTCGCGGCCACGAGCGCCTCGGCGACCAGCTGGTCGACGGCGGCGTCGCCCGTGGGAGCGGCCGTCCCGAGGTCGGCGGGCGTGCGCCCCACCGCGTGCTGGCTGAGGGCGGCCCCGGCCCGCGCCGCCACGTCCTCGTCGATGGCGGCCGACGGCTCGAACGTGCGCTTCAGCACCGCACCCGACGACAGCACCGCCACCACCATCCAGGTGGTGCTGGCCAGCTCGACCAGGCTGATGGACCGGACCTGGGCGACGTCGTCGGCCTCGCCGACGACCACCGCCGTGGTGGCGGTCATGCGGGACAGCAGCTGCGACGCCCGCTTCAGCATCTCCTCGAGCTCGCCGTGGGCGTGGTCGAAGTACTGCGACACCTGGACCATGCGCCGGGCGTCCAGCTCACCCGGGTCGCCGAGCGTGTCGACGAAGTAGCGGTAGCCCTTCTCGGTGGGGATGCGGCCGGCACTCGTGTGGGGCTGCATCAGGTAGCCGTCGCGCTCGAGCACCGTCATCTCGTTGCGGACGGTGGCAGCCGAGACGCCGATGGCCGTCGACGCCACGACGTGGCCGGACCCGACGGGCTGCGCGGTCTCTATGTACTGCTGCACGACGGCACGCAGGATGGCGGACTTCCGGTCGTCGAGCATCTCAGGTCGTCGTCTCGGGGCTGCGACACGGGCTCGCAGCGCTGGCACTCAGTGTAGGTGAGTGCCAGCCACGCTCCTCATCGCCCCGGACCACCACGCAACCAGCGCGCAGCCGTCAGTCGTCCAGCCGGAGCGCCGAGATGAAGGCGTCGGAGGGCACCTCCACGCGACCGAGGTTCTTCATCCGGCGCTTGCCCTCCTTCTGCTTCTCGAGCAGCTTGCGCTTCCGGGTGACGTCGCCGCCGTAGAGCTTCGCGGTGACGTCCTTGCGGAACGCCTTCACGGTCTGGCGGCTGAGGATCCGCGAGCCGATCGCTGCCTGGATGGGCACGTCGAACTGCTGGCGGGGGATCAGCTCGCGCAGCTTGTCGACCATCCGCTTGCCGTAGTCGTACGCCTTCTCCTTGTGCACGATCGCGCTGAACGCGTCGACCGGCTCGCCGGAGATCAGGATGTCCACCCGCACGAGGTCGGACGCCGCGTAGCCCACCGGCTCGTAGTCGAGGCTGGCGTAGCCCTGGGTGCGGCTCTTCAGCTGGTCGAAGAAGTCCATGACCACCTCGGCGAGCGGCATGCGGTACTGCATCTCCACCCGCTCGGGCGACAGGTACTCCATCTTCTGCATCTCGCCCCGGCGCCCCTGGCACAGCTCCATCAGCGTGCCGGTGTAGGCGGACGGGGCGATGATCGTGACCCGCAGGAACGGCTCGAGCACCGCCTCGATGGTCCCCGGGTCGGGGAGGTCGGCGGGGTTGTCCACCTGGATCTCGGTGCCGTCGGGGCGCACCACCCGGTACTCCACCGACGGCGCGGTGGCGATCAGGTTCAGGTCGTACTCCCGCTCGAGGCGCTCCCGGACGATCTCCATGTGGAGCAGACCCAGGAACCCGCAACGGAACCCGAAGCCCAGCGCGCTCGACGTCTCGGGCTCGTGCGTGAACGAGCTGTCGTTCAGGCGCAGCTTCTCGAGCGCCTCGCGCAGGCCCTCGAACTCGTCGCCGTCCACCGGGTACAGCCCGCAGAACACCATCGGCTTGGGGTCCCGGTAGCCGTCGAGCGGCTCGGCGGCCGGACGGGCGGCCTCGGTCACGGTCTCACCGGAGCGGGCTTCGCCCACGTCCTTGATGCCGGCGATGAGGTACCCGACCTCGCCCGGACCGAGCGCGGCCACCGGGGTGGGCACCGGGCGACGCACACCGATCTCCTCGATCTGGTGGGTGGTGGCCGCCTGCATGAACCGGGCCCGCGAGCCGCTCTTCAGCGACCCGTTCATGACGCGCACCGAGCTGATCACGCCGCGGTACGGGTCGAAGTGGCTGTCGAAGATCAGCGCCTGCAGCGGCTCGGTGGGGTCGCCCTGGGGCGCGGGGATCCGCTCGACGACCGCGTCGAGCAGCTCGGCCACCCCCTCGCCGGTCTTCGCGGAGATCCGCAGCACCTCCTCGGCGGGGATGCCGAGCACCTGCTCGATCTCACCTGCGTACGTGTCCGGGTCGGCTGCCGGCAGGTCGATCTTGTTGAGGCACGCCACGATCTCGAGGTCGTTCTCGAGCGCCAGGTAGCAGTTCGCCAGCGTCTGCGCCTCGATCCCCTGGCTGGCGTCGACCACCAGGATCACGCCCTCGCACGCAGCGAGCGACCGCGACACCTCGTAGCCGAAGTCCACGTGGCCCGGCGTGTCGATCAGGTTGATCACGTGGTCGCGGTGGTCCAGGCGCACCGACTGGAGCTTGATCGTGATGCCCCGCTCGCGCTCGAGGTCCATGTTGTCGAGGTACTGGGCGCGCATCTCGCGGGGGTCGACGGCCCCGCAGATCTCCAGCATGCGATCGGCCAGCGTCGACTTCCCGTGGTCGATGTGGGCGATGATCGAGATGTTCCGGAGGTGCGAGAGGTCGGTCACTTCGGTCCAGGGGGTGGGCCGCGGCGAGGTCCCGCGGAAGCGGACGGTCCAGCGTACGCTTCCGGCCGACCGCCCGAGCACCGGGATCCCCGACGACGGTCACAGGAGGCATCGATGGGCGCACGCACGTCCTTTGCACCCGGGACCCCCTGCTGGGTCGACCTCGGCAGCCCGGATCCCGCTGCGTCGGCGGACTTCTACGGCCGCCTCTTCGGCTGGACGGCCGACTTCGACCTCGGTGCGGACTCGGGCGGCTACGGCATGTTCATGCTCGGGAGCGACCGGGTCGCCGGTGTCGGACCTCAGCAGAGCCCGGAGCAGCCGCCGTTCTGGTCGGTGTACTTCAGCGTGGAGGACCTCGGCGCCACCATCGGCCGCGTCGAGGGAGCAGGCGGTCAGCTGATCGCCGGCCCCATGGACGTGGGCGACTCGGGTCGGCTCGCCGTGTTCGCCGACCCGAACGGCAGCTTCACCTCCGCGTGGCAGCCGGGCACCAACCCCGGCTGCGACCGGGTGAACGACCCCGGGTGCTTCGTGTGGAACGAGCTGGCCTCCCCCGACATGGACGCCACGGCCGCGTTCTACGGTGAGGCGTTCGGCCTGGGCGTGGAGCGCCACGGCACCAGCGCGATCTTCACGGTCGAGGGCGAGGTGGTCTGCGGCGCCCACGCCGGGTCCGAGGGCGAGCCCGACCAGTGGTCGATCTGGTTCGCGGTCGAGGACTGCGCGGCGTCCTGCGACCTCGCAGCCGACCTCGGCGGCAGCGTGATCATGCCGCCCGAGCGGATGAGCTTCGGGATCGGCGCCATGGTCTCCGATCCGCACGGCGCGGTGTTCGGCGTCAGCTCGATCGACGAACCCCGGGATTGAGGCCCGCGCCGGTGCGCCACTACACTCTCTCCTCCGCGCGCGCCGCCGCGCCCCCACACGAAACCTCCCGGCCCCCCGGCTGACGAACGCACGAGGACCAACCCGCACCCATGGCGAACATCAAGAGCCAGATCAAGCGCAACCGGACGAACGAGAAGGCCCGTCTGCGCAACAAGGCCGTGCGGTCGGAGATGAAGACCCGGACCAAGGCCGCCGAGACGGCTGCCGCCACCGGCGAGGGCGTCGAAGAGGCCACCCGTGCCGCCATCTCCCGCATCGACCGGGCCGTGGCGAAGGGCGTGATCCACAGCAACGCCGGCGCCCGCAAGAAGTCCCGCCTGCTCAAGCGCCTCTCCGCCATCCAGGCCGAGACCGCCGACGCCTGACGGCCTCCCGGGTCCACGCGACCCGGTCGAACCGAGCGAACCTCCCCACCGGGCCGGCGAGTGCCGGCTCAGCGTCGCGCCAGGGCGGCGAGGCGCCCCACCAGCACCTCCATCGTCGCTTCCGCCGGCACCGCGGTGAACCCCCGGAGGTCCACGTCGGCCCGCGCCAGCAGCCGGATCGCCTGCCGGACGCCGTCGGGGCCCACCTTGCGTGAAGCCTGGAGGACCTTCTTCGCCGGGAACGGCTTCATGCCCAGGATCTCCGCTGCCTGGGCCTCGGTCCGGCAGTCGGTGCCGTCGAGCTTGAGCATCGCCTCGTAGTGGTTCTGCAGCGTGGCCATCAGCTGGAGCGGATGGCGGCCACCGCCCCCCATCATCCGCCGGGCCGTGGTCACCGCCTTCGCCACGTCGCCCGCGTTGAGCGCGTCGGTGAGGTCCCACGGCGGCACACCGCCGGCGGTCGACAGGAAGGGGTCGACCATCTCCGGGTCCAGCCGCGTCCCGGCCGGGAACGACGCCTCCAAGGTGTCCACGAGGCCGCCGATGCGGTTCACCTCCTCACCCAGGTGCTCCACGATCCGCAGCTCGGTCGCCGGCGCGAACCGGAGCGTCGAGGCGGCCAGGCGCTCGTGCACCCACGCCGTGACCTGCTTGGCCTGGCTCGGCGCGGCGGTGGACTTCACGACGCCGCCCGCGCCCTTCACCGCGTCACCCAGCTTCTTCGGGAACGGCTTCTTCGCCGCTCCGGCGGTGACGGGCCGCTCCCAGACGAGGACCAGGGTGGAGCTCGGGTTGGGTGCCTCGAGGTAGACGAAGAGCGGCATGAGGTCGTCACCCGAGAAGCGGCCGGCGTTGCGGGCCACCACGATCCGCTCCCCGAACATCGAGACGGTCGACGCCGCCATGACCGCCGAGGCCAGCTCGTAGTCGTCGCCGGAGAACTCGTCGAGCACGCCGTCGGGTGACCGGTCACCGAGCAGCTCGCGGATCAGCGAGGTGGCTGCCTCGCTGAGCAGCACCGGGTCGTCGCCGGTGAGGACGTGCACCGGGACCGACATCAGGCCGACCCCGCCCGCTCGGCCTGCCGTTCGAGCACTGCGGCCATCGTGTCGGCGACGCGGCGGGACCCGGCGACGTCGTGGCTCCGCAGCACCCGGCAGCCGAGCCCGATGCCCAGGGCGTGCGAGGCGAGCGTGGCGTCGTGCCGACCCTCGGTCCCCTCGCCCACCAGCTCGCCCAGGAAGCGCTTGTTCGAGGCCGAGAGGAACGTCGGGAAGCCCAACGCCGCCAGCCGATCCGACGTGCGGAGGAGCTCGAGCGACTGCGCCTCGGTCTTCCCGAGGTCGAGGCCGTCGTCGACCATGATCCGTTCGCGGGGGATCCCCACGTCGAGCGCCTGCTGCGCGCGGTCGGCGAGGAAGCCGCGGACCTCGGCGAGCACGTCGTCGTACTGCGGTTCGGGATCGGGGATCCTCGGGGCGAGGCGAATGTGGGTGGCGACCACGGACGCGCCGTGGCGGGCGCAGATCGGCAGGTAGGCAGGGTCCGAGAAGCCGCTGATGTCGTTCCCCACCCCCGCGCCAGCGCCGAGCGCCGCGTCGAGCACCGTTGTGTTCCACGTGTCGACCGAGATGGGCACCTCGAACCGCTCGACCAGGGCCTCGACGGCCGGCACCACCCGCTCGAGCTCCTCCTCGGTGCTCACCTCGGCGCCGGGCCCGGCCTTCACGCCACCGACGTCGAGGAAGTCGGCGCCCTCCGCCACCAGTCCGTCGGCCTTCCGGAGGAAGTCGTCGAACGAGTAGTAGCTCCCCTGGTCGTAGAACGAGTCGGGGGTGCGGTTGAGGATGCCCATCACCACCGACCGGTAGGTGATGTCGTAGGAGTGATCGGGCCCGAGCTCCAGCCGCACGGCGACTCACCCTACCGGTGGCGCGACCACCGCCTGCCCGGGCGGCCACAGGGTGGAGAGGGCGGCCGCCGTCCCGGCCGCCACCGGTCCGGACGACGTGACCTCCAGGCGGTCGATCCGCCGCACCCGGGCGCGCTCGAGGCCTTCGGCCACGTCGCCGAGGCGGGCGAGCCCGCCCAGCCGGACCACGGTCTGCCCGCTCGGCTCCACCACCAGCTGCGCGCCCCGGCCGAGCGGCGACGCGCCGGGCACCGGGGGGCGGACGCTCCACGCGCACGCCGCGAGCACCAGCGTGGCGCTGAGCACCGCTCGCGGGACCGGGCGCCACCGCCCGCGCAGCGCGACGACCACCGCCGCCACGACGGCCGCCGCGGCGATGAGGTCGAGCCTCGGCAGCACGGGTGCGGCGCCCCACCGGGCGAGCCGATCCAGCGCGGCGGCCATGAGCGCCGTGGGCCGGTGGAGCAGCATGGCGACGAGCGGCGGGGCGAACCCGGCGACCAGCCCGGCGGTCACGCCCCAGATCATCAGCCAGCCAGCGATCGGCACGGCCACGAGGTTCACCACCAGGCCCGCTGCCGGAACCAGGCCGAAGTAGCCCACAAGGAGCGGCAGGCAGCCCGCCTGCGCGGCGAGGACCACGCCGAGCGCCTCGGCCACCATCCGTGGGCCCGGGAGCCGTTCGGCGATCGGTCGGGCCCCCACCGCCAGACCGCCCGTCGCCGCGACCGACAGCTGGAACCCGACGGAGCGGACCATCAGCGGGTCGATGCAGAGCAGCACCACCACGGCGACGAGGAGCGTCCGGGCCGCGGCGGCGCGGCGTCCCATCTGGTCGGCGATGGTGGCCCCGCCCGCCATCGCGATCGCGCGGCAGACGGACGGCTCCCAGCGGACGACGGTGCCGAAGGTCGCGAGCACGAGGCCCACGAAGGGCCACCTCCACCGCAGCGGCAGCCTCCCGGTGAGCGGTCGCGCCGCCGTGAGGACCACCGCCACGTTCGATCCCGACACCACGAGCAGGTGCGACAGGCCAGAGGCCTGGAACGTGAACCGTGTGAGATCTCGCTGCCGGCGGTCGTCGCCCAGCACGACGCCCTCGAAGAGCGCCCGGTGGTCCGGGTCGAGCGACGCCGCGCCACGCGACAGCACCTGGCGCACCCGGTGCGCTGGCGCCCACATCGGCCCCGGCCCGGCGACCCACCCCACCTCGTCGGCCCGGATCCGTGCCGCCAGGTGGCGGGACTCGTGCCATCCGGTCCGCTTCCCGAACGGTCGCACCTGCCCGTCCAGGCTGATCGTGCCGCCCACGGTCGCGGTCGAGAGCGTCGCTCCGGCCGCACCGCTCGCGTCGAGCCGGTAGCGGAGGCCGTCGAACGAGACGTCGGCCGAGACCACTCCCCTGTCTCCACGGGCAGGATCGGAGCGCACCACCGCCTGCCCGACGACGGGCCCGGGCCGGGCTCCGTCGAGCGCGGCGAGCTGGTCGTCGGCCCTCGCGCCGACCCACAGCGCCAGCGCGAGCGCCGCCAGGGCCGCCGCGGTGCGCCGCACAGCCGGTCCCGCCGGCTGTCCGGCGAGTGGAGGTGCAGTGACCGCGATCGCGCCGAGGCCCACGAGCGCCAGCAGCAGGCCGTTGGGCGCGGGCCAGGCCGCGCGGGCGCTGGCGGCGACGGCTGCCGCCACGGCGAGGAGGATCCGATCGCTCATCGCCCAACCACCACCAGCGGCCTGAGCTGCTCGAGCTTGGCGGGGCCGATGCCGCGCACGTCGTCCAGCTGGTCGACCGATCGGAACGGCCCGTTCGCATCCCGGTGGGCGACGATCGCTGCAGCGGTGGCGGGCCCGATGCCGGGGAGCTGCTGCAGCTCGTCGGCGGATGCGCGGTTGAGGTCGACCGGACCGGGCCCGCTGCTGCCACCCCCTCCTCCACCCGACCCCGGCGGCGGTTCGGGGCCGAGCACCTGCGGCTCGACCTCCTCGCCGATGCGCGGGACGTAGACGCGGGAGCCGTCCTCGAGGGGAGCGGCGAGGTTGACCCGGTCGGCATCCGCGTCGGGGCGCAGGCCGCCGGCCGCGGCGATCGCGTCGGCCACCCGGGCGCCCGGAGGCACCTGGACCACCCCCGGCTGGGCAGCCGCTCCGGCCACGTGGACGACGAGACGCTCGCCCACCGACGTGGTGGTCGATGCGGCGGGCGTCGAGGCGGCCGACGTCGCGTCGTCGGGATCGCCCGGCCCCTCGCCTGCATCCGAGGTCGGCAGCTCGCTGGCGTCGGCGACGGGCAGCGTCAGCTCGACGGGCGGCGGGACGGGGGCGAGCAGCCACCAGCCGAGCCAGGCGACGAGGACGGCGGCGACCGCCCCTCCGACGAGACGTCGCTGCGTGCGGCTCGCCAAGAGCGACGGCAGCCGCGGCGAGGCGGAGGCCCCTGGCTCGTCGAGGATGGACCGGAGTGCGTCAGCGGCGCCGGCGTCGCCCCGTCGTGCGTGCCTGGGTGTCCCGGAGGTGCGGTCGACCGCGTGCTCCCCCATGGCGTGCTCCCGGAGTGCGGGCGCGTGCTGCCCGCGAGGAGGGACGGAGGGGAAGGAAGCCGACGAGCGCCGACGACCGGCACCCTATCCGAGCACCCGGCTCCACGGGGCCGGCCGGATCAAGCAGGCCGGGTAACTCAATACAGGGTGGCGGTCAGGCGGCGGCGGTAGGTGGCCGTACGGGGGTCGTCGGGGCCGAGCAGCTCGAGCAGGTCGACGTACCGCTGCCGTGCGTCGGGGTCGGCCTTCACCTGCGTCAGCAGCTCTTCGAGCGTCGCCTCGACGTCGTCGAGGTCGTCACCACCGGAGCGGGCCTGGGCGGCGATGCGCCGTGACTCGGGCGAGTCGGGCACCTTCTCCAGCAGCTCGAGCGCTTCGGCGGTCTGATCCGACTCGACGAGGAGCGCGGCCAGGGCGAGCACCACCCGCTCCTCCCCCGGCTCCAGCTCGAGGGCTGCGCGCAGCGACGCCTCGTCGCCCGCGGCGAGCAGGCGGTCGACCTCGGTCTCCTCGGCGCTCGGGATCAGGCGCTCGACGAACTGCCGCACCTGCCACTCGGGCATCGCGCCGACGAACCCGTCGACCACGGCCTTGTCCTTCACCGCGTACACCGCGGGGATCGACTGCACCTTGAAGGTCTGCGAGGCACGGGGGTTGGCGTCGACGTCGATCTTCGCGAGCACGACCTTGCCCTCGGTGGACGCCACGACGTCCTCCAGGATCGGCCCCAGCGTGCGACACGGCCCGCACCACTCGGCCCACAGGTCCACCACCACCGGGGTGGTGGCGGACCGATCGATGACCTCCGCCTGGAAGGTCTCGTCGGTCACGTCGATCGTGGTGGGGGCCGTCATCGGATCTCCTCTCGCGCAGAGCCGATCCTACGGCGACGGAGCGTCACACCCACCCGGGCTACGGTTCCCCTCCGTGGAGGGGATCGACGTCCAGAAGGTCACCGCCTGGTACGAGAAGAACGTGCCCGGCACCCAGCCGCCGCTCGAGTTGGACCTCATCGCAGGCGGCCACTCGAACCTCACCTACGGCGTCACCGACGCAGCCGGGCGGCGCACGGTGCTCCGTCGCCCGCCGCTGGGCCAGGTGCTCGCCACGGCGCACGACATGGGGCGTGAGCACCGGATCATCTCGGCGCTCGGCCCCACCGACGTGCCGGTCGCCCCGGCGGTCGGGTTCTGCGACGACCCGGCCGTGAACGGCGCGCCGTTCTACGTCATGGAGCACGTCGACGGCACGGTGGTCCGCGACGAGGCGGGCGCCGACAGCCTCACGGTGGAGCAGCGGCGCCGTGCGTCCGAGTCGATCGTCGACGTGCTGGCGCGCATCCACGCGGTCGACGTCGACGCCGTCGGCCTGGGCGACCTCGGCCGCAAGGACGCCTACATCGAGCGCCAGCTGAAGCGCTGGAACACGCAGTACCAGAAGTCGAAGGAGCTCGCCCCGGGGATGGGGTTCGCCGGCATCGAGTCGGCCTTCGAGCGCCTCTCCGCCCGGATCCCCGAGCAGCACGGGGCCGCGATCGTGCACGGCGACTACCGGCTCGACAACTGCATGCTCGGCGCCGACGGCTCGGTCGCCGCGGTCCTCGACTGGGAGATCTGCACGCTCGGCGACCCGTTGGCGGACGTCGGCCTCCTGTGGGTGTACTGGACCGACCCGGGGACCACCTCCGCCCTCCCCCAGGCGTCGCCCACCGCCCTCGACGGCTTCCTCCGCCGCGACGAGGTGCTCGAGCGGTACGCGGCGGCCTCCGGCAGGGACCTCTCCGAGATCGGCTACTACATCGCCTTCGGCACCTGGAAGCTGGCGTGCATCATCGCCGGCGTCTACTCGCGCTACGCCGCCGGGGCGATGGGCTCCGACGTCGACCCCGCCCAGACCAAGGGCTTCGCTCGCATGGTGGAGACGCTGGCCGACGCTGCGGAACACTCAGCCGCCGAGCTGGGTTGACCCCCTCGACATGTCATCCATGCTCGACCTCTTCGACCACCCACCGCTCCACGAACCGGTCCTCATCGTCTCGATGTCCGGCTGGATCGACGCGGGTGGCGCCGCCGCGTCCGCCACGCAGGTGCTCCTCGACCACTCCGACACCGAGGTCATCGCCCAGTTCGACACCGACCAGCTGCTCGACCACCGGGCGCGACGCCCGATCGTCGACCTCCAGGAGGGGCACGTGAGCTCCCTGTCCTGGCCGTCGATCGAGATGCACGCGCTGGTGGACCAGGAGGGCCGCCACGTCCTGTTGCTGACCGGCGCCGAGCCGGATCACGCCTGGGGCGCGTTCACCTCCACCGTCGTCGACACGGCGCTCGACATGGGGGTGCGCATGGTCGTGAGCCTCGGCGCCTACCCCGCGCCGGTGCCACACACCCGGACCCCCGCGATGTCGATGACCAGCCCGTCGAGGGACCTGCTCGACTCGTTCCCGGGCTTCGTGCGCGGCACCATCGAGGTGCCCGCCGGCGTCCAGACCGCCATCGAGGTCGCGGCGTACGAGTCCGGCGTCCCGGCGCTGGGGCTGTGGGCGCAGATCCCCCACTACATCAGTGGCCTGCCGTACCCGGCGGGAGCGGTGCAGCTGATCGAGGGCCTCCAGCGGGTGGCCGGCCTGTCGCTCCCCACCGGCGAGCTGACCACGCTCGCTGCGGCCACCCGGACGCAGATCGACGAGCTGGTCGAGAGCAACGACCAGCACCAGGCGATGGTGGCGCAGCTCGAGGAGCTGGCCGACTCCACAGACCTCGCCACCGACCTGGGCCCGCTGCCCACCGGCGACGAGCTGGCGGCCGAGTTCCAGGCGTTCCTCCGCCGCCAGTCCGACGACGGCTGATGCGAACCTGCCCGGATCAGGGCAGAGGGGTCGCCCGGATCCGGACGAGTTCAGCGAGGAGCAGGCAGGAAGCTCAGGCGTGCGAGGGCTGGTGGCGCTTCTCGGCGTGGTACTCGCCGGCGCGGTAGCTGGCGCCACAGGCCGACCGCTGGAGCTTGCCGGAGCTGGTCTTCGGGATCGTTGCCGGCGGGACCAGCACCACCTCGTGCGCGGGCACGCCGATCTCGTCGGTGATCCGGTGGCGGATCTCCACCTCCAGCTCGTCGGTCTCGTCGAGGCGCGTCTCCGCCACCACCACGATGTGCTGCTTGCCGGCGCGGCCCTCCTCGCCGAACGCGATGACGTTGCCCTTGCGGACGCCCTCGACCTCGCCGACCACCTTCTCGATGTCCTGCGGGTACACGTTCCGGCCACCGATGATGATGACGTCCTTGATGCGGCCGCACATCACCATCTCGCCGTCGACGGTGTAGGCGAGGTCGCCCGTGCGGAGCCACCCGTCGACGATCGCCTCGGCGGTGGCCTCGGGGTTCTTGTAGTAGCCGGCGGTCACCGACGTGCCCTTGATCTGCAGCTCGCCCACCTCGCGGTCGCGGCAGGTGCGGCCGGTCTGCGGGTCGACGATCCGGATCGAGAGGCCGGGGATCGGCCGGCCCAGGATCGCCAGCTCGCGGGCGGTCTCAGAGGTGGGGGCGGCCGTGGCGGCGTACCGCTCGTGCTCGAGGACCCGGCCATCGACCACGTCGGTGCGCATCCCCTGCCCGGGTGCGGGGAAGCAGCCTGCGATGCAGAGCTCGGCCATGCCGAAGGCCGGGAAGAGGCAGTCGGGCTTCATGCCGAAGCGTGCGCCGGCCGCTGCGAACTCGCGGAAGCTGTCGGCGTCGACGGGCTCGGCACCGTTCAGCGCCACCCGGAACCTCGACAGGTCGATGCCCTCCGCCCGCCGGAGCGCCCGCGTGGCGAGCACGTAGCTGAAGTTGGGGCCCGCCGTGGCGGTGCCACCGAAGTCGGACATCCACTGCATCCACCGGGCCGGCTTGGCGAGGAAGTCCTGCGGCGCCCCGAGGACGAGCTGCACGCCGGTGGTCATCGGGATGCAGAGCAGCCCGACGAGACCCATGTCGTGGTAGAGCGGCAGCCACGACACGACCACCTCGTCCGGCTGCACCTCCGCTGCCACGATCGCACCGTCGAGGTTGGCGCACACCGCCCGGTTGGTGAGCATCACACCCTTGGGCTCCGACGTGGAGCCCGAGGTGAACTGCAGGATGGCCAGCGAGTCGGGGTCGTCGGCCGGCACCTGGTACTCGTCGGCGGAGCGCCGCTGCGCCGGGTCGGCGGGCAGCACCTCGTCGAGGCGGACCATGGGCGGGTCGCCCTCGGCGGGCGACACGAACTCGGCCAGCTGGGCGTCGATGAGGACCATCGCCGAGTCGGCCTGGCGGATCCGGTCCCGGGTCGCCTCCACGAACCGCTCGAGGGATGCCATCCGCATCGGGAGCGGCAGCATCACCACGCAGGCGCCGCACAGCCAGGTGGCCTGGATGGCCGTGACGAGGACACGGGTGGTCGGGCCGAGGATCGCCACGTGCGACCCGGGGCCGATGCCGCGGGCCTGCAGCTCGGCCGCCATCGACCGTGCGTCGTCGTGGAGCTCGAGCCACGAGATCGTCTCGTGGTCGTCGCCGGACACGAACGTGACCGTCCGGGTGGCACCGAACGGACCACGATCGGTGGCCGCAGCCTCGATCCGGGCACGGAGGGTGGTCATCTGCGTGAAGTCGTCGGGGAGTCTCATCACGGTTGTTCCGACCGCCAAGGTGTCGATCTGGTTACAGGGCGGATCCTCCGCCTGAGGACCGTTCTCAGGGTCACACCACCACGTTCACCATCTTGCCGGGCACCACGATGACCTTCCGGGGCTCGCGGCCGGCCAGGTGGGCGACGACCCGCTCGTCCGCCAGTGCCAGGGCCTCCACCTCGTCGGGCGTGGCGCTCGCCGGCACCGACACCCGGCTGCGCACCTTGCCGCCGACCTGCACCGGGATCTCCACGACGTCCTCGACGAGCATCGCCGGATCCGCCTCGGGGAACGGCTCGTAGGTGAGCGTCTCGGGGTGGCCGAGGCGGGACCAGAGCTCCTCGGCGACATGTGGCACGAGGGGTGCCAACATCAGGACCATGGGCTCGGCCACCTCACGGCTGACCGGCGAGGCCGCCTTCGTGAGGTGGTTGTTCAGCTCGATGAGCTTGGCGATCGCCGTGTTGAACCGGAGCGCCGCCATGTCGCCGCGCACCCCCTCGATCGTGCGGGCGAGCAGGCGCAAGGTGGGCTCGTCGGCCGGCTCGTCGACCACCCGGAGGGCCCCGCTCTCCTCGTCCACGAGGTTCCTCCAGACACGCTGCAGGAACCGGTACATGCCGACCACGTCACGGGTGGACCACGGCCGGCTCGCCTCCAGGGGGCCCATCGACATCTCGTACAGGCGGAGCGTGTCCGCGCCGTAGGTCTCGTACAGCTCGTCGGGTGCGACCGCGTTCTTCAGGCTCTTGCCCATCTTCCCGAGGTCGCGCTCCACCGGGCGCCCCTCGTGGAGCCAGACGCCGTCCTCCTCGACCACCTCGGCTGCGGGCACGTACACCCCGCGCTCGTCCGTGTAGCTGTAGGCGAGGATGTAGCCCTGGTTGAACAGGCGGCCGAACGGCTCGGGGCTGGACACGTGGCCCAGGTCGTACAGGACCTTGTGCCAGAAGCGGGCGTACAGCAGGTGCAGCACTGCGTGCTCCACGCCGCCCACGTAGAGGTCGACACCGCCCGACGGCCGCTCGGGCGTGGGGCCCATCCAGTACCGCTCCACCTCCGGGTCGACGAAGGTCTCGTCGTTGGTGGGGTCGAGGTAGCGGAGCTCGTACCAGCAGCTGCCCGCCCACTGCGGCATCGTGTTGGTCTCGCGGCGGTAGCTGCGGGGCCCCTCCCCCAGGTCGAGGGTGACCTCCACCCACTCCTTGGCCCGGGCCAACGGTGGCTCCGGCTCGGAGTCGACGTCGTCGGCGTCGAAGGTGCGCGGCGAGTAGTCGTCGATCTCAGGCAGCACCACCGGGAGCTGGTCCTCGGGCAGCGCGATCGGCGTGCCGTCCGAGTCGTAGACGATCGGGAACGGCTCGCCCCAGTAGCGCTGCCGGCTGAACAACCAGTCGCGCAGCTTGGTGGTGACCGCGCCCTCGCCCAGGCCGCGGGACTCCAGCCACGCGGTGATCCGTTCCTTGGCCTCCTCGACGGCCAGCCCGTCGATCGAGACCTCGGCGTTCGCCGAACCGATCACCGCGCCGTCGCCGGTCCAGGCTTCGGCCCACTCGGACGTGGCCGACGGCCAGTCGGCGGGCGGCGACACGACCGCCGTGATCGGGAGGTCGAACGTGCGGGCGAACTCGAAGTCGCGCTCGTCGTGGGCGGGCACGGCCATGATCGCCCCCGTGCCGTACCCCATCAGGACGTAGTCGGCGACGAAGACCGGGATCGGGTCACCGGTGGTGGGGTTGGTGGCGTAGGCACCGGTGAACACGCCCGTCTTGGTGCGGCCCTCGGCCTGGCGGTCGGCGTCGGTCCGCGTCGCGGCGGCGTCCCGGTAGGCCGAGACGGCGGTCTTCGGGTCGGTGGCGCCACCGGTCCAGACCTCGGGCGTGCCCGGCGGCCACTCTGCCGGGACGAGGGCGTCGACGAGCGGGTGCTCCGGCGCCAGCACCATGTAGGTGGCTCCGAAAAGGGTGTCGGGCCGGGTGGTGAACACCCGGATCGTCTGCGCCGCGCCGGAGGGCGAGCTGGCCACGAAGTCGACCTCGGCGCCGATGCTGCGCCCGATCCAGTTCCGCTGCATCGCCTTGATCGGCTCGGGCCAGTCGAGCAGGTCGAGGTCGGCGACCAGGCGCTCGGCGTAGGCCGTGATGCGCATCATCCACTGGGTGAGGTTCCGCTTGACCACCGGGAAGTTGCCGCGCTCGGAGCGGCCGTCGGCGGTGACCTCCTCGTTGGCCAGCACGGTTCCCAGCCCCGGGCACCAGTTCACGGGGGCGTCGCTCAGGTAGGCGAGGCGGTACGGCGCCACGATCGCCCGCCGGGCCGCTGGATCGAGCTCGGCCCACGGGGTGCCGTCGGGCGTGGGGCGCGTGCCGTCGGCGAACTGCGCCTCGAGCTCTTCGATCGGGCGAGCCCGCCCGGCCTCGGGGTCGAACCAGGACCCGAAGATCTGCAGGAAGATCCACTGCGTCCAGCGGTAGTACGACTCGTCGGTCGTCGACACGGATCGCCGGCTGTCGTGCGCCAGCCCCAGCCGCGAGAGCTGCCGGCGCATGTTGGCGATGTTCTCCTCGGTGGTGACCCGCGGGTGCTGCCCGGTCTGCACCGCGTACTGCTCTGCGGGAAGGCCGAACGCGTCGTAGCCGAGGGCGTGCAAGACGTTCTCGCCGAGCATCCGGTGAAACCTGCCGTACACGTCGGTGCCGATGTAGCCGAGGGGGTGGCCCACGTGAAGCCCGGCGCCCGAGGGGTACGGGAACATGTCCAGCACGTACTTCTTGGGGCGCCCGCCCACCGCGTCGGGGTCGCCGAGCGGACCGGCCGGGTTCGGCGCCCAGAACGTGTGCTCCCGCTCCCAGCGCTCCTGCCAGCGCGCCTCGACCTCGGCGGCGAGGGCGGCGCTGTACCGATGGGCTGGCTCGGACGCGTCGGACTCGGCGGGGGACATGTCGCTCGACGTTAGTGGGTTGCTCCCGGACCCCCCGAGGGCGTTCACCGCCGCCGGACGCCGGTTTCGAACCCCCGTGGAGAACTGGTACGTTTTGGACTCCTCACGGGGCTGTAGCTCAATTGGGAGAGCGCTTCCATGGCATGGAAGAGGTAGTCGGTTCGATCCCGATCAGCTCCACTGCACGAGAGATCCGCTGCGTCACCTGGGCGTGACGCAGCGGACGTGACCGGCCCGGAGGCCGTCACCTCTCACACCAGCTCTTCCGGCGGCGGGTCGGGCGGGGGCTCGGTGGGCACCGGCGTCTCGGTCGTGGACGGCTGCTCGGTGGTCGGGGGCGCTTCCGTCGTCGGCGGTTCCGTCACCGGAGGCGGCGTGGTCGTGGGTGCGACCGTCGGCGGGGTCGACGTGGTGGGACGGACCCGGCGGGTCGTGGTGGGACGGCGGCGCACCGGGGGCGATGTCGGCCCGCTCGGGCGCGGGGGCGGCTCCTCTTCGACGACCGGTGGTGCGAAGAGGACCGCCGGCCAGGTGATCCTCCGACGGACCTCCCGGCGCTCGTCGGCGTCCTGGGGCCCGGTGCCCGGCACGGGCGCGACCTCGTCGTCGGCTGGTGCCGGCTCGGACGGCCCCTCCGGCTCGGTGGATGGCGCCGGGGCCGGCACCGTCATCGCCGAGTCGGGCGGCACCTCGATGACCGACGTGGTCGAGGGGACCACCGCCGAGCTGGCGCCCGCAGCGCGACGACCGCCGTCGTCCTCGATCGCCGGGGCGACGCGTTCGGTGCTGTGGGAAGCCGCCGAGACGCCGACGACCGCCGCGCTGACGACGAGGAGCCCGGACAGGACGAGCGACCGCGAGGTCCGGGGTTGCGCCGCGATCGCTCGATCGGCCTCGGGTGCAGGCCCGACGAACCGGACGTGCTGCGCGTCGAGGTCCACGACGGGGTGGACGCTGACCCCGTACGGTCCGCGGACCGCGACGGTGACCTCCTCGTCGGGCGCGGGAGCGAGGCGGTCCAGCCCGGCCGCCAGCTCGGCGATCGACATGGGCGCGCCTCGGGGATCGTCGACGATCAGGCGGACCTCCTCGAGGCCTTCGACCTCGCTGATCGCGATCAGCCCGCGGACGACCGCCGTGCCGCCGACCTCGACGTCGTCGTCGGCGCTCCAGGTGACGAGCGCATCTCCGGTCTCGTCGCCGCCGAGCCGCTCACGCAGCTCGCCGCACCTCATCGGGCCCGCCCCCGCACGGCGCGGATCCTACGCCGCTCGGCGGCCGTTCACTCGGCGGAAGCGGGCTTCCGTGATCGTCCGGGACAGCTCCGCCTCAGTTCCACTCGCCGACGCTCGCCGCCTCGTCCTCCGCTACTCGGCGTCTTCTGGTGGGCCGGGCTGCCAATCGATGCGACCGGCGTCCCGGTAGAGGCGCTCGAGCCGGTAGAACTCGCGCTCCGAGTCGAGGAAGACGTGGACGATCAGGTCGCCGTAGTCCATGAGGACCCAGCGGCTCTCGTCGGTGCCCTCGATCGACCGCGGGCGCAGCTGCGATCGGACGCGCAGCTGCTCTTGGACCTCATCCGCGATGGCCTTCACCTGGCGGTGGTTGCGGCCCGAGGCGATCACGAAGCTGTCGCAGATCCCCAGGATCGGTCCGACGTCGATCACCACCACGTCGTCGGCGCCCTTCGAGTCGGCGGCTCGTGCCGCGACGACTGCCGGATCGGTCTCGGTGCCGGTGTCGGTGTCGGTGCTCATGCTCCGAAGTCCGCTCCGAGGATGACGGTCACGTCGTAGGCCTCCGTCTGCTGCGACGATCGGGTGGCGGTCACGCCGAGCGCCTCGGCGATCCGCTCGGCTGCTGCCGCCGCTCCGTCGTCGTGGTACTCGACGGTGGTGACGGCGCGCGCCTCTCCCGTGGCGTTCCCGAAGACCGTGATCTCTGCTCCCGCCCCGACGACGGTGGGAGCGGCACGCGGCGCCGCGTCGCGGTCGGCCGTTCCGTTCAGGACGCGGGTCCGGGCGCGCTGCCCGGGGAAGGCGGAGGTGGGGTACGGCACGAGGTTCGGTACGAGCGCCTCGATCTTCTCGGCGTCCGGCCGGTACACCGCGGCTCCGCCGGCCCCCGGGATCGGGATCGTCTGGACGGGGAACGTCGGGTACGAGATCGGGACGGAGGCGAGCGACCCGTAGAGCTGGGCAAGGTCCACCGGGCCATCGCCCAGCACCGGCTCGAGGGGTGCGCTGCGCGGTGCCAGCGAGGGGTCGGCGGCGATCGCTGCCATCCAGGCCTCGAGCACGATGCCGAGCCGCACGGAACGGTTGATCGCGGCTTCGCCGTCGCTGCGGAACGACAGGTACTCGGGTACCTGCTCGGCCGTGAGGGTCAGCGGTCCGGCGCCGTAGCGGATCTCCTTGTCGCCTTCCGGTGTGGAAGCGATGAGCGCGTCCGGGTTCTGGAAGGTCACCTCCCCCACGGGCGTGAACAGCTCGGTCAGCTGCTCGGGTGAGATGGTCACGGTGTCGGTGATCGCGAACCCGAGGATCCGCTCCAGGTGGGCGACCGCGGAGTCGACGCCGTGGTCGGCGAGGTGGTCGGCCAGCTCGGCCGGGGCGGCGTCGCCCTCGATGAGGGTCGCTCCCGGGATCGGCATGATGACGCCGGAGCCTCCTTCACCGGTGCCGATCCCCACCACGAGGACGGCATCGGTGAGGCGACCCTCTCCGTCCACGTGCAGGACGAGGTGGTTGGGCACGGGCTTGACCTGCGCCTCGTAGCCGGGCTTCGTCGGGTCGGTCTCCGCGCGGAACGAGGTGCCTCCACGGATGTCGAGGCTGGTGTCCCAGCCCTTCCACACGAGGCTCACTAGGCCAGCGACGAAGACCAGGGTCGCGAGGCCGTACGCGGCGACGCCCTTGGGGCCGACGCCCCCGGTGCGCCGAGGTTCGCCGCCCTTTCGCTGGCGGCGGGCCCAGTCACGACTGACCGGTGGTGCGGCGTCGTCGGACTCGGTGGGGCGAGCCGCGTCGACGTCCGTCATCCGGGCCCACGATAGAGGCCGTGCCGTTCCACGATCGAGACGGCACCAGCGGGCACGAGCACGTCGATCGGCCTCCCCTCGGCCCGCCACGCCCGCATCATCGTGCTCGAGACGTCGACGATCGGGACGTCGAGCCGGGTGAGGTCCCACTCGTCGCCGAGGCTCGGCTCGCGCCAGCCGAGGCGGTCGAACCACGCCACCTTCACCAGCGGTGCCAGCTCCTCCGCCCGGTGCCACGTGGGGAGGCCGGCGGCAGCGTCGGCGCCGAGGACGAGGGTGACCTCCACCTCGGGGGCCCCCAACTCGAGGACCGTGTCGATGGTGTAGGTGGGCCCGGGCCTCCAGACCTCCATGTCGCTGACGACCACCCCGGAGAGGCCCTGGCAGGCGGCCTGCAGCATCTCGAGGCGCAGTCCGGCGGGCGTCACGGCCCGTTGGCCGGTCTTCTGCCAGGGACGGCCTGCGGGTACGAACAGCAGGTGGTCGAGGCCCAGCTGCGCCCGAGCCTGCGTAGCCACCACCAGGTGCCCGACATGAGGCGGATCGAACGTGCCCCCGAACACACCGACCCGACCACGCTCCATCGCCGGATGCTACCGAGGGCCCGTCACGCCGGGCCGGAGCGCATGCCGATCTCAACCCCCAGCAGATCCTGCCGATAGGGAGACACGAGGGCGCGGTGACGGAGATCACCCCGCCGCCGGGAACGACTCCGAGGTCTCCGAGGTTAGGACCTTCGCAACTGAACGACACCCCCCAGCAGAAGATCCCGCGAGGGAGACGCCCGAAAGGGAAGGAGACGATTCGATCCGGGAACCCCCACCCGGACCGGAGGTGAAGAGATGAGCGACGCGGTCGGCATGTACTTGAACCAGATCGGCATGGTCCCCCTCCTGGACGCCCAGGAAGAGGTGGAGCTGTCGAAGATCATCGAGAAGGGCGCCGAGGCCCGGGCCCGCAAGGAGGCGGGTGAGACCGGCCCCGAGCTGGACCGCGCCATCGCCGCTGCCGCCACCGCGAAGGACCGCTTCATCCGCTCGAACCTGCGCCTCGTCGTCTCGGTCGCACGGCGCTACCCGCTGCCCCAGGGCATGGAGCTGCTCGACCTCATCCAGGAGGGCAACCTCGGGCTCGAGCACGCTGTCGACAAGTTCGACTGGCGGAAGGGCTTCAAGTTCTCCACGTACGCCACGTTCTGGATCCGCCAGGCCATCGGTCGGGCGCTCGACCAGAAGGCCAGCCTGATCCGCCTCCCCGGCGACCGTTCGGCCGCACTGCGAGCTGCGCTGCGCTCGGTCTCGGGTGACGGCGACGAGCTGGACGACGAGAACGCCATGCTCCACCGGCTGTCGACGCCCACGTCGCTCGACCGCACCGTGGGCGACGACGACGCGAACGAGCTGGTCGACCTCCTGCCGGACGGTCGCCCCTCCCCCGAGGCCGAGGTGGTGGCCGACTCCGAGGAGCAGATGCTCGTGGGCATGCTCGACGTGTTGGACCCCCGGGCCCGCCGGGCGGTCGAGGCCCGCTTCGGCTTCGTCGACGGCCGTCGCCACAGCTATCGAGAGGTCGGCGAGGACCTCGGTGTCACCGCCGAGGCCGCACGCCGGCTGGTGAAGCGGGCGATCGGCTC
>JBIQID010000201.1:0-2967 GCA_044508215.1 Actinomycetota bacterium | reverse complement strand
CCGCCCTGGTAGCGGAGCACCACGGCGCCGGCGGTGAGGGCGACGTAGAACAGCCCGAACGACAGCGTCATGAGGCGCGAGTAGTTCGACAGGCGGAGGCCCGAGGTGTCCTCTCCGGCGGCTTCCAGCTCGCGGAGCAGCCGCTTCTGGGCGTGGTAGTAGGACGCGCGGCGGATCGCCTGGCCCAACAGGATGCCCACGATGAACACGGTGATGCCGACGGCGCCGCCCAGCCAGAACGTGGCGTCGCCCGGGCCGGGGTCCGCGATGTTCTCGGCGTAGGCCATCACCTGGGCGAAGATGTAGAAGTCGAGCGCGGCGATGAGCAGCCACAGCGCCCACTTCAGGCCCTTGGGGATCGTGCGGATGGTCATCCGCTCACGGATGCCGAGCTGACGCCAGCGCTCCACCACGTCGAGGCGGTCGGCGGCCTTCGCTGCGACCTCGGCGCGGTGCTGGGCGCGGGCGGCGAGGTGCTGGGCGATGTTCGACCGCTTGAGGCGGAGGCGCCCCACGAACCGTTCGGTGGCCTCACGGACGGCGCGCTGCTCGAGGCGGTGGTGCGCTTCGAGCATGGCGTGGTGGGCGGAGCCCGAGACCATCGTGTCGACGTCGCCGTAGCCGAAGACCTTGGTGGCCACGGAGCCGAGTCGCTTTCGTCGTGCCATTTCGGACTCCTAGTCGATCGGCCGGGTCCAGAGACCGCACAGGAACGAGATCGCGGACGCGGCGAGCCCCAGGATCGCCACCGCGGCGAGGGGCCGCATCTCGTCGGTCTCGAAGGGGACGGTGAGGAACGAGGCCAAGAGCATGAGGGCCGCCACCACGACGCCGACCTCGGCGACCCGGAAGCGGAAGCGGATCACCCGCAGCGGTGGGAGGCGGGCGAGGATCTCCTGTTGCGTCTCGCCCGAGAGCCGCGCCTGCAGGCTGGCCCGGGACCGCATGTCGCTCAGCCGGTAGACGTTGCCGGCGAGGAACGCGGCGGCCACGGCGAAGCAGTCGGCAGCGGAGACGAGCGCGGCGGGCACGAACGTGTCGAGGATCAGGGCGTTCATCACCACGACCGCCCCGATGAGCAGCATCGCGGCACCCACCAGCACCCGCGACGACAGGTAGACGGGGTCGAAGTGGTTCTTGTCGTCGTCGGCGAACCTCATCGGACGTCACACTCCCCGGCCATGCGACCGCACAGCGCCGCTGCGAGCTGCTTGCCGAACGGGCCCAGGTCGGGCCGATCGGCGCTGGACCCGGCGCCCACCACGGTGAGGCGGGCGTCGCCGAGGTCGGGGAGCAGCCCCTGGTCGGTGCAGCGCTCGGCGACGGCCTCGGCCAGCTGGGCGGAGGGCGAGTCGCCGGTCTCGAACGTGAGGCAGTCGCTCCCCTGGCCGAGGAACGTGCTCCACAGGATCACGAGCGGGGCCGGGCGGGTGGCGATCGTGGGGACCTGGCGGAGCAGCACACGGGCGTCGCCGGACGCCTCGATGGTGGTGGCCCGCACGGCGGCGGCGATCTCGTCCTCGAGCTGGCCGGCGAGGTCTTCGCGCTCGGCGGCCTGGCGGCGTTCGTTGCCGCCCAGGAACACGTACTCGCGCCCGGCCATGCACTCGATCTTCTCCATGCTGGCCGTGGACCCGCCCGCCACGTAGCCGGTGAGCACGAGGTGGTCGGAGTTCAGGAGGACGGCAGACAGCACGGCGCCGGCGTCGTCGGCGATCCGCTTCGCGGTGGCCTCGTCGTTGGCGCTCGCGTCGATCAGGACGATCACCTCTTCGGGCGTCGAGTCCCCGAGGTTCGACGGCTTCTGCCCGATGTCGTCGCAGGTCGTCTCGAACAGGCCGCCGGCACCGTCGTCACCGCACCCGGCGAGCGACGCTGCGGCGACGATGGCGACGGCGAGCACGGCGACGCGCCGGATGGCGGTGCGCCTCACGAGCAGTCCTCGGGCAGCGGGTCGGCGGAGATGGTCACCACGACGCGGCGCAGCTCGGGCTGGGCGGAGGAGCCGTCGGACCCCTCCTCTCCCCTGCCGCACGACAGCACCGACGTGGCGGTGCCCAGGTCCCGGACCCGCTGGGCGAGGGCCTCGGCCCGCTCCTTCGACAGCTGCTGGTTGTGGGCGGTCTCGCCGAGGCCGTCGGTGTAGCCGTCGATGCGGACGTGCGAGGGGGCGGCGGCCAGGCGTGTGGCGATCTGGTCGACGATGCCGGCCACCTCGGGCTTGAGGGTGGCGCTGTTCAGGTCGAAGAGCGCCTCGGAGGTGATGTCGGCGGCGACGGTGCCCTTGTCGTCGACGGCAGCGAAGTCCAGGTCGGGGAGCTCCACTGAGCCCAGGGGGGCAGCGGCACGGCTGTCGGTGGGGGCGTCGTTGCGCTGCTCCGCGCCGGCGTCCTTCGGCGAGGAGGACGAGCACGCGGAGAGGCCCACGACCGCAAGGGCCGCGACGACGAGGATCCTGCCCCTGGACGAACGGGCGTGCACTCTCTTCCTCCCTCGCAGGGCCGGAGCCCCGTCCCTCTACGCCGTACGGCGGGCCAACAGACTAGTTGTCCGTCGGACGATCGCGGACAGTCTTGAGCACGGCGGCTCGTTTGTGGTGTCACCCCGCTGCGGGCACTTTGCCCCTGTCGGATCTGCGCCGACCCCCTTACGCTGGTGGGGGTGAACAGAGGGGTGGAGCGCTGGCTCAGCGTTCTGGGCAACGTCGCGATCGTCTTCGCGCTCAGCCAGTTCCACGCGCGCGTCGTCGCTGACCAGCAGTACTCCTTCACGGGTACGTCCCGGTTCGGGTGGGCGCTCGCGTTCCTGGCGGTGCTGACCCTCACCACCTACGCCGTGGGCCTTCCCGACCAGCCACGGTCCGTCCCACAGGCCACCGGCCTGGCCGCCCTGGCCGGCCTCGGTGGCGCGCTCGGCGTCTCGGTGTTCCAGCTGGCCACCGGTGACGCACTCCTCCCCCGGTTCGTG
>JBIQID010000200.1:1908-2991 GCA_044508215.1 Actinomycetota bacterium | reverse complement strand
CGCGCCCGGACGGCTGTGGTCGGGTGACGGCACGGGCGCCACCCCTGGTGCGACTGCGGCGAGGAGCGGCTCCGCATGGCCCTTCACGCACTCGGGGTCGGGATCGTCCAGCTCGAGGCCCACGAAGAACTTCGCGGCCATGCACCCGCCCTGGCAGGCGTCGTAGCTGCCGCAGGACGCGCACGCACCCGGCGACGACGGCTCGCGCAGCGACTGGAACAGGTCTGAGCGCTTCCACACCTCGGCGAAGCCACCCTCGTCTCGCACGGAGCCGGCGCGGAAGTCCTCGTGGATCACGAACGGGCAGGCGTACACGTCGCCCACCGGGTCGATGAGGCACACGACGCGGCCCGCGCCGCACAGGTTCAGCCCGGGCAGCGCGTCCCCCAGAGCCGACAGGTGGAAGAAGGAGTCGCCGGTGAGCACGTGCGGGCGGTCCATCAGCCAGTGGTAGAGGTCGCGTTGCTGCGCCTGGGTGGGGTGCAACTCGTGCCAGGTGTCGGCGCCCCGGCCGGCCGGGCGGAGGCGGGTCACCCGCAGCTGCGCCCCGTAGCGATCGGCGAGCTCGAGGTAGCTGTCGAGCTGGGCGACGTTGTGGCGGGTCACCACCAGGCTGATCTTGAACGGGCCGAAGTCCGCCTCGGCCAGGTGGTCCATCGCCCGGATCGCAGCGGCGTAGGAGCCGTCGCCCCGCACCGCGTCGTTCACGTCGGCCGTGGCGCCGTCGAGGGAGATCTGGATGTCGAGGTAGTCCATCGCCGCGAACCGGCGTGCTGCGGCGGCGTCGATGTAGGTGCCGTTCGTGGAGAACTTCACGCCCACCTGGTGGGTCGTGGCGTACTCGACGATGTCCTCGAAGTCGCGACGGAGCATCGGCTCGCCGCCGCCGATGTTCACGTAGAAGACCTGGAGGTCCCGCAGCTGGTCGACGACCGAGATGCACTCCTCGGTGGTCAGCTCGCGGGGATCCCTGCGCCCCGAGGACGACAGGCAGTGCACGCAGGCGAGGTTGCACGCGTAGGTGAGCTCCCACGTCAGGCAGATGGGCGCGTCGAGCCCCGCCTTCATCTGGTCGACGAGGGT
>JBIQID010000200.1:0-1808 GCA_044508215.1 Actinomycetota bacterium | reverse complement strand
CCCACGTCAGGCAGATGGGCGCGTCGAGCCCCGCCTTCATCTGGTCGACGAGGGTGCCGGTGCGGGTCACCGCTCCGACGGGTGCCGTCACGTCGATGGCCATCAGCCGACCTCCTGTGCCGCCACCGGTCGACGCTCGGCGTCGTCGGAGCGTGGGCGGATCATCTCCGAGCGGGCGAGGGTGGCGAGCGCCGTGCGGAACGACGGCCACCGGGACTCCACGACCCCGCACGCGCGGAGCGCGTCGTCCACCGTGGGATGGTCACCGAGCACCTTCACCACCGCCACCACGTCGGGGTGGCGGAGGAACGTGAGCCGCCGGTTCCCGAAGTGGTAGGCGAGCGCGCCGAACGGCTCCGGCCGGAGCGACACCGAAGGGTGCAGCTCCCACGCGCCTGCGAGGGCGTCACCCGCGGGAGCGACCAAGACCATCAGGGACACGGACGCTTCAGTAGACGCCGCACATCCCGTCGATCGAGATCTCCTCGACGAGGAGCTCCTCGGCCACCATCTCGTCGGGGGCCTCGCTGGCCTCGGCCGTGGGGGCCTCGACCGTGTCGGTGGGCTCCGAGATCAGTTCCGTGCTCATCGCTGGCTCCTCGCGGTGGCGGCAGGTCGGCGGCAGTCTACCGGCCCCCGCCGGGCTGCCCGGCCGGACCGCGCAGGGAGGTCACGGCACGCAGCACGACATCTGCGACGTCAGCCGGCGCCATCCGCGGACGGCTGGCCCCGACCTGCAGGGCGAGGTCGACCGCCAGCTCGGCGTCGTCCTGGAACGGCCGGCACTCGGCGCACCCCCACGTGGCCATGAGCGGTTCGAGGACCAGGTCGCCGAGCGGCACGACCTCCCTGATGTCGCCGCCGGGGACTGCCTGGTCGCCGAAGTGCGGCTGCGCCCGTTCGCCCAGGAGCGCCGTGGCGACGGGCCCCCAGGCCCGGGCTGCCCGCACGATCGCCACGAGCGCGTCGGCCACCGCCCTCGCCGGGTCGGTGTCGATGAACCGCGACGACCGCTCCCGCATCAACGGGACATCCAGCCGAGCCGTGAGCGCAGCAGCCCGTCGCGCCGAGCCGAACCACGCGGTCGCCTGGCAGACCGACACGCCGACGGCGGCCGCGACGGCCCCCATCCCGGGTTCGGCTCCGTCGGCGGGGATCACGCCACGGATCGCCCGTAGGACGTCGTCGGCGCCGGGCGCCAACGGGTCGAAGGCGGCGTCGACCGGACCCGGCGGCTCGAGCTCGGCATCGCGTGCCGCCCTCGCCAGCCAGGCACCCTTCGGGCGGCTCGTCGCAGCCGAGAGGACCGGTCCGAGCTCGGCGACGAGATCCGGGTGGACGTCCACACCGACCCGTTCGGCCAGGCGCAGTCCGATCAGCGCCGCGTTCATCACGAGTGCCGTCGAGCGGGGGTCGAAGGGCTCGAGCGGCTCCCGGTGGAGCGCCTCCCACATCCGCTCCACGTTGGCGCCCATCGCATCCACCCGGACGTCCCAGAGCACGCGCCGGACGAGGTCCGCCTGGACGGTGCCGTCGGATCGAGGAGTGCTGTCGTCGACGGCGGTGAGGAGCATCAAGCGGGCGAGCTCGCTCCGCTGGACGTGCGTCCCGACCGCGACCTCCCAGATGGAGCGCATCAGGTCGCGCATGCCGGTCGCGATGTCCCCGAGGTCCGCGATGTGATCGAGCTCCTCGGACGAGACCTCGAGCGCGGAGGGGTCCACTTGGGCCGCGAACGCGTCGACCATCGCCACGACGTACTCGTCGAACGTCTCGAAGTGGTGGAAGAAGGCGCCGGTCGTCCTGCC
>JBIQID010000199.1:0-3012 GCA_044508215.1 Actinomycetota bacterium | reverse complement strand
GGTCGTGCTCCAGTCGGGCGTGGGTCGACGGAGGACCCGCTCGGCGACCTCGGCGTCCTCGCCGCGGTTGGTCCGGTAGCCCTCCTCGTCCACGAGCCGGAGCGGGTGCTTGCCCTCGACCTGGCCGATGAACGGCGGGTGGATGCTGTACCCGAGCATCGAGCGGACCCGGTCCGAGAACCCGGCCGCCACGTCGGGCGGAGCGATGAGGAGCTGCGACTCCTGAGGGCGGAGCCACGGCTGGCAGTACTGGATGGTGCAGCAGAGGCGCGTGCCGTCGGTGGAGTTGGCGCCGCCGCGATGCCACGTCGCCGCGTCGAAGATCAGGACCGAACCGGGATCCATCTCGGCCGATGCGGGCACGACGTCGGGCCGGTCGTCGGGGTGCTCGGTGGCCCAGCGGTGGCTGCCCGGGAGGACCTCCGTGGCGCCGTTCGCGGCGGTGAACGGATCGAGCGCCCAGATCGTCGAGATGCCGAGCGGCGCGGGGCGGGGACGGGGCACCGGATAGAAGGTGTCGTCGGTGTGCCAGGGCTGATGGGTCTCGCCCGGGTGGAGGCGGATGGACTGGCAGTTCGAGAGCAGCCAGTTGGGGAGCAGGAGCCGGTCGAGCACGCCCGCGGCCACCGGATGCTCCGCCAGCCGCTCGAACGGTCGACCGCGGGAGATCAGGCTGTACAGCCGGTGCGACCTCGTGCCCTCGAAGTCGTTGCGGCCGAGCGGATGGCCCGCCTCCAACTCGGCGATCGCCGACTCCAGCTCGGCGACCTCGCCCTGGTCGAGTGCGTCGGTGACGATCACGCAGCCGTGCTCGACGACGGCGTCCGCGGCCTGGTCGACCGTGGTGACCCTCGGAACGGCGGACATCGCGGCAGCGTACCGAGCCCCCTCGCGGAGGTCGGATCGGGCGCTCGAACCACCGAGGTCGTCTCGAGCAGCCGGTCGATCCCGCCTTCCGGTTCCGCCTGCCGTGTCAACCTGCTGGTGCTCCGACGCGTTGAAGAGGGTGATGGACCACAGCGACCCGAGCGGCTTCGACGACCGCTTCCACCAGCTCGCCGTGCTCGCCGACCGGGTCGCCTACCGCATCCTCGGAGACCGGCAGGAGGCAGAGGACGTCACCCAGGAGGTGCTCGCCAAGGCGTTCGTGCGGTGGCATCGGGTCTCTCCCCATGCCGAGGCGTGGGTCTGCCGTGTCGCAGCGAACCAGGCGTTGGGGGTGGTGAGGCGCCGTAGGACTGCGTCGCGCTCAGCCGGAGGCGACGGTCGTGGGACGGCATCGCCTGAGGCCCTGGACCCCGCTGCGGCCGACCGGTTGGAGCTGGTCGCGCTGCTCCGGCGGCTGCCGCGCCGCCAGCGGGAGGTGCTGGTGCTGCGGTACCTGGCCGACCTCTCGGAGGCCGACGTCGCCGATCGGATGGGGATCAGCCGCGGGGCGGTCAAACGACACGTCCACCGGGCCACCCGGGCGTTGCGTCCGCACCTCGAGGACCGCCTCGCGATCGAAGGAGAGCTGTGATGTTCGAACACCTCGACCACGGGAACGACTTCGAACCCGATGACGGACTGCGTCGGCGAGTGCTGGAGCGCGGCCGGACGATGCGCCGACGGCGGAGGGGTGTGTTCCTGGGGGCGACGTTGTCGCCGTTGGTGCTGGCCTTGGCGATCGTGGTGCCGATGGTGCGCGACGCCTCGAGCATCCAACGGATCACGGTGCCCGAGCTCGGCCAGGAGCCTGCCGGGGCTGGCCCCGGTGCGCGTGACGGAGCCACTCGGGTGCTCCTGGTCGGGAGCGACGCCGGCCTGGTCGACCCTGACACGATCGGCGGCCGCAACGACGCGGTCGTCCTCGTCACCCTCCGTCCCGACGAGTCGAGCCTCACCCTCATGTCGATCCCGAGGGACCTCCTCGTGGGCGATGGAGACGAGGTGCCAGAGGGCAAGGTGAGCGAGATCGGGCGTCACGTCGGTCAGGTGGTCTCGGCCGTCGGTCAGCTCGCGGGCCAGCCCATCGACCACCTCGTTCGGGTGGAGGCGCACAGCTTCCCGGCGATCGCTGACGCCATGGGAGGCCTCCGGATGCAGTTCGAGGGGCCGATGCGGGACCCCGGGAGCGGGTTCTCGACCGACGGAGGCTGCGAGGTTCTCGACGGCGAACGGCTGCTGGCGTATCTCCGCTCACGCCACCTGATGGCGAAGGACCCGTCCACGGGTGCCTGGGTGCCTGATCCTCGTGGCGACCTCGGGCGACAGGAACGCCAACGGCAGGTGCTCGCCGCTGCTGCCGAGCGCCTCCCCGAGATCGACGTGCGGACGCTGCTCGACGTGCTCGCCGATCACGCAACGGTGGACTCGGAGCTCGATCTGGCGACGGCCGCGCGGTTGGCCCGCCAGGTCGGTGCGGTCACCACGGTGCGCGAGGAGGTCCTGCCGGTGGAGCAGGTGACGACGTCGGCGGGGGTCGCCCTCCGGACCGCCGGAGCGCCGGTGCAGCAGCCGATCACCGCCGCGGCGAGCTGCTGATCCTCATCGAGGGCCGAGGGCCGGAGGTAGCTTCGGCCTGTGCTGGCGCTGCCGGGATCCGTGTGGGGGACCGTGGCGGTCGCTGTCGCGGCGGTGCTGTGGCAGGGCACCGGGTGGAGCCGCCGGGTGCTCCGTGATCCCGGCCTGTACTCGACGTCGGTGGCGTCGCTGCCGAGGAGCCGGGCCGTGCGCTGGGTGAGCGGCCGGGTGGCGGGCACGATCGTCCGTCGACGCGGGATCCCAGCGGTCGCGCCGATCGCCCGGTCGGTCACCCCTCGCATCATGCGGAGCCGCCCGTTCGCCGCCGGGTGGGTCGTGGGCCACTGGTCGCTGCACCACGTGCGCCGTTCGGGTCGAGCCCGCCGGCCGGTCCGGGTCGCGATGGCGATGCTCGTGCTGGCAGCGGCGGGGGAGGCGATCCACGCCGTCCAGTCGCGGGTCGCCGTCGTCCGCTCGGTTGGTCGACCCCGGCGGTGAGGCCGTCGCGGG
>JBIQID010000198.1:0-3044 GCA_044508215.1 Actinomycetota bacterium | reverse complement strand
CAGATCAGAGGCGTTGGCCCGTCGGCCACGACGGTGCCAGACCCTGGTGCCGCCACACGGCAAGCGCCACAGCCGCGAACACGGCGTCGCTGCCACAGACGGGGTCACCGTCCTCCGGCGCGATCGTCACCCGGACCTCCGGCATGTCGCCGGGTCGCACGATGCCGAACGACCGGATCGTGAGGTCGCCGATCGTGCCGTCGTCATCCACCGCGAGGCCCTCGGAGGTCACCCAGCCCAGCGCCTGGTGCGCAGCCCCGATCGCGTAGCTGCGGAGCACGACCTCGTCGAGCGGGTCACCGGCGCCGACCGTCACCTCGATCGCGCGATCTTCCGCGACCGCTGCCTCCGCCCAACCGCCACCCGGAGCAGTGATGCGCTGCTGGCCCGTGGCGGCGGCCAGCGCCACCGCTGCCTCGGCCCAACCAGCACCACGGATCGCCACGGACGTCGGCGGTCCAGCGACATCCACCTCGGTGACCTCGATGCCCGGCGCGACCGCTGCGACGGCGTCGACGACACCGGGTGTCCGCACGACGTGCATCACCCCCGTGCCATCCGCACGGACACCCAGGGCCACCGGAGGACGCTTCGGGCCGAGGCGCACGGTGTCCTCGCGGCTGAAGCGCACCTTCACCGGGGTCCCGTGCTCCGCAGCGAGTCGTTCGGCGAGGGCGGGCGCCACCGACGCCGCCTTCCCGCCGAAGGCTCCACCGTTCGCGAGCGGCGACGCCGCCACGCCGCCCGGCTCGGCCCACGAGCAGTCGGTCTCGAGGTAGGCGGGCTCGACCCACGAGGTGGCAAGGGTGACCGCCCACTCGCCCTCGGGCATGGCCAGGGGCGGCTCCACCCCCCGGGTGGTGCGGCGGCCCTGGACCTTGCCGGTCTCAGCTCGGGCGGCGGCCGTCGTCGCTGCCACGTGCGGCTCGCCCCGGGGGTCGAGTACCGCCACGAGGGCTCTGTCGGGCGCGCTGTCGTCCGCGAAGCCGGCCGCGCCCTTCGCCACCTGCGGACCGACCACCTGCGGGGTGCGACCCTCGATCGAGGCACGTCGAGCCGCAGCGTCGAAGTCGCGACCCTCCGACCCGAGCACGTCCCCGCCGGCGACCAGCTCCGCCGCCTCGACGATCGTCCGCCATCCGGTGCAGCGGCAGAGGTGCGCTGCGAGCCCACGGATCACCTGGCCCTCGTCTCCCAACCGCCCGGCGCCGCGCAGAGCCTCGAGCCGCATCACGATCCCAGGGGTGCAGAAGCCGCACTGCGTCCCGCCGGTGGCGCACAGCGCGTCGGCCCACCGCTGGGCGGCGGACTCGTCGATGCCCTCGAGGGTCCGCACGTCGCGTCCCTCGACCCGTCGGATGGGCGTCACGCAGGCGACGCGCGGCTGGCCGTCGACCCACACCGTGCAGCAGCCGCACTGGCCCTGGGGTGCACACCCGTCCTTCGCCGAGCGCACCCCGAGGTGCTCGCGCAGGACGTCGAGGAGGCTGACCCCGTCGGCTTCCACGCTGACGTCGACGCCGTTGAGCTGAAAGGCCACCACGGCAATCCGACGATAGCGTCGGGCCGCGATGGAGACCCCGCCCCCCCTTCCCTCGCGCCGTTCCCTCCTGATCGCCAGCCTGGCCGCCGGACCGCTCGCCGCGCTCGCAGCCGCCTGCGGTGACAGCGGCGACGGCAACGGAGGGGCCACGGGGAACGGTGCGTCCACGACCGTCGCCGGCGCCGGCGGCTACCAGCTGATCGAAGTCTTCCCACGCTCGCCCACCTACGTCGCCGCGGGCACGCCCCAGCGGTTGCCGTACCTGATCGCCCCGGGCGTGGAAGCACCTCTCGACGTGATCGACGGGTCGGTCACGTTCACCGTGAAGAGCCGCGGCGAGCAGATCGGCGACCCCGTGGTGGTCGAGCCGGCGGGCGGCGGCGAGCTGCCGCGGAGCTACCTGCCGTTCCGCTTCACCTTCCCCGAGCCCGAGATCTACGACATCACCGCCGAGTACCAGGGCGAGACGCTCACCACTGCGCTGCAGGCCGGGCCTGCCGACCTGGTGAAGCTGCCGCAGGTCGGCGCAGCCCTGCCGTCAGTCGACACCGCCACCGTCGACGACCACCGCGGCATCGACCCGCTGTGCACCGCGGATGAGCAGTGCCCGTTCCACTCGGTGAACCTGGCCGAGTCACTCGCCGCTGGACGTCCCGTGCTGGTGCTGGTCTCCACCCCGCGCTTCTGCGTGTCGGCGGTGTGCGGACCGGTGCTCGAGGTGCTCGTGGACGCCGTCTCCGGGCGCAGCGACATCGACGTGGTCCACGTCGAGCCGTACGCCAACCCGGAGGCCGTCGATTCGATCGCGCTGGCGACCCCGTCCCCGCTCGTGGCGGCCTACTCCATGGAGTTCGAGCCGGCGCTCTTCGCGGCGAACGGCGCCGGGGTGCTGGTCGACCGCCTCGACGCGATCTACGACCGCAAGGAGCTCGACGCCGCCATCGCCCTCGCGGTCGCCTGACCCGGGGCTAGTAGCCGGTGTCCTTGGCTCGCTGGAGCGCCGCTGCGATCTCCGCTTCGGCGGCCTCTCGGCCCTGCCAGCCGCGGACCTCGGAGAACTTGCCGGGCTCGAGCATCTTGTAGGCCTCGAAGAAGTGGCCGATCTCGAGCAGGAGGTGCTCGGGGAGGTCCTCCAGGTCCGAGTACTGCGACGCCCGGGGATCGTCGGCCGGCACGGCGAGGATCTTGGCGTCGGGACCCGCGTCGTCGCGCATCCAGAAGACGCCGACCGCACGGGCGTGCAGGTGGCAGCCGGGGAACGTCGGCTCGTCGAGCACGACGAGGGCGTCGAGCGGGTCGCCGTCCTCGCCCAGCGTCCCGGCGATGAACCCGTAGTCGGCCGGATACGCCATGGCGGTGAAGAGTCGACGGTCCAGCCAGATGGCCCCCGATTCGTGGTCCATCTCGTACTTGTTGCGAGACCCCCGTGGGATCTCGACGACCATCTCGAAGGGCTCCGACATGGCGCGGACGTTAGACGGTCACCGCCAAGGTCCCACCG
>JBIQID010000197.1:0-3066 GCA_044508215.1 Actinomycetota bacterium | reverse complement strand
TGGAACGCCTCGGCCGCTTCGACCCCGGTGGTCGAGCCGCGGAGGCGGGCGAGCGCCCGCACGGCCTCCTCCGAACGCGGGTGCGGCAGCTCGCGCACCTCACCGGAGTAGCTGGCGAGCGCCGCGACCTTCGCCTCGAGGTGGGCGGTGACGTCGACGAAGAGGTTCGGGTTGAACGCTGTGCTCGGGTCGAAGGCCCACTCGGTGGACGAGAGGACCTCGAACGCGAGGACGGTCCGGACGGAGGTCGAACCCACGGGGCGGGTCGCCACCAGGACCGCCTCGGCGGTGATGCGGTGGTCGCGGTTCAGGTCGCCCCGGTGGTGGCTCACGACCACGGTGGGCTGCACCCGATCGACCTCGGCCTGGACCAGCGCGATCACGTCGACCAGGTCGAGCCGGTCGAAGCGCTGGTCCGGCAGGCCGGCGAAGCTCACGTCGGTCACGCCGAGGACCTCCGCGGCGGCCCTGCAGTCGGAGCGTTGCCGTTCCGCAGCAGCTGCGGCCGCCGGGTCGTCGCCAGCGGACCGCGAGGTCGACCCCTCGCCGAGGACCAGCCACGCCACCTCACGCCCCTCGGCGGCCCACCTTGCGATGCTCCCTCCCGCGCCGAGGGTCTCGTCGTCGGGGTGGGCGGCGACCACGAGGACGGTCATCGAGTCCCCTCCTTCGAAGCCACCATCGTCCCTCCTGACCCTCAGGACCGGCTCGGACCCCTCGGTAACGTGGCGCCATGGAGCGCCGGATCGGCCAGGCCGACTGTGGTGTCGACGCCCAGCGCCGCCTGGCCGACGACGGTATCGCTCTGGTGGCAGGCCGCGTGCCGCCTTCCCTCGTCGCCGCCCTCGTCGAAGCGACCGACGCCGCTGTCGCAGCGGAGTCCACGGACTTCCCTCCCGGCGACGAGCAGCACGGCCGGGTGCTCTTCGCTCCCGCGCACGGTGGGGCGTTCCTGGACCTGTTGGAGCACGCGGAGCTGTTCGCCCCCATGGAGGAGCTCCTCGGGGAGGGGGCGATCCTCTACACGATGACCACCTCGGTGCTGGCCCCGGGTTCGAGGGGACCCGTGCACGAGCTCCACGTGGACTTCGATCGCGATCGTCCGAGCGGCCTCGCCTGCACCGCGATGGTCCTCCTGGACCCGTTCCGAGAGGAGAACGGGGCGACCGAGTTCGTCGTGGGCGAACCCACCTGCGGGGAGCCAGGCGCCGGAGACGTGCTGCGTCTGCACGGCGACCCCGGCGACGTCTGCTACTTCGATCCCCGGCTCCCGCACCGCAGCACGGCGAACCGCTCGTCCGAGCCCCGGCGCGCGGTGCTCGTGCAGATGGTGAAGCCGTGGATGAAGCAGCGCTTCGACGTCGCACGCATGCTCGACGGCGTCGACACCACGGGCCTCTCGGCAGCCGCCCGACGCCGCCTCGGTCTCCTGGCGCAGCCTCCCGGGTCGGTCAGCGAGTTCGTCGCTCGGCGGGCAACCCGGCCCTGGTAGGCGCATGCCGCTCGGAGCAAGGGGTCCGCTCCGCGATCACCCACGGCGGCCGGGTGTGGCACTCGCGCTGCCTCCGCATCCGGAGCAGGAGGATGCGAGCTGCGCCGGCGGCGCCCACCGTCAGCACGAGGGCGGCGGTGAGGCGGCCCGGCCCCCGCGGGACGCCACGCCTGGGTGACCCGAGGAGCCGGCCGGCGGTCGCGAGGGGGGCGGCGATCGCCATCGCCACGAACCCTGGCACCGTCGCTCGTCCGTACGTCAGCTCGACGTCCAGCCACGAGGCTGCGAGGCCTCCGATCGTGTGCTGGGACGGTCGCGTCGGCTGCACCCGGAGCGGCACCTCGACGATCGCGTCGGTGAGGTGGGTGACGACGATCTTGAAGCGATGGTCGCGGACGCCCCATCCCCGCCGGGCGAGCTCGCGGGCGATGTCGAGGGTCATCGCGTCGGTGCCGCACCCGGCGTCGTGGAACGGGAAGCCCCAGGACCTCAGCCGAGCGTTGTACACGGTCGACGCCGCGGCGCGAACCGGAGGACGGGTACCCTCTCGTCGACCGCTCGCGAAGTCGGCGCCATCTCGCACCGCTCGGGCGAGGTGCCGGAGGTCGTCGGGATCGGTCTCCAGATCGTCATCGGTCATCACGACGACCTCGCCTCGAGCCACGGAGAACCCGGCGCAGAGCGCGCCGGTCTGTCCGAACCGCTCCGGGAGGCGGATGCCGACCGTGTGCGGGTGATCGGCGGCCAGCCGTTCGATCTCGGACCACGTCCCGTCGGTGCTCCCATCGTCGACGAGGACGATCTCCCTGCGGCCGAGGCCGGGCGCGGAAGCGAGGCGGTGGTGGAGCCGCTCCACTCGCCCCGACGCGTTGCGCATCGGGACGACGATCGAGGTCTCGAGATCACCTCCGGAGGTCACTCGTCCACCCATGCAGCGTGTAGCCGGTCCTCACCGGGCGGGCCACGCCGGAGCGTTCGATGCACCGGATGATCGGCAGGTTGCGGAGCTGGGTCTCCCACAGGTGCAGGTGCCCGCCCGGGTGGTGGTGCCGGCCCACGGTGGCCATGAGCGCCCGCCCCGCCCCCACGCCGTGCTCGAGCACCACGATCCATTCCCCCATCCGGAGGCCCACCCCGGTGTCTCGCAGCAGGCGGCGATCGGTGACCTCGGACTGGATGCCGACCAGCCGCCCTTCCCTGCGCGCGACGAGCAGGCAGTCGGACCACGACCCGTCCGCGATGTTGTGCACCCACTGCCGGTAGAACCGCTCGACGGCGGAGGCGGGGAGCCGCGGGTCGGCCCGGAAGTGGTTCAGCTGCCATCCGGCGGTGCGCTCCGCGAGCAGCGCGACCTCGCGCTCGTCGAGGACGCCGGAGACCTCGCCCTCGTGCACCTCCACCGTGAGGCCGTCGGGGAGGTCGGTGACGTCGGTGCGGTCGGTGGTCCCGGCCAGCCATGCGACGGTCGCCTCGCAGACGCGGAACCCGGCCGCCTGGGCGGCGTCGAGGGTGGCGACGTCGGAGGAGTCGACCCGCAGGATCGTCAGCTCGATCGATCGCTCGCGCGCTCGCCG
>JBIQID010000196.1:0-3086 GCA_044508215.1 Actinomycetota bacterium | reverse complement strand
GGAGACCACCGCCGCCTTCTGGGCCGCGCTCTACGACCGGGACTGGCCCCGTATCCGATCGTTCTTCGGTCCGGACTCGATCTACTTCGACGTCCCCACCGGCCCTGCGTCCGCCGGCGTCGGCCCGGACAGCATCGAGGCCCGCCTGCGGCTGGGGCTCGAAGGGCTCGCCGGCTACGAGCACCACCCCGGTGTCGTCGCCGAGGGTCCCGACGGTGTGGTGGTCACCGAGCACACCGAGGTCTGGACCTGGCCGACCGGCGAGACCGTCGCCCTCCCCTTCGTGTCCGTCCAGCACGTCCGCGACGGCGTCATCACCCTGTGGAAGGACTACTGGGACTTCCAGACGCTGATGGGCGCGGCGCCGGCCGCCTGGCACCAGCGCCTCGACGACGCGGATCTGAGCTGGGTGGTCGACGTGACGGATCGCCTGTGATCGATCCGCCCCCGCCACCGACGTCGATCGACACGTCGGCCTACCGGATCGCACCCGGCAGCACCGTCGACCTCGCAGCGCTGGCGACCGAGGACCACGTCCGACACGGGCTCGACAAGACGTCCGCGAGCGCGCTGCGCGACCAGCTGACCGACCGCCTCGCCGAGCTGCAGGAGGTCCTGTGGGCGCAGCACCGGCACCGGGTGCTCGTCGTGCTGCAGGCGACCGACACCGGCGGCAAGGACGGCACCATCCGCAACGTGTTCGGCCCGCTCAACGCGCAGGGCGTCCACGTCGCCAACTTCATCGCACCGACCGAACACGAGTTGGCCCACGACTTCCTGTGGCGCGTCCACGGACGCGTCCCCGGCGACGGCGAGATCGTCGTGTTCAACCGCAGCCACTACGAGGACGTCCTCGTCGCCCGCGTCCACGGCCTGGTGCCCGAGGCGACGTGGCGCCGCCGCTACGACCACATCCGCAACTTCGAGGCGCTCCTCGCCGACGAGGGCACGACGATCGTGAAGTTCTTCCTCCACATCTCGAAGGACGAGCAGCGCGAGCGCCTCCAGGCACGGCTCGACGACCCGACGAAGCACTGGAAGTTCGACCCGAACGACCTCTCCGAGCGGAAGCGCTGGGACGACTACCAGGCTGCCTACGCCGACGCCCTCAGCGAGACCTCCACGGACGCGGCGCCGTGGTACGCGGTGCCGGCCGACCGGAAGTGGTTCCGCAACGTGGTGGTCGCCCAGGTGGTGGTGGACGCGCTCGAGGCGCTCGACCTCAGCTATCCGCCACCCGCTCCAGGCCTCGACGGGTTGGTCGTCGAGTAGGGAGCGGAGTGTGTCACCCCGGGGTGACGCACTCCGTGGGGCCTTCCATCACACCGAGACGGAACGCGGCGACCCGCTCGAACCCGGTGCCGTAGTCGGAGTCGCTGGCGCCGCCGAAGCCCAACAGCGCCTTCACCGACTCGTCGAGGTCGCCCGGCGACAGCACCAGCGCCGCCGTCGCACGTTCACGGGCGAACACGCTCGCTGCCCACGCACCAGCGAGGCAGTCGGCGGTGAGGTTCTGCTCCTTCGTCCCGTCCGCCTCCACGCCGAGGCGCGCCATCACGGCCAGCCCGTACTGGGTGCCGATCAGCGTGCCGACCGCGTAGTCGCCCAGCTGCTCGGCGATCGTCGGCATCGTCTCGGTGTCGTCCCAGGCGATCGTGTCGTCGGTGATGCAGTAGAAGAGCGCGTAGCCGCGGGCCGGCTCGCCGCCGCAGGTCGGGTCAGCGCCGTCGGCCGCGAAGGGCTGCGTGCCGGAGAGCGGGATCCACTCGGTCTCGTAGAACTGCGGGAGGGCGATGCTCCAGTAGTCCTCGAGGTCGGCGAACACGACCTCCATGATCTGGTCGTACGGCAGGTTGCCGCCGCGCTCGTAGTCCTCCTGGTCGTCGAACGGCAGCTCGACCAGCACGATCGTGTCCTCGCTGTAGTCGGCGCACTGGTCGACGCCGTTCTCGATCCCGTCCTGGAACGCGTTCGCCCGGTCGAAGGCGCTGCCGTGCGCGTTCGGGTCGACCGCCGCGGTGCCCGGCTGGTCGGCCACCTCGAGGATCGCCGCGAGCGCCCCGTCGACCGACTCGTCGCTCAGTGGGAAGGCGTCGTTCGGCTCGTCGGCCAGGTGGGCGAGCCAGGCGCCGGCGTAGCAGTCGGCCTGCTGCTCGAGCACCACGGTGGGGCCCTCCATCGCCACACGGGCCTGCACGGCGTGGCCCCACTCGTGGGCCATGATCGCCCCGACGGCCAGCGGACCGTTCCGCTCCAGCATGTCGGGGAGCAGCCCCTCGGCGTCCCAGGCGATGTTGTCCTCGAGGCTGCAATAGAAGGCGTTGCCGCCGATGTCGTCGACGCTCTGGGCGCACGGCGGCACCTCGTCGCCGGACGTCCACGCCCAGAACCCGCCCGAGATCGGCTCGAACTCGGTGTCGAACTCGTCGGGCAGGGCGTCGCTCCAGAAGGCGTCGAGGTCGATGATCGCCTCGCGCACCAGCTGGTTCAGCTCGCTGCCGTCGTCGCCCTCGATCTGGATGTCGCCGGACGGCT
Organism: Actinomycetota bacterium; assembly: GCA_044508215.1. Classification (GTDB taxonomy): domain Bacteria; phylum Actinomycetota; class Acidimicrobiia; order Acidimicrobiales; family Microtrichaceae; genus JAEZFI01. The sequence goes on along the minus strand of JBIQID010000196.1, from coordinate 551 downwards.
CGACGTCGGGGATGTCCACGGTCATCTTCGTGCGGCCGTCGGGAAGCTCCTGCTCGGGCTCGGCCTTCTCGTCGTCACCGCCGACGAGGACCAGCACCCCGGCCACGAGCGCACCCACGACGACGAGCACCACGAGGCCGATGATCCACGGCAGCTTCGACCCACCGGAGGGCCGGGCGCCGGGCGGCATGGGAGCACCCGGCACCGGTGCGCCGGGAGGCGGCATGGACGCGCCGGGAGGCGGCGGCTGGCTCGGCGCGGCGTAGGGGCCGCCGGCCATGGGCGCCTGGGGCGGCGGCTGGCTCGGCGCGGCGTAGGGGCTGCCAGCGATCGGCGTCTGCGGCGGGGACGACTGTGGTGGCGGCGCCTGGGAGGGCGGCATCGGCGTCGTCGGCCCCGGCTGCGATGGCGTAGCGGGCGGCATCGGCGTGGTCGGCTCGACCGGCGGAGCGTCCTGCGGCGCCGGAGGAGGCGGCGGCGGCGGTGCTGCCCCGGGCGCCTGTTCGGGCGGGTACCAGTTGCCGTCGGACGCCAGCCACCAGCCGGGGCCA
>JBIQID010000040.1:6793-22608 GCA_044508215.1 Actinomycetota bacterium | reverse complement strand
CGGCGACCCCCGCGTCCGAATGCGGACAGCTCCAACTTGTCCTGATCCGGGCGGCGGGGGAGCGTGCTCGCCGGGGGGTACGTTCCGAGCATGGACCTGCGCATCTTCACCGAGCCCCAGCAGGGAGCGACCTACGACGACCTCCTGGCGGTGGCGCTCACCGCCGAGCAATCGGGCTTCGACGCGTTCTTCCGGTCGGACCACTACCTGAAGATGGGCAACGTGTCCGGCATGCCGGGCCCGTCGGACGCTTGGATCACCCTCGCGGGCCTGGCTCGGGACACATCGACGATCCGGCTCGGCACGCTCGTCAGCCCCGCGACGTTCCGCCTGCCGGGACCCCTCGCGATCATCGTCGCCAACGTCGACCAGATGTCGGGCGGCCGGGTCGAGCTCGGCATGGGCGCCGGCTGGTTCGACGAGGAGCACCACGCCTACGGCATCCCGTACGACACCTCGAACGCCGGCCGTTTCGACGCACTGGAGGAGCAGCTGGAAATCGTCACCGGGTTGTGGGGCACCCCGGTGGGACGCTTCTTCGACCATGACGGCGAGCACTACACCCTCTCGTCGTCACCGGCCCTGCCGAAGCCGGTGCAGGACCCTGTCCCGGTGATCCTCGGCGGTGGTGGTCCTCGCCGGACGCCGCGGTTGGCTGCCAAGTTCGCCGCGGAGTGGAACCTGCCGTTCAGCCCCCTTCCGCTCTTCACCCAGCGTCGCGACACGGTGCGGGCCGCGTGCGAGGAGATCGGGCGCGACCCCGAGTCGATCATCACGTCGGCAGCGCTCGTGGTGTGCGTGGGGGAGGACTCCGCCGCCATCGCTCGTCGCGCCGAAGCCATCGGCCGTGAGGTCGACGAGCTGCGTGAGAACGGGCTGTGCGGGACCCCCGCCGAGGTGACCGAGCGGCTGCTCGAGTGGCGCGACGCCGGCGCACAGCGGGCCTACCTCCAGGTGCTCGACCTCGAGGACCTCGATCACGTCCGGCTGATCGGCACCGAGGTCCTCCCCGCCGTCGCCTGAAGGCCTTGCCCAGATGCGGACAGGTTGGAGTTGTCCCGATCCGGGCGACCCCCGCGTCCCGATGCGGACAGGTTGGTCCGGCGGATGCGGACAGGTTGGTCTGGGGGATGCGGACAAGTTGGCCCGGCGGATGCGGACAGGTTGGAGCTGTCCTGATCCGGGCGACCTCCGCGTCCCGATGCGGACAGGTTGGAGCTGTCCGCATTCGGGCGGGTTGGGGAGCGGCGGTCGGTAGGGTCGCCGGGCGTGACCACCTTCGTCGTGCGCTACGACTTCCGCCTGCCCGCGTCGGTCGAGGAGGCGGGCGACGTGACCCGACGCGCCCTGTACGAGGCGGCGCTCGACCAGGTGGCCTACTGCGACCGAGCCGGGTTCGACTCGGTGGTGCTCTCGGAGCACCACGGCGTGGACGACGGGTACCTGCCGTCGCCGCTCCCGGTGGCAGCTGCCTTCAGCGCGCGAACCGAGCGCATCCCGATCTTCGTGGCGGCGCTGCTCGTGAACCTGCACGACCCGCTCCGCTTGGCGGAGGACATCGCGGTGGTCGACCACCTGAGCGGGGGACGGGTCGCCTACGTGTTCGGGCTGGGCTACCGGCGCGAGGAGTACGAGATGTTCGACCGCCCGTGGCGCGGCCGGGGAGACCTGCTCGAGGCGAACGTCGCAGCACTCCTCGCGGCCTGGGGTGGTGAGCCCTTCGAGCACGAGGGGCGCAGCGTTGCGGTCACGCCCACCCCGTCGACGCGTCCCCACCCGTTCCTGTTCCTCGGCGGCGGTTCGAAGGCGGCGGCGTCGCGGGCTGCGCGCCTCGGCACCGGCTTCTACCCGCAGTCGCCGGACCGGTCGCTCGCCGAGCACTACCGGGCGGAGTGCGAGCGCTTCGGCACCACGCCCGGGCCGGTCGTGCAGCCACCGGAGGGCCCGGGGTGCGTCGTCTGCGCCGAGGATCCCGATGAGGTCTGGGAGCGGTACGGCGAGCGCCTCCTGCACGATGCCGTCTCCTACGCGGCGTGGCAGCGCGGCAACGAGTCGCTCGTGTTCGACGGGTCGACGACCGTCGAGGAGCTGCGGGCGTCGGGTGTCTACGTGGTCTGGACCCCGGACGAGCTGATCGAAAGGTGCCGCAGCCGCGAGGTGCGGCTCGTCACCGCACACCCGCTGTGCGGAGGGATCGACCCGAGCGCCGGCTGGGAGAGCCTCCGCCTGATCGGCGACGTGGTGATGCCCGCGGTCAGAGGCTGAGCCAGTCGCGGATGCGGCTGCGCAGTTCGCCGACGTTGACGTCCTTCGCAGCGCTCACCCACAGCACGTCAGAGGGCTCCAGCCCGCAGTCCGCGGCGAGCTCCTTCTTCCGTTTGGCGCGCTGGGACGACTTCACCTTGTCGTGCTTCGTCGCCACCACCCGCAGGTCCAGGCCGATGTGCCGCAGCCAGTCGAGGGTCGAGACGTCGAGCGACGTGGGCCCCACCTCGGCGTCCACGAGGACCAGCGCCAGGCGCAGCCCGTCCCGTTCGGTCAGGTAGCCCTCGATCATCTGGGCCCACCCCTCCCGCACCCTGCCCGGCACCTTCGCGTACCCGTAGCCGGGCAGGTCCACGATCGTGGCGCCGTCGCCGAGCTCGAAGAGGTTGAGCAGCTGGGTGCGACCCGGCGTCTTCGAGACCTTCGCGAGCTGGTTGCGTGCGGCGAGCGCGTTGATCAGCGACGACTTGCCCACGTTGGAACGGCCGACGATGGCGAGCTCCGCTTCGGTGGGAGGGAGGTCCGTGACCCGCTGGGCGGACATCACGAAGCGAAGGGGGAGGGGTTCGGTCCGCATGGCGGCGCCGAGGCTACGTGCCAGCGCAGCGGTCGACGCACTGCGGTCGTCGAGAGGCCGCGGTGTCTCGACGGGTGAGGTCGAGCCACCCGTAGGCTGGGCCGGATGAGACCGGTGAGCCGGATGCGACGGACCCTCCTCGCCATCCTCTCCGTCGCGGCGCTCGTGCTCGGCCTCACGGCCTGCCAGCCGGAGCAGATCCAGGCGCTCCGCCGCGCCCAGGGCCTCCCCGAGCTGCCCCACGACGAAGCCGTCCGCGCCGCGCAGTTCTTCACACGGGTCATCCAGGAGGAGCAGGCCCGGCGGGCGCGGTTCGTGGGCACGATCCACCCGGTCAGCGCTCAACGGCTGGGACTGAGCTGGCGCCCGGGCTGCCCCGTCGGCCCCGCCGAGCTCCGCCTCCTCAAGCTGAGCTTCTGGGGCGTCGACGGCCGGGAGCACCAGGGCGAGCTGATCGTCCACGCGAGCATCGCCGAGCGGATGGTCGGGGTCTTCCGGACCCTGTGGGACGAGAAGTTCCCGATCCACAACATGGAGACGGCCGACCGGTTCATCGACGCGTCCGACTTCGGGCCCGGGGGCCAGTACCTGGACCGTCCGCCCACACCCGACACCGCGAACACCACCTCGGGCTTCTTCTGCCGACCCGTCACCGGTGGCAGCGCCTGGTCGCAGCACTCCTACGGGCTGGCGGTCGACATCAACCCGGTCCAGAACCCGTACGTCCGCGGCTGGGTGGTCGTACCGCCGAACGGGCAGGTGGCACGGAACGCCGCGTTCCCCGGCACCATCACCTCAGGCGACGTCGTGGTGCGGGCGATGGCCGCCGCGGGCATGAGCTGGGGCGGCCACTGGAGCTCGCTCAAGGACTACATGCACTTCTCCACCAACGGCCGGTAGCAGCGGATCGGGAGAGCGCGGCCCTCGGGCTCCCGCGGAACGACGGGCGGTCTACGCGTAGATCGAGAGGCCCATGAAGACCGCCCAGAGGAGGCCGAGCACCTGCATCTGGCGGTCGCCGAGGAGCACGTCCTCGGGGGCCGAGCCCTTCCCCTGGTCGACCAGCAGGGCGTAGCGGAGGATCGCCACCACGAACGGCACGATCGACAGCTCGATCCACACGGCGATCGACGTGTCCTCGTGCGCCTTGTCGACGGCGAACAGGCAGTAGGCGATCACCACGACCGCCGTCGCGACGGTCTTCAGGAACGCCAGGTACTGGGTCGAGTAGTCGGCGAGCAGCTTGCGGGTGTCGGCCTCGCTCTCACCCATCTCCCGCTTCTCGGCCTCGCGCTTGCACGTGGCGATGAACAGGGCGCCGAAGCAGCTGATGATCAGGAACCAGTCCGACACGGCGACGCTCACGGCGTAGGCGCCGCCGAGCAGCCGCAGGATGAACCCGCTGGACAGGCCCATCACGTCGAGCACCGGCTGGTGCTTCAGGTACGTGGAGTAGAGCGTGGTGAGGACGACGTACAGGACCACCACGAGGCCGAACTGGGGTGCCCGCCAGAACGCCGCGCCGATCGCCACCACGGCGAAGGCAGCGGCCAGCACGAGGGCGAGTGGCACCGGCACCACGCCCGCGGCGATCGGGCGGTGGCGCTTGCGGGGGTGGTGCCGGTCGGCCTCCACGTCGAGCACGTCGTTCACCAGGTAGGTGGCGCCGGCGGCGAGCGAGAACACGCAGAACGCGACCACCGCGTGGAAGAACCCGTAGCGGGTGGTCAGGATGCCGGCCGCGCCGGGCGCCACGAACACGAGGCCGTTCTTCGCCCACTGCTTGGGGCGGACCTCCCTGACGATGCCCTCGAGGAGCGACATCGAGGGGGGCGCGGCCGGCTCGGGGCCGCTGGCGGGGGACACCTCGGTCATGCCCGGGCCGACACCCAGGCATCCACCTTGGCCCACTCCTCGAAGATCCACTCCATGCGGCCAGCATCGTCGGTGGGGATCTCCGAGCGCGGGACCCTCCACATGGCGATCTGCACCGGCTTGCGGAACGGCGCCGCCTTCCACATCTCCTTCGGCCCGGCGAGGCCCTCCAGACCGGTGTGGGCGATGATCAGCACGTCCGCCTCGGGCGCCGCCCGCAGCACGGTGAGCACCCCGCCCGACCGGGGCGGCATCGTCTGCGTCAGGCTCTTCGCCTTCGCCGCCGTCTCGGGGTCGCTCTCCTCCAGCCGGGCGATCGCCTTCTCCCGCTTGGCAGGCGTGAACCGCGAGCCCTCCGGGAAGATGGTGAAGCTCTCGTCCGGCCCCATGCCCGAGGCGAGCTCGCCGATCTCACGCAGCTCGGCAGCGGTGTCACGACCGGATCGATCGACGAAGTGGTTGGGGATGCGGTTGGCAATGATGTCGATCGCCGGATCCCACAGCAGCTCGTGCTTCAGCACGTAGCGCAGGTTGAGGTGGCCGAAGGCGGTCAGCAGGTGGGCGGGGAGGATCGTGTCGACCATCGATGCGTGGCGGGAGAAGACGATCACGGGCCCCGGGGCGATGCACTCGGTGCCCTCGACCTCCACCCGCAGCCCCATGAAGCGCTTCAGCGACCCCAGCAGGCTGTTCGCCCACGAGACCTGCAGCGAACGGTGGATCTTCACGAACGTGCGGCGGTGGAGCTGCGTGCCGAACCCCGACGCCACCCACAGCACCACCCCCGCCAGGACGCCGTACACCTCCCACGCCAGGTACACGACGCCGAACAGCACGACCCGGGCCGAGGGGAGCCGAGGCTTGCCGCGCAGGAGGTCGTAGACGACGGCGACGACGAGCAACGGGATGACGAGGAACACCGCTGCCACTGCCGTCGCGAGGATCGCGGGGACCGTGATCATGCGACGGCCGAGCTTCGTCTCTCGGAGCGATTCGGAGGGCATGCGGCGCATTCTTGCCGAACGGGCCGGGCCCCACGACGGTGCGTGGGGCCCGGCCCGTCAACGACGTGACCGTCTCGAGGACCGAGGCGTCAGAAGTTCAGGTCCTCGTAGTTCTCCAGCTCGGCGGTGATCGCCTCCTCGGCCTGGCGGAGCGCGGCCTCTGGGTCGCCGTCCTGCAACCCGACCGTCTCGATGCCCTTGCGGAACAGGTCACGGAACTTGTCGTACGGGCCGATCAGCGGGCCGGGGAACTCGGGGTCGAGGGTCGTGATGCCCTCGTAGGCGGTGGACAGCCACTGGCCCTTCTTCGTGCTCTCCCAGTCCTTCTGCAGCGTGGGGTCGGTCCGAGCCGACTCGAGGATCGGGAGGTACGAGCCCTCCATCGTCCAGAGCACCTGCACCGGCGTGGAGTTGAAGTACTTCACGAAGTCCCACGCTGCCGACTGGACGGCTGCGCTGCCGGTGTTCGTGATGTACCAGGCGCCGCCGCCGACCTGGCCCTTGCCGGGTGCCGTGATGCCGGGGTTCAGCGCGACGCCGATGTCGAGGTCACCCGCCAGCGCCTTGAGCGCGTCGCCGCTGATCTCGGTGCCGGCGTCCTGGCCGAGGTCCTCGGGGTCGATGTTGCCGGTGAGCACGCCGTCGATCGTGGTGATCGCCGCAGAGGTCTCGAGCAGCATCGACGACGAGCCACTCGGCAGCATCGCGAGGTAGTGGTTGATCTGGCCCTCGGTGCCCGGCACCGGGTTCAGCAGGCCGTCGGCGCGCATCGTGGCGATGAACTCCATCGCCGTGCGGCCGGCCTCGTTGTCGAGCGTCGCCTTGGTGGCGAGGCCGGACCGGCCGTTGTCGTTGTCGACCATGGTCTGGCCGTCACCGGTGATCCACTGCTCGAGGAACCACGGGTCGAGCTTCATCACGAGCGGCCGCTCGCTCTGGCCGGTCTCCTTCAGCTTCTGGGCGGCGGTGCGCAGCTCTTCGAGGGTCGTCGGCGGCGACTCGGGGTCGAGCCCGGCCTGCTCGAAGTGCTTGCGGTTGTAGTAGAGGACGATCGTCGACGCGTTCATCGACGCCGGGTACTGCACCCCGTCGACCGTGTACGACGCCCGGATCGCCGGGAGGATGTCCTCGACCTGCTCGGCGGCCTCCTCGTCGGCCTCGAGGCACGCGGTGGCGGGGAGGACCGTGCCCGAGTCGATCATGAACTGCGAGTTCGTGTCCTCGGCGATCGTGATGGCCGGCAGCTGCCGGTTCGGGATGCCGGCCTCGTAGTTCCGGCGGAGGGCGTCGTAGCTGTTGCCCTGCGCCTCGATCTCGACCTTCACCTTGTCCTGGCTGGAGTTGTACTGGTCGGCGATCTTCTCGAGCGTGTTCCGCACGCTGCCGACGTAGCTGTGCCACACCTTGATGGTGGTGACGCCGCTCGCGTCCTCGAACGCGCCGACCGGGCAGTCGGCGAGATCGGCACCACCGCCCGAGGCGCCGTCGTCGCCACCGTCTCCGCCGTCGTCGCCGCACCCGGCGAGCGCCAGCGCGCCGACGGTCAGCACGGCGAACGCCTGCCGCAGTCCGTTGCGTCGGAATCTCATTGTTGGTCCTCCTGGGATCGAGGGGGTCAGCCTTTCACGGCGCCGGCGGTGAGGCCGCGCACGAGCTGGCGCTGGAACGCGATGAGCAGCACGAGCACCGGGATCGACGCCACGATCGCCGCCGCGAACGGCAGGTTCAGCTGGTCGAGGCGCTGGCCGGACACGGCGCGCAGGGTCAGCTGGATCGTGTTGTACGCCTGCGTGCGGACGGAGGCCGACGGCCACACGTACTGGTTGTAGGCGCCGAGGAACGAGATCAGCACGAAGCTCGCGATGATCGGCCGGCTCACCGGGATCGCCACGCGCCAGAGGAACTTGAGGTGGCCGTAGCCGTCGAGTGCGGCGGCGTCGCGCAGGTCCCGCGGCACCCCGAGGAACCCCTGGCGGATCAGGAAGATGCCGATCGCCGTGGCGAGGAACGGCAGGGTGAGCGCCCCGAACGCCTGGCCGCCGTTCTGGTTGGGCTGGATCCATCCCCAGTCCTGGAAGGTCTGCACGTTCGTGACGAGCGTGACCTCGATGGGGAGGAGCAGCGTGGCGACCACCACGGCGAACGCCAGCCGCTTGAGCGGGAAGTCGAGGAAGGCGAAGGCGTACGCCGCCAACACGGACGTGACGAGCTGCCCACCCACGATCACGAGCGTCACGGCGAGGGACCAGAGGAGCGGCCGCCCGAGGTTGCCCTCGACGAACGCCCGTGAGAACGAGTCCCACTCCGGGTCGATCGGGGTGAGCAGCGAACCGCTCGAGAGGAGCGCGCTGGTGGGGTTCGAGATCGCCCGCACGACGGTCATGTAGAGCGGGAAGAGGACCACGACCGAGATCGCGGTCAGGAGCACGTACCAACCGGCCGTCCGCAGCCCCGACCGCCGCGGGTTCGCCCCGGCGACGTCCGGCGGCAGCTGGTCCGGTGCCATCGGGTCGGTGGGTGCGATCACCCCGTCAGTCGCCATAGTGCACCCTCCGGTTCAGCACCCCGAACTGCGCGGCCGCGACGAGACCGGTGATCACGAACAGGCCGAGGGCCATGGCCGAGCCCTCGCCCACGTCCTTCGGCTGCAGCAGGCGGGTGATCTTGAAGAGGATCGTCTCGGTGCCGCCAGCAGGACCGCCGCCGGTGAGCAGCTCGACCTGGGCGTACGCCTGGAACGCGTCGACGGTGAGCACCACCGCCAGGAACAGGAGGGTGGGGGAGATCAGCGGGATGGTGATGCGGAAGAACCGCCGCATCGGTCCGTAGCCGTCGAGCAGCGACGCCTCGACCACCTCGTCGGGGACGGCCTGCAGCCCGGCGAGCACGATCACGAACGTGAGCCCCAGGTTCCGCCAGATCGACGAGAGCGACACGGCGGTGAGCGCCGAGAACGGGCGCTCGAAGCTGAGCCACCCGACGTCGCGGAACAGGCCGATCTCGGGGTTCACGATCGTGAGGAACACCACGGCGGACACCGCCACGGACGTGGCGACCGTCGACGAGAAGATCGTCTGGAAGACCTTGATGCCCCGCAGCCGCCGGTGCGCCGACATGGCCAGCAGGATCCCGAGGACCACGCCGATCGGCACCGTGAGCAGCAGGAACGTGAGGTTGACGCCGAGGCCTTGGCGGAACTCGTCGCCGGTGAGCGTGTCGACCAGCTGCTCGGGCCCCACCCAGCGCTCGGCGGTGCCGCCGATGTTCTTCTGGTGGAGCGAGTTGTGGATCAGGCCCCAGAGCGGCCAGAAGAAGAACAGCGCGAACACCACGAGTGACGGCGCCAGCAGCACGTAGGCGGCGACGGCCTCCCGCAGCCGACGGCCCGAGCCCCGACCCGCGGTCGCGGTGGGCCCGGCGACGCTGGTCATCGGTCCAGCCGTCGTCCGTCGCCCGCCGAGAACAGGTGCACGCGCTCGGCATCCACGGCGAGCGTCACGTTGCTACCGGCGGTGAGTGCGGAGTGGGTGGCGGCGTCGCGGATGGTCCAGAGCGCCTCGCCGACCTGCACGATGACGTGCCGCTCGTGGCCGAGCATCTCCACGTTCACCACCGTGCCGGAGAGGCCCTGCTCGCCGAGGTGGAGGTGCTCCGGGCGGATGCCCACCGTGACGCCGTCGCCGGGGGCGAGCGGCAGGGTGGCCGAACCCGGGGAGCCGAGGGGCAGGCGGCCGGCGGCGGTCTCGATGGCGCCGCCCTCGACGGCCTTGCCGTCGAGCATGTTCATGGGAGGGCTGCCGATGAACCCGGCCACGAACGTGTTGGCGGGCCGGTCGTACACCTCCTGGGGAGGGCCGACCTGCTGCAGCTTGCCGTCGGCGAGCACGGCGATGCGCGTGCCCATGGTCATCGCCTCGACCTGGTCGTGGGTGACGTAGACGAAGGTGGTCCCGAGCTGGCGCCACATCTCGACGAGCTCGAGCCGCGTCTGCGTGCGGAGCTTCGCGTCGAGGTTCGAGAGCGGCTCGTCCATGAGGAAGACTCGGGGACGCCGCACGATGGCGCGGGCGAGCGCCACCCGCTGGCGCTGCCCGCCCGAGAGCGCCCCGGGCTTCCGGTCGAGGTAGGGCTCGAGGCCCAGCATCGCTGCTGCCGTGGAGACCCGCTCGGCCCGCTCCTGCGCCGAGAGCGGGCCGGCCGCCTTGGTGCTGAGGGGTGACTCGATGTTCTTCCGCACCGTCATGTGCGGGTACAGGGCGTAGCTCTGGAACACCATCGACACGTCGCGGTGCTGGGGGGCCACGTCGTTCACCACGTCGTCGCCGATGCGGATCTCGCCCTCGGTCACCTCGTCGAGGCCGGCGATCATGCGCAGCGCCGTGCTCTTGCCGCAGCCGGACGGGCCCAGGAGGACCATGAACTCCCCGTCGAGGATGTCGAGGTCGAGCGAGTCGACGGCGGTGGTCGCCCCGAACCGCTTCGTGACGTGGTGGAAGTTGACGGAGCTCATGGCGGATCGGCGCGGACACTATCCGGGCGGACCTCGGGGGAGGAACCGGAACGGCACGGTTCACGAGATGTCCACCGGCACGTCGCCGAGCGTGCACCGTGCGATCTCCCGGCCGACGTGCTGGGGGACCACGTCGAGCACGCGGGCCAACAGCCCCTCCACCGGTGGCGCGGCGGCGAGGAGGAACCGGGCGAGCGACGAGGCGTCGAGCCACTCCACCTCCCACGGTTCGAAGCCGGCCACCGGCGTCCCGAGCGCCACGGCCGAGTCGTAGAGCGCCTGCCACGTGCGGTGCGCCTCGGGCGCGTCGAGGAGGGCGCTGCGCAGCTCCTCGGGGGAGCGCCCGGTGCACAGGTCGGCCGCCGGGTGGAGGTCCGCGACGGCCAACCAGTCGTCGGCCCACCCGGCCATCGTGGGGTCGCTGGCGAGGTCGATGATCTCCTGCAGCCAGCCTTCGACGAGGAGCGGCGCAGGGGAGCGCAGCTCGGCCTCGGTGGACATGCCGAGGACCCGCCGGCACACGTCGGGGACGTGCCCGGACGGCGGCTTCGTGGGCGTGAGCAGGTGGCGGCCGTCGAGCGTGGCGATGCTGGACGCGCTGGCACCGGAGCGGTTGAGCGCGTAGCCGAGGCGGATCCGCTGCGGGCCGCCGTCGGACTCGACCCTCCGCATGGTGCCGGTGCTGGCGAAGACGAGCCCCTCCCACTCGGGAGGCGCATCGAACCCCACGAGGTCCTCGGGGAGGGCGACGTCGGTGCCGCTGACGGACCGGTGGCCGCGGGCGTCGGCCACGAGGCCCCACAGGTGGTTGGTGCCGCTGCGCGCCGCGAACGCGGCGGCGTGGGCCAGGTCGGGGTGGACGCCGACGGGACGGACGAGCTGGGGGTGGACGGGATCGCCGGTCGTGCGCACGGCGGCTCCTCTCGGAAAGCGCGCCATGCCGGCGCGCAGTCAGGCGGAGCGGCCGAGTGGGCGGTCGCGACCCGTGGTCACGATGTTGGCACGCCCGTGTGACACGGTGCCGTGGGCAGCACGTCGACCGCTCCGAGCGCGGTGGCGAGGCGCCGTTCGACCATCTGGCGGGCCAGCCGGGCGTCGGAGAGCACGTAGCGGTGGAGCTCCTCCGCCGTGAGGTCGTGGATGGCGCTGCGGTCGACCTCGAACGGCTCGAGCCCGACGAGGCGCGCCAGGTTCTTCAGCCCGCACGACACCGGCAGCGCCCGCCCGGCGTCGCTCCGGAAGAGGCGGTACCCGTCGAGGTGGCGGTGGTCGTACCAGCTGGCGAGGTAGGCGGAACGGTGGCCGGGCAGCGGGTCGTCGCACCGCTCGGTGGAGGCGTGCAGGCGCAGCCCCACCTCGACCCCGAGCTGACGGCAGCGGTCGCCGATGAACGGCAGGTCGAACCGCGCCCCGTTCCACGTGACGAGCACCCCGGGCCGCAGCGAGCGCACCGTCTCGTCGAGCCGGCCCAGCACGTCGGCCTCGTCGCCGCTGAGCACCACCTCGACCCCGTCGCCGTCGATCGCCACGGCGACGATGGGCGAGCAGCTGGGATCGAGCCCGTCGACGGTGGTGTCCGTCTCGATGTCGATGCCGTAGAGGGGAGGGTCGAAGGACCCGATCGGTGGTGGGAGGGCCACGCACCGATCGTACGACCACGCTGCGACACCGCCCCCGGGGACGCCTCCGTACAGTGGCCCGGTGGCCTGCGCCTTCTGCTCGATCATCGACGACTCGACGCCGGCGCACCGGGTCTGGGACGACGACCTGGTCGTGGCGTTCCTCGACATCCGCCCGCTGTTCGTCGGCCACACGCTGGTGGTGCCGAAGGTCCACCACGAGACGATCCTCGACCTGCCCGCGGACGACGTCGGCCCGTTCTTCCAGCGGGTGCAGGCCGTCGACGCGGCGGTCGTCGCCGGCACGGGTGCGCAGGGCAGCTTCGTGGCCATGAACAACGTGGTCAGCCAGTCGGTGCCGCACCTCCACTGCCACGTGGTCCCCCGCACGAAGGGCGACGGCCTCAGGGGGTTCTTCTGGCCGCGCACGCGCTACGAGGACGACGACCACATGGCGGCGACGGCGGCCGCGATCCGAGCCGCGATCGCCTGAGCACCGCCTGAGCACCGCCTGTCGGGCGCCGGAGGGCCGGTGGAGGGGCCGCCGGTAGTCTCCGACCCATGGCCCGACACCTCGTCACGAGCGCACTGCCGTACATCAACGGCGTCAAGCACCTCGGCAACCTCGTCGGGTCGATGCTCCCCGCCGACGTGTACGGCCGCTACCTGCGGGCCGCGGGGCACGAGGTGCTCCTCATCTGCGCCACCGACGAGCACGGCACCCCCGCCGAGCTGGCGGCGAAGGACGCCGGCCAGGACGTCGCCGAGTACTGCGCCGAGCAGCACGAGGTGCAGCGCCGGCTGGGGGAGGGGTTCGGCCTCAGCTGGGACCACTTCGGCCGCACGTCCAGCCCCCAGAACCACGAGCTGACCCAGCACATGGCCGCTGCGATCAAGGAGCAGGGGTACACCGAGGTCCGCTCGACGTCGCAGGTGTACTCGGTGGCCGACGGCCGCTTCCTGCCGGACCGCTACGTCATCGGCACGTGCCCGAACTGCGGGTACGACCGTGCCCGGGGCGACCAGTGCGAGAACTGCACCAAGCAGCTCGACCCCACCGAGCTGATCGATCCCCGCTCAGCGATCTCGGGCTCGACCGACATCGAGATCCGCGAGTCCAAGCACCTCTACCTGCTCCAGTCCCGGCTGGCGGATCGCCTCCGCGAATGGATCGACTCGCGGACCGACTGGCCGAACCTCGTCACGTCGATCGCCCGCAAGTGGCTCGACGAGGGGCTGGAGGACCGGGGGATCACCCGCGACCTGCAGTGGGGCGTGCCGGTGCCCACCGACGAGTTCCCCGAGCTCGACGGCAAGGTGTTCTACGTCTGGTTCGACGCTCCCATCGGCTACATCGCCGCCACGAAGGAGTGGGCCGACCTGGATCCCGACCGGCGCGACTGGCGGTCGTGGTGGCGGCTCGACGCCGGCGCCGACGACGTCACGTACACGGAGTTCATGGGGAAGGACAACATCCCGTTCCACACGCTGTCGTTCCCGGCCACGCTCTTCGCCACGGGCGAGCCGTGGAAGCTCGTCGATCGCCTCAAGGGCTTCAACTGGCTCAACTACTACGGCGGCAAGTTCTCCACGTCCGGCGGTCGCGGCATCTTCATGGACCAGGCGCTCGACCTGCTCCCCGGCGACTACTGGCGCTGGTACCTGCTGGCGAACGCTCCGGAGAGCGACGACGCCAGCTTCACCTGGCAGCTGTTCGGCGACGCGGTGAACAAGGACCTCGTGGGGACCTTCGGCAACTTCGTGAACCGCACCGCTACGCAGGTCACCCGCCTCAGCGGTGAGGCCGTGCCCAGCGGTGGCACGCCCGGCGAGGTGGAGGAGCGGCTGGTCGCGGACGTCCGGGCGGGCCTCGAGGAGTACATCGGTTGCCTCGACCGCCTCGAGTTCCGGAAGGCCGCCGCGGCGCTGCGGTCGTTGTGGGCCCTCGGCAACTCGTACCTCGAGGAGCGCGAGCCCTGGCGTGCGGTGAAGACCGACCCGGACCTCGCGGCCATGACCCTGCGCACCGCACTCGGCCTCGCCCGCATCGACGCGGTCGCGTCGTCGCCGTTCGTGCCCGAGTCGTGCGAGTCGCTGCGCGGCATGCTCCCCGAGCTCGCCGACGAGGAGCTGCTGCTCTCGGCGGACCTCGCGGACGTGGTGCTCTCGGTCCCCGAGGGCAGCCGCTTCGAGGCGCCACCGCTGCTCTTCCGGAAGCTCGCACCTGAGGAGATCGAGGGGTGGGAGCAGCGCTTCGGGGGCCCGGAGGCCGCCTGAACGGGCCCAACTCGCTGCTCGAGGCGCCCTCTCCGGGCGCGTCGGCGTGCCACGGGGCCCGACGGGGCGGCCACTACGCTTCCGCGGCGTGAGCCCGTCGCCGCACACACCCCCTTCGCGGCCGAGGATCGCCCTGCGCTCCACCGGTCGGTTCGGCATGCTCGTCCTCGTGATCGTGGCGGGCGGGCTGCTCCTCGGCTTCGGCGTGGGCTACCCGCTCTCGAAGGTGGAGCTCGACGTCACCACCGCGGTGGAGCTCGACCACGTCGCACTGCAGGGCACGTTCGACCCCGAGGCCGCCCTGGCACTGCTCGAGGACCTGCCCTCGGAGTTCGCCCAGGTGGAGGGCGACGCGTCCATGTTCGGAGCGATCGGTGCCGCGTTCTGCGGTGAGACGCCCACCGTGGAGGGGCAGCTCGGTGAGCGCCTGATGCGGGCCTTCAACACGAAGAACGGACAGCTCGTGACCTCCGAGGTGGTGCGGGTGCGCAAGCCGGTGGAGGCGAACCGCTACATCGCCGACGTGGAGCGCGCGTTCGACGGCTGCACCCAGCGGTCCTTCTTCCGCACCACCGGTGAGGAGCGGGTGGAGGTGAAGATCCGCCCCGGTCAGCCCGATCCGCCCGTGAACGACTACGTCAGCTACACGCTGCAGCCCACCACCGAGGGCACCACGCAGCGGGTCGTGTTCTTCCAGGTCGGCGACGTCGTGGTGGCACTCCAGTACTTCGGTCCGTCCACGCCGCGACCGGGCCTCCTCGGCGACGCGCAGGACGGCATCCTCCAGCGGACCGCGCCGAACGACTTCAGCAAGCTCCGCACCGTCGACGGCGTGGAGCCCGTGCCCACCGACCCGACCACGACGGTGCTCGTGGTGACCACCGTGCCGCCCGTGGACGGGGCCGAGGGCGAAGCGCCCCCCGAGGGCGAGTGACGGTGTCCCGCTCCGACGCCGCCCAGGCACTCGCCGCCGACCTCGAGGCCGAGCAGGCGGCGCTCGACGCGGTCGTCGCCGACCGGGACGACACCGAGCTGCTCACCATGACGCCGGCGGAGGGCTGGGACGTCCGCGACCAGCTGGCGCACCTCGCTGGCTTCGACGAGAACGCCACCACCGCGCTGCGCGACCCGGAGGGCTTCACCGCCGTGGTGGAGCGCATCCTGCAGACGGGTGAGGACCCGATCGATGCGATCACCGAGCGCGCACGCGGGATGGAGCCCAGCGAGGTGGTGGCCTGGTGGCGCGACGCACGCGCCGAGCTCCTCGACGCGATCCGCGAGGCCGACCCGTCGGCCCGGGTCCCCTGGTACGGCCCGCCCATGTCGCACATGTCCTTCGTCACCGCGCGGCTGATGGAGACGTGGGCGCACGGCCAGGACGTGCGCGATGCCTACGGCCTGCCGCCCGAGGTGAGCGACCGCCTCCGCCACGTGGCGCACATCGGGATCGGCGCCCGCACCTACAGCTACGTGGTGCGCGGCCTCGACGTGCCGCCCGAGCCCGTCGCCGTCCGCCTCGTCGCACCCGACGGCTCAGAGTGGACCTGGGGCGACCCCGACGCCGCCGACGTCGTGAGCGGCTCCGCTCTCGACTTCTGCCTCGTCGTCACGCAGCGGCGCCACCTCGACGACGTGGACCTGCGGATCGAGGGGCCGTTCGCGAAGGAGTGGATGGGCATCGCCCAGGC
>JBIQID010000040.1:0-6693 GCA_044508215.1 Actinomycetota bacterium | reverse complement strand
TGGACCTGCGGATCGAGGGGCCGTTCGCGAAGGAGTGGATGGGCATCGCCCAGGCCTTCGCCGGCGGTCCCGGCCCAGGTCGGCCACCGCTGCAGCGCTAGCCGCCGGCTGCGCCACGGAGGCGAGCCGTCAGGTCTCGTCGATGCGGTGGAACGCCTCGCCGAGCGGGATGCCGGCGTGGGCGCCGTCGGCCTGCAGCTTCTCCCGCTCCCGCTGGCGGAAGGCCGCAATCGGGTCGTCGCCCGAGACCCCGGAGAAGTGCGTGGTCTCGTACTGGGAGGCGTGCGCCTCGAGCGCCGCCCACTTCGCAGCGAGGGCCTCGTCCGTGGCCGATTCCACGTGGTCCACCACGTCGGCCTCGAAGAGCAGGATCGTCGACGGGCGGTGCGGCGCCAGGCCCTGCTCCGGGAAGAAGTGGGGGTCGCGGGCGGCGACCACGCCCTCGATGCAGAGGTACCCGGCGTGGCGGTGGTCGGGGTGCAGCCGGTAGCGCTTCCACGGATCGTGCCCCAGCACCACGTCGGGGCGGTGGCGTCGGATGGCGGCCGCCACGAGGCCTCGGGTCTCGAGGTCGCTGGTCAGCTCGCCGTCGACCCGTCCCAGGAGCTCGACGGTGCCGTCGCCGCCGAGGGCGCGCGACGCCGCCCGCTGCTCCTCCTCCCGCAGCGCGACCAGCTCGTCGAGGTCTGCTCCGGGGTCCCACGAGCCCTTCGACCCGTCGGTGCAGATCACGTGGACGATCCGGCAGCCGGCGGCAGCCCACTTGGCGAACGTGGCGCCGCACCCGAACTCGACGTCGTCGGGGTGGGCGCCGATCGCCAGTGCGCACTCCGGCACCGGCAGGTCGACGGTGACGCCCTCCGCCACGTCAGCCCAGCTCCACCTGTGGGTGGAGCCGCAGGTCGTCGGGGGTGTCCACGTCGAGCGCCACGTCGCTGTCGACCACCACCCGCAGGTCGAGGCCGATCCCCGCGGCGCCCGCCAGGTGCCGGTCGAACGACGCAGGCCCGTAGGCGAACGGGAACGGGGCGGCGGTGGGCACCGCCAGCACGTTGGTGCCGTCGAGGTGCCGGTCCGGTGCGATCAGCGGGTCGCCCGCCAGGATCAGCGGCACGAGCGCCTCGGGGTGCACCAGGTCGCCGTGGGCGACCAGCACGCGGTCGCAACCGTCTGCCCGGGCGGCCGCGAGCCCGGCGGCGGCCGCAGCGTCGAGGTCTCCGTCGACCACCAGGCCTCGCACACCCTGTTCCTCGGCCCAGCGGACCACGGACGGCTCGTCGGTCACCACCAGCACCCGCTCGGGGCCGACGGCCGTCGCCGCCGCGCCCACCACGCCTTCGGCGAGCCGCTCGGCGAGCTGCGCACGCTGCGCCTCGTCGAGCACGGGGGAGAGGCGCGCCTTGGCGCGAGCGAACCGCTTGAGGGGGACGACGACCAGGGTGGCCACGCGGCGAGTCTATGAACCGCCCGCGCCGGCTCCTCCGCAGAAGCCCCAGTCGTGCCCCGGGAACGGCGCCTCCCCGAACGGTTCGCCGCCGAACGGGAGGTCCCCGTCGGCCGCGACCACCCGGCGCGCCGTCGAGATGCGGTCCACGAGCCCGCCGAGGAGCCCCGTGGCGGAGCGCTGGTGCACCATCGCGCAGGCCACCGTCGTCCCGTCCAGCACCTCGACGCGCACGCGGACGTCGAGCCACGGCAGCGCGGTCGCCGCCTTCGCCGAGCACAGCGCCGCCGACGCCATCGGTGCGACGGGAGCACCCACCACCGAACAACCGCCCGCGTCCCCGGCCCCTGGCCGCGCCTCCACGGCTGCCGCGAGCGCGGTCACGGCACCCTCCGCCGCATCGTTCGTCCTCCACCAGGTCGACACGTCGGCGACCGCCAGCACGAACACGCCGAGGAGAGCGATCGAGAGCGAGGCCCGCACGAGGCGCGCCGGCCAGGCGCGCGGTTCCCGCAGCGACGCCGTGGCGATGGCCATGGGGCCATGGTGGGGAGCGCCGAGGTCTTCGTCCATGGTCGATCTCACCCAGTCGCCTGAGAGCCCGATCCGCCGGGCGGGGCTGGTTATCGTGCTGGCATGCACATCCGGGTGGGGGTGGTCGGAGGCGGCTCCTGGGGGACGACGGTGGCGCACCTGGCCGCCCACAACGCACCCACCACGATCTGGGCGCGCGATCCCGAGACCTGCCACGAGATCTCCCGCGACCACCGCAACACCCGCTACCTCCCGGGCCACGACCTCCACCCCGACCTGAGGGCCGAACCGGACCTCGGTGCGATGGTGCGGGACTGCGACGTGGTGGTCATGGGCGTGCCGTCGCACTCGTACCGCCAGACGCTCGAGCGGGTCGCGGAGCACATCCGCGCCTGGGTCCCGGTGGTCAGCCTCACGAAGGGGCTCGAGGAGGCCACCCGCCTGCGGATGAGCCAGGTGGCCGAGGAGGTCCTGCCGGGCCACCCGTTCGCCGTCCTCACCGGTCCGAACCTGGCGAAGGAGATCCTCGCCGGCGACGCCGCCGCGTCGGTGGTGGCGACGCACGACCCGGTGGTCGCCGACCACCTCCAGAAGATCTTCGCCACGAACCTCTTCCGGGTGTACACGAACCCCGACGTGGTCGGTTGCGAGCTGGGCGGCGCGTTCAAGAACGTGATCGCGATCGCCGCCGGGATGGCCGACGGCCTCGGAGCCGGCGACAACACCAAGGCGGCCGTGATCACCCGTGGACTGAACGAGGTGTCGCGCCTCGGCGAGGCCATGGGCGGGCAGGCCCTCACGTTCTCGGGCCTGGCGGGGATGGGCGACCTGATCGCCACCTGCATGTCGCCCTACAGCCGCAACCGCCACGTGGGCGAGCAGCTGGGCCGAGGGCGGCGGATCGACGAGATCGTCGCCGAGATGAACATGGTGGCGGAGGGCGTGAAGGCGGCGAAGGTCGTGATGGAGCTGGCCGAGCTGCACGACTGCCCGATGCCGGTGTCGTCCGAGGTGTACGCCGTCTGCCACGCCGGGGCGACCGCCGCCGACGCCTACCGTGGCCTCCTCCCCGCGGGCGCCGGGCTGGAGCACCACCACCAGTCGTTCTGACCCGCCGGCCGGGTCCCACTTCGGGCCTCCGGCACCCGCGGACCTAGGTTGGTCCGATGCCCTCCACCTGGCCCCTCGGCGTGCTGCGCGCCGGCGTCGTCGCCACCATCGACGAGCGTGCCGTGCTGCAGGTGGGCGGCCAGCGCCACTCGGTCCGCCTGTGGGTGTCGGGCGTCGACCGCTGGCGCACCACGGAGACCGAGCCCACCCTGCGCCACCGCACGGTCGGCGACGCGCCGGTGCACGAGTGGACCGTGAGGGTGCCGGGCGGTGACGTGTCGTGGTCCACGTTCGGGTTCGTGCCGGCGGGCGGCGGTGACGCCCCGGCCATCGCGCTCGGGGTGCACAACGACAGCACCGAGCCGGTCGCCGTGGCGCTCGTGGTCGGGCCGGTCCGCGAGGCGCAGCTCCGGGGCGACTCGTTGGTGGCCGACGGCGAGGTGGTCGCACGCTTCGCCCGGGCGCCGCGGGGGCTCGTGAGGGGCGCGACGCCCGAACGGGTCGCAGCCGTCCTCGACGCGGGCGGCGTCGAGCCGCTCGTGGAGGGTCGACCTCCGGACGACAGCGGGTCGGCAGGAGCGGGTTCCGGTGAGCTGTGGGTCGCGGCGGTGGCACCACTCCCGCACACCGCGACCTACGACGTCGTGGTCGGCCACGGTGGCGGCTGGGGCGACACGTTCCCGATCCCACCGACGGCCACCGCAGTCGCCACCGGTTGGTCTGCCCACGCCGAGCAGGGCACCCGGCTGGAGCCGGCCGACCCCGTGGTGGAAGGTGCGTGGCGCCAGGCGGTCACGACGCTCGCACTCATCTCGCAGGAGGTGGCGCCCGAGCACGTCGCAGCGGTCGGGGCAGCGGTCGCCCGGTTGGGGTGGCGCAGCGACGCGGCCGGTCTCGCCACGCGGGCGATGGCCGCCCAGCGGAGGTCCGGCGAGGTCGGCGGGTCGCCGGAGGACACGATCGACGCCGTCGACCTGTGGTCCACGATGGTCGGGCTGGACCTGACCGACGAGGGCATCGACCAGATGGTCCTGCCCCTCGCCAGCGCCGCGGGTTGGCTCGCTCACCCTCGGCGCTCGCGCCGCCTGCCCGACGTGTTGCGTGCACGCGCCGCGTCGGCGCTCCGTCGGGCCGCCGCGGCGATGGCCCGGGCGGGGGAGGAGCGTGCGGCGGCCGACCTCGCTGCAGCAGCCGGGCAGGTGGGCCCGTCTGGGGCGGCGCAACCGGACGCCAAGCCGCCGCTCGACGGGACACCCTCGGAGCTGGCCCGCTGGATCACCGACACGATCGACGCCCACGTCGCAGCCGGCCCGGACGGGGTGTCGCTGCTCGAGGGGTGGACCTCGGCGCTGGCCGGCCGCTCGATCGAGGTGCACGACGCCGAGACGCCATGGGGACGGGTCGGCTACGCGATCCGCTGGCACGGCCGTCGCCCCGCCCTCTTGTGGGAGGCGGTGGAGCCGGCATCAACGATCAGGTGGACCTGCCCGGTGATCGATCCGGCCTGGTCGAGCACCGACGCGACGGGGGAGACGCTGCTCGCCGAACCGGAGGGGCTGCCGGAGCTGGACCTCGTGGAGTCGTCCACGGAGGTGCTGGCCGATCCTTCGGCAGCCGACGCAGCCTCGGGTGCCGCGACGGAGCCCGAGCCTCCGACCGGCCCCATGGAGGGCGAGTCGTTCGCCTGACGACGCTCACTCCACGGTTTCGCTGTGCAGGATCGGGCCGTCCGGGACGGTCCTACACGACAGAACCGGTGGCTCAGTCCACGTTGCGGGCGAGGCGGAGGTCCGCCGCGGGGAACCGCACGGGGAGGACCACGCCGTCGGACTCCCGGCGGATCGTGTAGCCCGACTCGTCGGTGTCGACCACCCGGAACCCGCGGGCCCACGCCTGGTCGAATCGGCGGCGCACCTCGACGGGGCTGCCGGCGTCGAGGCGTGGCAGGACCACAGCAGGTTCGGCCGGCCCGTCGGCCTGCGAGGGCTCGGTCAACTCGATCCCGGTGGCGGTGCGGCTGATCTCCATACCCACTCCTTCCGACCCCCCGCTGTCGTCCCCACTTCGCAGTATGCCGTGAGGTCGGAGCGACGTCGACGGGACTCCCCGTACTTTCATCGGCAGTTCACCCGAGCGACTTGAGCGGTTGTTCGTCACGCCGTGGACGGGCTCGGGCGGCGGTCGGCGGGGGCACCGTCGAAGTAGTTTCGTCCCATGGCGACACCCCCTCCCGGCCTCCGCCTCGAGCGCGCCTGCTGGGACGAGGGTGCGGAGGTCGTCGTGGGCGTCGACGAGGTGGGCAAGGGAGCGTGGGCCGGTCCGGTGACCGTCGGGGCGGTGGTCCTGCCGAGGGGCCGTCGGGTCTACAAGATCCGCGACTCGAAGATGCTGACGGAGCGTCGGCGCGAGCAGCTGTACGACCGCATCGTGGACTGGTGCAGCGCCTGGTCGGTCGGGCACGCCACCGAGGCGGAGTGCGACGAGCTGGGCATGTCCGATGCGCAGCGGCTCGCTGCCCGCCGTGCGATCGAGGGCCTCGGCGTCACACCGGACGTCGTGCTCGTCGACGGCAACTGGGACTTCATCGGGGGAGGGATCGCCCGCACCCAGGTGAAGGGCGACGCGATCTCGCTGTCGATCGCCACGGCGTCGATCCTGGCGAAGGTGACCCGGGATCGACTGATGCGCGAGTGGTCCGAGGGGTTCCCCGCCTACGCGTTCGACCAGAACAAGGGCTACCCGTGCCCGCGGCACAAGGTGGCGCTGCAGGGCTACGGCCCCACGTCGATCCACCGGCGCAGCTGGGCGTTCATGGACGGCCTGTCGTGGCGTGGCGTGCAACGGGCGAACGCCGTCCCGACCTTGTTCTGAGCCCGTGGGTCGCGGCTGAACGCGGCCAGCGGCGGGAGGCTCAGATGTCGTAGTTGGGGTAGGGCTCGAACCGGTAGGCCTCGGGCCACGGGCCGATCGTGGGGCTGATCACCGTGCCCTCGACCAGGGCGGCGAGGTAGCCCGTCAGCGGCAGCCCGTACCGCTCGGTGTCGAAGCGGCCGGTGATCGCCACGCCCCACTCGTCCGGATCGTCGGCGCTGGTGTCCCAGTGGTAGAGGCCGCCGCACGTGTCGGTGCCCCAGCGGACGAGACCGCCGGGCTCCGGGTAGACCGCGGTCGTCTCGGAACCGGGGACGGGGTCCTCCCTCGTCAGGTACGCCTCGCACCACGCGCCTTCGGCGACGAACTCGAAGAGGTTCCCGTACTCGTGCGGCTCGAACGGGCTCGCGACCGTGAGCTGTCCGTCGAAGACCAGCGCTCCTCCGTCGCCGATCAGCTCCTTGTAGTCGGAGGGCAGCGCGAGCCCGAGGTAGTCCTCGACGCCTGCCCAGTCACGTGGTGCGAACGTGGGGTGCGTCAGGTCGACCCGGTGCACACCCCATCCTTCGATCGTCCACGGAGCCTCCATCCGGACATCGTGCCAACTTCGCGGGTCGCATGCGGCCCGTTTGCAGCGCCAACGCTCAACTCGGCCGAGGTGTCGGAGTCGCAAATCCGCGTGGATCGCGGGACGTTCGCCCCTAGCCTCGTCAGTGTCCAACGCCACTCGCAGA
>JBIQID010000195.1:0-3102 GCA_044508215.1 Actinomycetota bacterium | reverse complement strand
GACGGCGACCCCCAGACGGCTCAGCGCTGCCGGGAGGCCATCGCCGCCCTCGACGTGGCGGCGATCTCCACGCTCCACGGGTTCGCCAGCCGCCTGCTCGGCGAGTTCGCGGTCGCGGCCGAGCTGCCGCCCCGCGTCCACGTGCTCGACGAGGTGTCGTCCCAGCTGGCCAACGAGGAGCGCTGGGAGCGCTTCGTCGACCGCCTGCACGCCGAGCCCGCCAACGAGGCCCTGCTCGTCCGGGCGTTCCTCCTCGACGTGCCGCTCGAGCCGGCCTACCCACGCCAGACCACGTTCAAGGACGTGGCGATCGAGCTCGCCCAGAACTGGGACCGCCTCGACACGATCCTCGACGAGCCGCTCCCGACGATCGGCTCCGTCGACCTCACCCCGGTCCGCCACGCCTTCGAGGTGGTCCGCGAGCTGCCCGCGCAGTGCTCCGATCCCAGCGACAAGCTGCTGATCGCGCTCGAGGAGGAGATCCTCCCCCCGGTCGCCGCGACGCTCGCCGTGGGTGACCCCGACCTGCAGCTGAAGGCGCTGCGCCACCTCGCCATCAAGAAGGTCGGCAACGTCGGCTCGAAGAAGAACTGGCCCGACATCGCGGCGGCCCGAGGCGCGGTCACCGCGCTGCGCGAAGCCGCTGAGGTCGTCGTCGAGGCCGCCGTCGACGAGGTGCTCCGTGCGCTCCGACGCCTCGTGGCCGAGGAGGTGCTCACCGCCGCGCGCAGTCGCCGCGAGCAGGGCGGCCTCGAGTTCCACGACCTCCTCGTGCTCGCCCGCCACCTCCTCCGCACCGACGCCGAAGCCCGCGAGACGCTGCACCAGCGCTACACGCACCTGCTGCTCGACGAGTTCCAGGACACCGACCCCATCCAGATCGAGCTGGCCGTGCTGATCGCCGCGTCGGTGGGGGCCACCGATCCCGGTTCGTGGGACGAGCTGCCGGTCGACGACGGCCGCCTCTTCTTCGTGGGCGACCCCAAGCAGTCGATCTACCGGTTCCGCCGCGCCGACATCGAGCTGTTCCTCGCCGCACGCAACCGCTTCGCCCCCGACGGCGGCTGGGCCCGCCTCGTCACCAACTTCCGGACCGTCGCACCGATCATCGACTGGGTCAACGCGCTGTTCACCCACCTGATGCCGGAGGAGCTGCCCGGCCAGCAACCCAGGTACGAGCCCCTGAGCGCCTGGCGGCAGGGCGAGGCCGGCGGCGACCACCGCCCCGTGCTCCTCGGCGGCGCGCACGGCAGCGACGCCCGCGCCGGGATGCTCCGGGAAGCCGAGGCCGACGACGTCGCCCGGGCCATCGAGGACATCCGCGCCCACCCCGAGCGCTGGCGCGTCCAGGACGAACGCTCGGGCGAGTGGCGCGACGCCCGGCTGTCCGACGTCACGATCCTCCTGCCCACCCGCACGTCGCTCCCCCACCTCCGTTCCGCCCTCGACGCCCGCGACGTCCCCTACCGGCTCGCCACCGGCACCCTCGTGTACGACACCCAAGAGGTGCGCGACGCGCTCGCCGCGCTCCGGGCGATCGACGACCCCACCGACCAGCTCAGCCTCGTCGCAGCGCTGCGGTCGCCGTTCTACGCCTGCTCCGACGTCGACCTCTACCGGTTCCACCAGGCCGGCGGACGCTGGAACCTCCGTGCACCGGTGCCCGAGCAGCTCCCCGCCGACCACCCCGTGCGCCTCGCGATCGACCACCTGCGCCAGCTGTGGGAGGCCAGGTGGTGGAGCAGCCCGTCGGCCCTGCTCGACCGGCTCCTCCGCGACCGACAGGCCTTCGTGCTGGCGTTCGGCGACCCGCGCCACGTGGAGGTCTGGCGCCGGCTCCGCTTCATCGTCGACCAGGCCCGCCAGTTCGAGGAGTCAGGCGGCGACGGCCTCCGCCCGTTCCTCGAGTGGGCGGCGCTGCAGGGCGCCGAGGGTGCCCGGGTGCACGAGCCGATGCTCGCCGAGAGCGACACCGACGCCGTCAGCATCATGACGATCCACGGCTCGAAGGGCCTGGAGTTCCCCATCACGATCCTCTCCGGCATGACCACGAAGGCCGGCGGCGCACGGCGCGGCGTCAGCGTGCTGTGGGGCCCCGACGGGCCTCCCGAGCTGAAGCTCCGAAAGGGCCAGGCGACGAGTGGCCACGACCCTCGTGCCGACCTCGAAGAGGAGATGGACGCGCACGAGAAGCTGCGGCTCCTCTACGTGGCCGCCACCCGAGCACGCGACCACCTCATCGTCAGCTGCCACCACAAGGAGATCGCCGCCGACAAGGAGCCCGACACCTACGCCGGGCGGGTGTGGACCTTCTTCGACGAGCACCCCGACCTCTGGCGGACCCTGCCCGAGCCACCCGAGGAGGGCGGGCTGCCCGGTGAGCTCCCAGCAGTCGCCGCGGCAGGCCTTTCCGAGCGGTCCGACAGCACCGCGCCAGCAGACCTCACCGCGTCGGCAGACCTCCCCGCCGCGGACCGGCCCTCCCTCGACGGCGAAGCCCTGCTCCGCGAGCGCCAGGAGTGGCTCGACGACCGGGCGGCGACCGTGCAGCGCGCCACCGCCGCCACGGTCGTGTCCGGTTCCTCGATCGCCTCCCTCCTCGAGGGGCCCGCCGAGACGTCCCCCACCGGCTCACCGGCCGTCGACGACGACACCGACGCCGTGGCCCTCGCCGTCGACGAGCTCTTGGAGGACGGCGACGAACCAGCCGCGGTCCGCCGCCGGAGCCACGGTCGCGCCGGCAGCGCCATCGGCCGGGCGACGCACGCAACGCTCCAGCTGCTCGACCTGACCGACCCGCGCGACGTCGACGGCCAGGTCCGCCGCCAGTGCGAGGTCGAGGCGATCCCCGAACACGTCGGCGTCGTCGCCGCGATGGTCCGCTCGGCGCTGGCATCGGACACCGTCCAGCAAGCGGCCCGGTCGCGCCACCACAAGGAGCTGTACGTGGCGGCACCGGTCGGAGGGCGCCTCCTCGAAGGCTTCGTCGACCTCCTCGTCGAGACCCCCGACGGCCTCGTCATCGTCGACTACAAGACCGACCGCCTCCGCGACGAGGCCGAGATCGACGCCAAGCTGGCCCACCACCAGCTGCAAGGCGCC
>JBIQID010000039.1:6262-22613 GCA_044508215.1 Actinomycetota bacterium | reverse complement strand
GCCACCGGTTCTGCAAAGATGACGCCGTGTCCTCACCTGTCCGCGCTTGCCGCTCCGGAGGGGTCGTCCTGCTCCTCGCTGCCGCCGCACTGGCCTTCGCGTCGCCCACAGCCGGGGCGCAGATGGACCCGGGCATCGACGACCCCGCCGTCGTGGGTCCGAACCCGCCCGTGCTCACCCTGCCCGAGGAGCCGGACCTCCGGCTGGCGGACGAGCTCGGCTCCGACTCGGCCAGCCAGGCGGTCGTCGTGGGCGCAGTGGTCGTGGTGGCGCTGACGCTCGGCGCGGCGGGGCTGGCGATGTCGGGATGGCGCCCGTGACCGCTCACGCGCCGCTCGGTTCACCCCGGCGACCGGAGCAGCCCAGCCAGAGCGGCGGCCCGGACATCGTCCTGATCGAGGACGACCCCGGCGACGCCCTCCTGTTCGAGGAGCTGCTCGCCGAAGAGGATCCCGACCTCCGCGTGGTGGTGGCGACGAGCCTCGAGCGCGGCGTCGAGCTCGCACGAGCGGAACGGCCGGGGTGCATCGTGGTCGACCTCGGCCTGCCGGGGGTCGAAGGCCTGGAGGCGCTCACCACCGTCCGCCGCGACCTCCCGCAGCTCCCGGTGGTCGTGCTCACGGGCTGGGCCGACGAGTCGGTGGGCCGGCAGTCGATCGAGGCGGGGGCGCAGGACTACCTGGTGAAAGGGCAGGAGTCGGGTGGGACCATCGCCCGAGCGGTCCGGTTCGCCATCGAGCGCAAGCGCGCCGAGCTCGCTCAGGCCGAGCTGACGCTGGCGTCGGCCCGCGAGCGCGAGGTGAACCGGCTGGAGCGCAACCTGCTGGCCCACCCCTACCTCCACTCCGACGACGTACGGCTGGCCAGCCGCTACGTCGTGTCGCGCGACGGGCTCATCGGCGGCGACTTCTCCGACTGCGTGGAGCTGCCCGACGGCACCCTGCGGATGGTGGTCGGCGACGTCGCCGGCCACGGCACCGACGAGGCGGCCCTCGGGGTGGCGCTCCGCATCGCGTGGCGCTCGCTCGTCCTCAACTCGCCGCCCGACGCCGACGTGTTCGGAGCGCTCGAACGGCTGCTGCAGAGCGAGCGGTCCGCGGACGACATCTTCGCCACGGCCTGCGAGATCACGATCGATCCCGCCCGCACCACGCTCCACGTCCGGTCCGCCGGCCACCCGCCGCCCATCCTCTCCGACGGCCGCCTCGCCCACGATCCGCTGCGACGAAGCCCGCTCGGCGTCGCGCTGGGCGAGCGGACGTGGCCCGGCACCTCCTACGAGATCGCCGCCCCGATCGAGATCACCCTCTACACCGACGGCCTCTTCGAGATCCGCGGCCAGTCCGGGCGGATCCTCGGGCTCGAAGACGTCCAGCCGCTGATCGTCGAGCACGCCGGCATCGGCCCGGGCGACCTCGCACGGCTGCTGCGAGAGATCGAGGCCATGGCGGTGACGGGTTGGCGCGACGACGTCGCCCTCGCCCGCCTGGCGATCGGGTCCACCGGGTGAGCCGGCGCCGCCGCCCACCTCGCCTCTCACGTCTCTCCGTCGTCGCCGCGGTCGCCGCCGCCACCACGCTGGTCCTCGGCACCGCGATGGTGCTGGTTGCGCTCTCCATCCAGTCCGATGCACGGACCCGGGTGGTGCGCCAGCTGGATCCCGCCCTCCTCCACCTCGAACGCCTGCGGTCGTCGCTCATCGACCAGGAGACCGGCGTGCGCGGCTACGCGGTGAGCGGTCAGGAGAGCTTCCTCGATCCCTACCGCTCGGGCCGCGACGCCGAACGCCAGCTGACCGACGAGCTGCGCGGGCTCCTCCGGGACACCGCTCTCGAGGGCCACGAGGTGTTCGACCGGATCCGCTCCGCCACCGAGGACTGGCACCGTCGGATCGCCGAGCCGGTGATCCAGTCGGGCTCGAACCGCTTGGCCCAGCTGGTCATCGTCCAGGACTCCGTCGACGTGTTCGACGAGGTGAGGGCCGCCATCGACGAGGCGCGCGGCCTGATCGAGGGCGAGCGCGACGAGGCGGTCGACTCGCTCCTCGGCTCGACCCGGGTGCTGACATCCGCGATCTTCGCCGCCCTCGTGCTGGTCGGCGCGGTGACGGGAACCGGCGTGTGGATCCTGCGGCGCCGCATCGCACGGCCCCTGATGGAGCTCAACCACGCCGCCGGTCGCGTCGCCGACGGCGCGTTCCACGAGGTCCTCGAGGTGGACGGGCCCGCCGAGATCCACGAGCTGGCCGAAGCGGTCGACACGATGCGCGACCGGATCGTGGCCGAGCTGGCCACGGTGGAGCGGACCCGGGAGGAGCTGGACCGCTACGCCACCGACCTGGCGAGGTCGAACCGCGACCTCGAGCAGTTCGCGTACGTGGCCTCGCACGACCTCCAGGAGCCGCTCCGCAAGGTCGCGTCGTTCTGCCAGCTGCTCGAGCAGCGGTACCGGGACGAGCTCGACGAGCGAGGCCGGACCTACATCGACTTCGCGGTCGACGGCTCGCGCCGCATGCAGGTGCTCATCAACGGGCTCCTCCAGTTCTCCCGGGTGGGCCGCACCACGGAGGGCTGGGAGGAGGTCGACCTGGGGGCGGCCGCCGCGGAGGCCGTCGAGAACCTCCGCCCGATCGTCGAGGAGACCGGAGCGACCATCGACGTGGGCCCGCTCCCCACCGTCGACGGCGACCGATCGCTGTTGGTCGCGCTGTTCCAGAACCTCTTCGGCAACTCGATCAAGTACCGGTCCGAGGAGCCGCCCCGGATCAGCGTGCGCGGTGACCGCGACGGTGACGCATGGCGCATCAGCTGCGTCGACAACGGCATCGGGATCGAACCCCGCTTCCGCGAGAAGGTCTTCGTGATCTTCCAGCGACTGCACGGCCGCGACGAGTACAGCGGCACGGGCATCGGCCTGGCGCTCTGCAAGAAGATCGTCGAGTTCCACGGTGGGACGATCCAGGTCGACGAGCCCCCATCGGGCAGCGGTTCGTCGATCAGCTTCACGCTGCCCGTCGAGTGGGACAGAATCGCGGCCCATGAGCCTGGTCGAGAACGCGAGCCCGATCCGCATCCTCTTGGTGGAGGACGATCCGGGTGATGTCCTGATCACCCAGGAAGCCCTCGCAGCGAGCAAGCTGCTGCACACGTTGGAGGTCGTCGACAACGGCGAGGAGGCGCTCGACCACCTGCACCGCCGGGGACGGTACGCGGACGCCGAGCGCCCCGACCTGGTCCTCTTGGACCTCAACCTGCCCCGTGTGGGCGGACGCGAGGTCCTCGCCGAGGTGAAGGGCGATCCGGACCTCCGGCGGATCCCCGTGGTCGTGCTCACGACCTCGGATGCAGAGGAGGACGTGCTGCGGAGCTACGACCTCCACGCCAACGCGTACGTCTGCAAGCCCGTCGACTTCGACCAGTTCCACCACGTGATCCGCACCATCGACGAGTTCTTCCTGGCCGTCGCGCGCCTTCCGCGCGATTGACCTCTCCGTCCGTCGGGTACCGACGATCCTGTCCACCCCCGCGCGAACGAGAGAGGAGGCACGACATGCAACACGATCGACGCACCGTCGGGTCCCTCCACGTCTCCTACGACGACGGGCCCCCCGCCATCCGCGCCGCGCGCAACACCGTGAGCGAGGAGCTCGCCCGTCGCGGTTGGAGCGAGGCCGACATCGATCGGGTGCGGCTGCTCGTCTCCGAGCTGACCGCCAACGCCGTGCTCCACGCCCGCACCCGGTTCGAGCTGCACTGCGACATCGACGGCGACGCCGACGCCCGCATCGAGGTCGTCGACTGGCGCCCGACCGAGGTGCCCCAGGTCCGCGAGGTCGAGCCGGAACGTCCGGGTGGCCTCGGCATGCGTCTCGTCGAGCGGCTCGCGGACCGGTGGGGTGTCGAGCGCCACGACGACTGCAAGGTGGTGTGGTGCGTGGTGTGCCGCGCTCCCGGCCAGAACCCGGTCGCCGCAGACACCAACGGCACAGGCTGAGCCACCTCACTCGACAGACCGACGCGCCCGCCACCCGTCCAGGTAGGGTGGTGCAACTGGCCGCCTTGACCCCGCGTCCTCAGAGCATCTCGCGGAGGACGCGATGAGGCAGGAAGTGTCTGCGGACCTCTGCATCGACTGGTGGGTGGAGGGTGACGTCGCCTTGGCCAGGGTCACCGGCGAGGTGGACGAGTCGAACGCGGCGGTGTTGGCCGGCGTGCTCGAGTCGTGCTTCCTCGAGGGAGTGGCACGTGTCGAGGTCGACCTGGGAGGGGTCACGTTCCTCGGAGCGGCAGGCGTCCGCCCGCTGCTCTGCGCAGCCGGGATCCTGGGTCCGGACTGGGTGTCGATCCGCCGGATCAAGCGGTTCCACCGCGAGGTGATCCGCCTGTGCGACCCCGAGGGCAGGATCAGCCTTCCGGGGTAGCCGCCGGCCGGTTCCGCCCGAGGACCTCCTCTGCGACCTCCGCCACCTGGCGACGCTCGTGGCGCGCCTGGGCCCGGAGGAGGTTGAACGCGGCCACAGCGTCGAGGGACTGCTTGGCCATGAGGTAGCCCACCGCTCGTTCGACCACCACCCGCGTCCCGAGGGCGTGGCGCAACTGCACAGCGAGGTGCTGTTGCTCCCGCGCCAGCACTGCGAGCTCGAGCAGCTCTGCGATCATGTCCGCGAACGCCCGGATCGCCTCCAGCTCCCCCACGCCCCACTCGTGGACCTGCGCGCGGTACACGTCGAGCGCCCCCACGGTGGCACCGCCGACCCGGAGCGGCATGCCGAGGATCGCCCGGGCGCCCAACGGGACCAGCGCCTCCCTCACCGCCGGCCACCGCCTCTCGGAGGCGAGGTCGCTGCAGAGCACCGGCTCCCCGTGCCAGACGGCGTCGACGCACGGCCCGTTGCCGGTCCTTGTCTCGACCGCCTCGAGCGCGGCGCTCACCGCGTCGGTGGCGCTCACGAACCGGAGGCCCTGCTCGTCGTCGACGAGCATGATGCCCACGCCGTCAGCGCTGAACACCTGCGCGATGCTCGTCACCACCCGCGCCAGGGATGCGTCGAGCGCTCCCTGCACCAGGGCGGCAGGATCGAGCTCCGCGAGTGCCTCGTTCAGCTCCTTGGGGTCCACCGGCACGGCGGCACTCTAACGATCGGAGCGACCCGCTCGCCGCTAGGTCAGGGGGAAGTGGCAGGCGACGGCGTGGGGGTCACCGAGCAGCTCGGGCACCTCGTCGATGCACCGGGTGCGCCCCTCGTCGACCTCCGGGCCCACGGGGCACCGGGGGTGGAAGGTGCAGCCCGACGCACGGGAGGTCGCATCCCGTGGCTCGCCGATCAGCACGATCGACCGGCCACCCTCGCGGTCGAGGCGCGGCACGGCGTCGACCAGCGCAGCCGTGTACGGGTGGCGAGGGGATTCGAACAGGACGTCGCCCGCCGCACGCTCCTTGATCGTCCCCGACTCCATCACCGCGATCTCGTCGCACAGGTAGCGCATCACCGCGAGGTCGTGGGAGATCGCCAGGTAGGTGAGGCCCAGCTCCGAGCGCAGCTCGCCGAGGAGGTTGAGGATCGTCGCCTGCACCGACACGTCGAGCGACGCCGTCACCTCGTCGAGGAGGAGCACCTTCGGCTGTGCCGCGAGGGCACGGGCGATGGCCACCCGCTGGCGCTGGCCGCCCGAGAGCTCGAAGGGGTGCCGATCGGCGAAGCGGGTGGGGAGGCCGACCAGGTCGAGGAGCCGCGGCACCTCTGCCGCGGCGTCCCGTCGGGTGCTGCCCGGCACCGTGCCCGCAGCCTCGGCGAGCGCCGCCCCGATCCGCATCCGGGGGTGGAGGGACGACCCGGGGTCCTGGAACACCATCTGCACGGTGCGCCGAAGGTGCCGCTGCTCGGCCGCGCCGCCGAGGGTGACCTCGACGCCGTCGACCTCCACCCGGCTGGCTGCCCGGAGGTCGAGGAGCCCGACGATCGCCCGGGCGAGCGTGGACTTCCCCGAGCCCGACTCGCCCACCACCCCGAAGGTGCCTCCTTCGGGCACGGCGAAGCTCACGTCCACCACCACGTCCACCTCGGTGCCGGGGTAGCGGGCGGTCAGGTGCTCGACCGAGAGCATCACCCGGAGGCCCCTTCGCTCTCGGCGGCAGCGGTGTGGAGGTCGACCGCCACGTGGCACGCCACCGCTCCCCCGCCGATCTGGACGAGCTGCGGGGCGTCGGTGCGGCAGCGGTCCTCCACCAGGGGGCACCGGGGTGCGAACGGGCACCCGACCACGGGCTCGGCCGGGTCCGGAGCGGTGCCCGGGATCGACACGAGCGGTTCGTCCCGGGGCGAGTCGAAGCGGGGGACCGCCCCCATCAGCGCTCGGGTGTACGGGTGCAGCGCGGACTCGGCGAGGTCGCTGGCGGGCAGCTCCTCGACCACCCGGCCGGCGTACATCACGAGGACCCGGGTGCACATCTCTGCGATGAGGGCGATGTTGTGGCTGACGAGCAGCACCGCGGTGCCGGTGGCCTCGTTCACCTCTCGGACGAGGTCCATGATGTCGGCCTGGACGGTCACGTCGAGCGCCGTCGTGGGCTCGTCCGCCACCAGGAGCGACGGCGTCGTCATCAACCCCATGGCGATCATCGCCCGCTGTCGCATCCCGCCGGAGAACCGGTGGGGGTGGTCGTGGACGCGGCGCTCGGGCGAGGCGATCCGCACGCGACCCAGGCGCTCGATGGCGTCGGCGATCGCCTCCCGCTTGCTCCTCCCGCCGTGCACCCGCACCACGTCGGACATCTGCGCGCCGACCCGCCGCGTCGGGTTCAAGGACGCCATCGGGTCCTGGAACACGACGGCGAGCCGCCCGCCCAGGGCCCGGGCGACGGTCCGCCGGTCGGCGCCGACCAGGTCGGTGCCGGCGAACCGCCACGTCGAGACGTCCATGTGCGCCCCACCAGGGAGCAGCGCTGACGCAGCGAGGACGGTCACGGTCTTCCCCGACCCCGACTCGCCCACCACGCCCACGATCTCGCCGGCCTCCACGCACAGGTCGACGCCGTGGACGACCTCGACGGGGTGGCCGCGAGCGCCGAACGAGACCCGCAGGTCCCTGACCTCCAGCACCGGATCGGTCACGCGCTCACCTCCGGGCCTGCGGGTTCATGGCCCGTCCCAGCGAGTCGCCGAACCAGGCGAACGCCAGGCCGCACACCGCGATCGCGATCGCCGGGCCGAGGGTGCCCTCGGGCCGCTGGCGGAAGTCGCCGATGCTGTCGTTCAGGATGCGTCCCCAGTCGATCCGCGACGCCTCCTGGGCGCCCACCTGCGGCTGCACGCCGAGGCCGAGGAAGCTGAGGGCCGAGACGGCCACCAGGCACTCGCTCATCATCGAGAACACCGCCACGACGAGAGAGTCGGACACCGACCCGAGGACGTAGCGGAACGCGATGCGTCGGCGTGGCAGCCCGAGCAGCCGAGCGGCGACGACGTGGTCGAGGTTGGCCACGCCGGCCGTGCGCGTCACCGTCACCCGGGCGAAGAACGGCGCGATGGACAGGCCCACGGCGATCGCCGCCGCAGTCCCGCTCGGTTCGAGGACCGCGATCACCAAGATGGCGAGGAGGATCGCCGGGAAGCCGAGCCACGTGTCGATGACGGTCATGCCGATCCGCTGGATCCGCCCGCCGAACGTGACGAGGAGCGAGCCGAGCACCAGGCCGATCGACGCGGCGATCGCCGTGGCCCCCAGCGCCAGGAGGACCGACAGGCGCGTCCCCACGAGCGTCCGGGCCAGGATGTCCCGGCCGGCGCCGTCGGTGCCCAGCGGGTGCTCACCCGAGGAGCTCTGCAGGATCGTGCCGAAGTCGGTCGTCGTCGCCTGATCGCCCCAGATGGGCGGCGCGACGATCGCCACCACCACCACGAGGGCGATCAGCGCCGCGCTCGCCACGCCGCTCGGGGTCGACAGGAGCGCGCGGACCGTGCCGGTGCGGCGAGCGGCGGTGCCCCCGGATGGGGCCGGCTCCGCGGCGGGCCGGCCGACCTCCTCGATCTCCTCGGCGAGGGTCACGACGCCACCACGGTTCGCGGGTCGATCGCTGCGAGCGCCACGTCGACCGCGGTGTTCACCACCACCACGGTCACCCCGATGAGGATCGCGATGGCCTGCACCACCGGGTAGTCGCCCACCTGGACGGCGGTGACCAGCGCCGTGCCCAGCCCCTGCCGGTTGAAGATCCCCTCGACCACCACCGTGCCGCCGACCAACGACGAGAAGATCACCCCGCCGATCGTGAGCGCAGGGGTCACCACGTTCGGCAGGACGTCACGGGCCATCACCCGCAGCGGCGGGAGGCGCTTGCTCCGAGCCGTCCGCACGTAGTCCTGCGCGAGGACCCCGAGGGTCTCGAGGCGGACCATCCGAGCGAGCAGCAGGGCCGGCCCGAGCCCGACCGCGAGGGCCGGGAGCACCTCGTCGGTCCACGACCCCTCGGGGATCCGGGGGAACCACTGCAGGCTGTACGCGAACGCCCAGATGAGCAGGATCGCCATCACGTACGGCGGGATCGAACCGACGAAGCCGGTGCCCGAGCTGAACGCCGCCTCCAGGCCACGTCGACGCCGGCCCTCGGTGGCCTTCCCCATCGCCATCCCGAGCGGCACCGACAGGCCGATCACCACGATCGTGCCCGCGAGCGCCAGCCGGAACGTGGAGCCGAGGCGATCGCCGACGACCGTGCGGACCGGCTGCCGCTTCTCCACGGAGGTGCCGTAGTCGAACGTGATCGCCGAGAGGACGGCCTTGCCGTACTGGACCGGCAGGGGATCGTCGAGGTGGAGGTCGTCGCGGGTCCGCTGGATGACCCGGTCCTGCTCCTCCGGGCTGAGCTCGCCCATGGTCCCCACCGCCTTCACCGCGGGGTCGCCCGGCACGAGCCGGACCGCTGCGAACACGACGGTGACCAGCACCAGCGTCACGACCACGAGGCGGACCAACCGTGACAGGAGGAACCGGGGCCACCGACCGTTCACGGGCCGCTCCACTCGGGCATCGGAGGGCGGTGCCTCAGACCGAACGGATCGAGAAGGGGTCGACCTTGTAGTACACGGCGTTGAACGTCACGCCGTGCCCGAACCAGTACTTCACGGGCTGGTCGAGCGGCACCGTGTCCGAGTTGGCGAGCAGCGCCCGCTCGGCGGCCTTCCAGCCCTCGCAGCGCTCCGGCGAGTCCGGCGGTGCCGCCCAGCCGGCCTTCGCGTGCTGCACGTACTCGGGGTTGTCGATCTTCGACAGGTTGTCGAGCGCCCCGGACCCCGAGACCTGGTTGAAGTAGAGCGCCGGCAGCGGCGTGGCCGAGATGAAGGGGTAGGAGCCCAGGTCGTAGTCGCCCACGAAGAAGCGGGCGTACGACTCGGCGCGCACGCCGACCCTCAGGTCGACGTCGAACCCACCCTCCTTCAGCGCCTGCGCGATGTAGTCGGGCGCTTTGAACTGCGTGTGGTCGCCGACCACCCGGAGCTTCAACGGCGACCCGTCGGGCTTCGTGCGGAACCCGTCGGGGCCCACCCGGTAGCCGGCCTCGTCGAGGATCGTGCCGGCGGCGGCGACGTCGTAGGCCTCCAGCGCCTCGGCGGCCTTCGGGTCGAAGCAGTCGATGTTGTCGGTGTAGAGGGAGCGGATGGGGTTGCCCAGCCCTTGGGTCTCGGCGTTGCCGCCCTGGACCGAGTCGATCAGCGCCGCGACGCCCCGGCGCAGCGCGCCGTCGGTGAAGGGCTCGCCCTCGCGCTGGTTGAACACCACGGCGTTGGTGCCGTATGCCGCGGCGGGAACCGAGACCAGCTCCTCGTTCTCCTTCAGGCGCTCGGTGTCGGTCGAGAGGATCCCGGCGATGGTGTTGTCGTTCTTCTCGACGAGGTCGGCGGCGGTGGTGTCCTCGGTGACGAGCTTCAGCGTCACGACCTTCGGCAGGTCGGTGATCTTCGTGCCCTCGGGCAGCGCCGTGTAGTCGTCGCGGCGCTGGAGGATGTACTCGTCGTCCTTCTTGAACCCGGCGCGGAGGGTGTAGGGACCGCTGCCGGCCGCCTCGACGCCCTGGAGCAGGTCGGGGTCGAGCACGCCTCGGGGGCAGATGATCTGACCGCTGTTGGCCAGCCCCGTGAGGATGTCGTTGTTCGGGCCGTTCAGCTCGAGCGTGACGGTGCCGGCGGCGGGGTCGGCGGTGATCGACTTCGGGCCGTCGGGGCCGAAGATGCGGGCGGTCCCGGACCCGTCGCGGGCGAAGCGCTCGAAGGACATGCGCACCTGCTCGGCGCCGAGCGGCGAACCGTCGGAGCAGGTCAGGCCCTCGCGGATCTTGAAGACGGCGGTGGTCGGTGCCTGGCCCTCGGGCAGGAGCGTCCACTCCGAGGCGACGGCGGGGGCGAACTCGCCGTCGAGCGTCCGGCGGACGAGGTTGTCGTAGACGAACAGCATGAACTGCTGGGCGCCGTCCTCCGAGAAGGAGGTGTGCGGGTCGAAGCTGTCGATGGTCTTCGGGACCAGGATCGTGACGGCTTCGGGTGCCGGCTTCGAACTCTGGACGCCACGCCCAGTGGCGTCACCGGCCTCGGTGCGGCCGTCGCCGGATCCACCGTCTCCACCGCACGCCGCGGCGACGAGCGCCGGCAGCAGTGCGGCGACCACCCATCGACGGCTTCCCCTCATGCGAGCTCCCCTCGGCCTGTGGGGCCCGTCGTGCCGGCCTCCCGGACGGGGACCGTCCCCACCCGCTGCGAACCGACCGCGCCCCGTGCGTGCGCGATCACCGTAGCGGTGGGTGTGCCCGTTCTCGCGCATGTGCGACCACTTTCCGTGGTCATCCTGGCCCCAGCGTCGGCACCGTCGTCCGTTCGCTGGGAGCGGCGGCCGCACTCGCGCCACAATGCCGGGATGCCCGACACCCCATGGCAGGACGACGCCTGTTCCCTCGTCGACGCGTTCCGGCGCGGCGACCGCTCCCCGCTCGAGGAGCTCGACGCCACGCTGGCCGCGATCGAGCGGTCGGACCTCAACGCCTTCAGCCACGTCGACGCCGACCG
This sequence comes from Actinomycetota bacterium, assembly GCA_044508215.1. Classification (GTDB taxonomy): domain Bacteria; phylum Actinomycetota; class Acidimicrobiia; order Acidimicrobiales; family Microtrichaceae; genus JAEZFI01. The sequence goes on along the minus strand of JBIQID010000039.1, from coordinate 11,560 downwards.
TGCGCGCGCCGCGGCTGCCGAGGCGGACGTCTCCCTGCCGTTCGGCGGTGTGCCCACCGGCATCAAGGAGCTCGACCCGGTCGCCGGGTGGCCCTGGACCGAGGCGTCGCTCGTCTTCCGTGATCGGGTGGCCGAGCGGAGCTCGCACCAGTTCGACCGCCTCGTCGAGCGGGGCGGCGCAGTGCCCGTGGGGCAGACGACCGCCAGCGAGTTCGGCGGCCTGAACGTGAGCGTCACCCGGCTCAACGGCGTCACGCACAACCCGTGGCAGCACGGCCGGACCTGCGGCGGTTCCTCCAGCGGCTCGGCCTCGGCGGTCGCCGGTGGCCTCGTGAGCCTCGCGACGGGCGGCGATGGCGGCGGCTCGATCCGGATCCCCGCCGGCTACTGCGGCCTCCTGGGCATGAAGGGCACCTTCGGACGCATCCCCCGCAGCCCGCACGCGTACATGCGCCCGAACACGGTGGTGCTCGGCAACCTCGCCCGCTCGGTCCGCGACGCCGCCCGCTACTACGACGTGTGCGCCGGCTACCACCCCTGGGACCCCTCCAGCCTTCCGTCGCACGGACGCTGGGAGGCCGATCTCGGCAGCCGCGACCTGCGCGGGCTGAAGGTGGCGGTGGTCCCCGGCCTCGGTGGCGCCACGCTCGAACCGGGCGTGGAGGAGCACCTCCGCCAGGCGGCCGACGAGCTGATCCGCGACGCGGGGATGGTGAAGGTCGACATCGACGTGCGGCCGCCGAACCTCGCAGCGCAGTGGATGATCGGCAACCTGGCCACCCTCCTCGCCGACCTCGGAGACCTCTGGCCGGGTTGCGCGCGCGACATGACCGACGAGGTGGCTGCCGGCCTCCAGATGTCGAACGCCCTCTACAACCTCCGCACGGCGGCGGTCGCCGAGCAGATGCGGCTCGAGGCCAACGAGGTGATGGGCGCAGCGTTCGAACAGGTCGACCTGATCATCGCCGCCACCAACCCGGGGCCGGCGTTCGCCGCCGAGGCCACCACCAGCTCCAGCACCGACAGCTTCCTCGACAAGGCGTTCGCGAGCGACGCAGCCCGCGTCGCCTTCCGCGGCGCGCTGTTCGGCACCCGCGTCGCCTCGTCGGTGGCGCCCGGCCTGCCCAACTACCTGATCGAGCAGGTGTCGCGCCGCTTCCCCGACCTGATCACGATGGGCGCGCTCACGATCATCTCGAACGTCTACGGGAACCCGGCGGTGTCGATCCCGAGCGGCACCGTCAACGGACTGCCCGTCGGCATGCAGGTCCTCGGGCGCCACCACGAGGACGAGCTGCTCTTCGACGTCGCCCTCGCCGTGGAGCGGGAGCGCCCCTGGCCGCTCGTGGCACCGCGGGTCGCCGGGACCGAGGTCGCCACCCCCGTCTGACGGCGGGCGACGGCCCGCCACGTACCCTGTGCCGGTGGAAGCGGCCCGGGAGCGCGCCCCCGTGGATCCCGAGCGGGGCCTCGACGCGGACGCGGTCGAGGAGCGGGTGCGGGCGGGCCTGGCGAACGACGTCCCCCAGGTGCCGTCACGCACCGTGGGTCAGATCCTCGCCGGCAACATCTTCACGCGCTTCAACCTGCTCATGTGCACGCTCCTCGCGATCGTGCTCGCCTGCCGTGCCTACAAGGACGCCTTGTTCGGCGGCGTGATCGTCAGCAACGCGCTGGTCGGCATCGTCCAGGAGCTCAGGGCGAAGCGGACCCTCGACCGGCTGGCGCTCCTCTCCGCTCCCCACGCCCTGGTGGTGCGCGACGGGGAGGAGAGGGAGGTCGCGATCTCCGAGATCGTCCTCGACGACATCGTCGCCCTCCGCCCGGGCCGGCAGATCGTGGCCGACGCCACGGTGGTGGTCACGTCGGACCTCGAGGTGGACGAGTCCCTGCTCACCGGCGAGAGCGACCCGGTCGCCAAGCAGCCCGGTGACACCGTCCTCTCCGGCTCGTTCGTGGTCGCCGGCTCCGGTCGTGCGCAGGTGGACGAGGTCGGCGCCGACGCCTACGCCGCGCGCCTCGCGGAGGAGGCCCGGAAGTTCACCCTCTCGCGCAGCGAGCTGAGGGAGAGCGTCGACCGGATCATCACCTGGGTGACGTGGGCGCTCATCCCCACCGGCGCGGTGCTCCTCTGGAGCGCGCTCCGGGAGGGCCACAGGTCGGTCCGGGACTCGATCGTCACCACGACCGGCGCCGTGGTGGCGATGGTGCCCGAGGGCCTGATCCTGCTCACCACCGTGGCGTTCGCGGTGGGAGTGGTCCGGCTCGCTCGCCGGCGCACGCTCGTGCAGGAGCTGCCGGCGATCGAGATCCTGGCGAGGGTCGACGTGGTGTGCCTCGACAAGACCGGCACGATCACCTCGGGCGACATGGTGGTGGCGCACGTGATGGAGATCGCCGAGGACGGCGCCTCCCCCGCATCCGCGCTCGACGCGCTGGCCGCGATCGCGTGGAGCGACCCGGATCCGAACGCCACGCAGCTCGCGCTGCAAGCGCGCTTCGACGCGGCACCCGACGGCTGGGCGCTCGAGGACTCGGTGCCGTTCAGCTCGGCGCGGAAGTGGTCCGCCTCGCAGTTCGTGGGGCGCGGGTCGTGGGTGATCGGTGCCCCGGAGATGGTCCTGGGCGATGCACCGGGGCGCGCCGCCGAGGTCGTCGAGGAGCAGGCGGAGCAGGGCCGGCGGGTCCTCGCACTGGCCCACAGCCCCTCCAGCCTCGCCGGCGACGAGCTCCCCGCCGGCCTGCTGCCGGTCGCTCTGGTCCTGATCGAGGACGAGGTGCGCCCCGACGCCCCCGAGACGCTGCGCTACTTCGCGGAGGAGGGAGTGACCCTGAAGGTGATCAGCGGCGACAGCCCGGTGACCGTCGGAGCGGTGGCCGAGCGCGCCGGTCTGGGCCGCGTGCCGCGGGTCGACGCCCGGGGCCTGCCCGACGACACGACGCGCCTGGCGGACGTCGTGGAGGCAACGACCGTCTTCGGTCGCGTCAACCCGCACCAGAAGCGGGCGATGGTCGAAGCGCTCCAGTCGAGGGGTCACACGGTGGCGATGACCGGAGACGGCGTGAACGACGTGCTCGCGCTGAAGGACGCTGATGTCGGCATCGCCATGGCGTCCGGGGCGGAGGCCACCCGCGCCGTCGCGCAGCTCGTGCTCCTGGATTCGAACTTCAGCGGCCTGCCACAGGTGGTCGCCGAGGGCAGGAGGGTGATCAACAACCTCCAGCGGGTCGCGAGCCTCTTCCTCACGAAGACCACCTACGCGGTGCTGATCGCCCTGGTCGTCGGGCTGTCCGGCCTCCCGTACCCCTTCCTCCCCCGCCACCTCACGCTGGTCGGCACGCTCACCATCGGCGTCCCGGCCTTCTTCCTCGCGCTCGCCCCGAACGAGGAGCGGCTGACCGGCCGCTTCTTCCAGAAGGTGGCCCGGGTCGCGCTGCCCTCCGGCGTCGTGGCGGCCGCCGCCACGCTCGGCGCCTACCTCTGGGCGCGAGGTCGTCCGGAGCTGGCTCCAGAGCAGGCGCAGACGACTGCCGCGCTCGTGCTCACCGGCGTGGGCATGCTGGTCCTCGTCCGCACGTCCCGGCCGTTCGTGCCGTGGAAGGGGCTCCTCATCGGCGCCATGGGCCTGCTCGTGGTGCTGGCCATCGTCACGGACCCCGGTCGCCGCTACTTCGAGCTGGAGCTCCCCACCTCGACCGGCATCTGGGTGGTCGTCGGCCTCGTGGCCGCCTCTGCAGCGGTGCTCGCCGTCGCCGAGGTCGCCATCGCGAAATCGACGCGCCGCTCGTGACCTCGAGCGGGCACACTCAGCGGATGCGCGACGGATCGTTCACCCTTCCGACGCGCCGGGTGGCCGTGCTGGCGCTCGCGAACTTCGTGCTCCTGGGCTCGATCGCGATCATCTTCCCGCTGCTCCCCGACCTCCAGGACGCCCACGGCCTGAGCACCGGCGAGCTGGGCGCGATCTCGGCGATGGCGTTCGGTGCGGGCCTCCTCGCCCTCTTGGGGCTCGCCCGCTACGTCGACCGAGGTCACGCCCGGCAGATGCTCGTCGCCGCGGCGATCGCCTGCGCGGCCGGGCTGTTCTGGTTCGCACTCGCGGACACCCTCTGGCAGCTGATGGGGGCACGCTTCCTCACCGGTCTCGGCTACGCCCTGTTCGGCCCCGCTGCGAGAGCGGTGGTCGCGTCCGACGACTCCGAGCGTGTGGGAGCCAACCTCGGGGCGCTCTCGGCCGGCGAGCTGACCGGCGTGGTCGTGGGACCGCTGCTGGGGTCGGTGCTCTCCGGCTGGCTCGGGCTCGACGCTCCCTTCTGGATCCTCGGCGGCGTCAGCCTGGTGCTCGCGGTGGGGCTGCTGCGGGTCGACACGTCGCGCCTCGACGAGCAGCAGGCGAACCGCACGGCCCCCACGGCAACGGTCCGCAGGGTGCTCGCCAAGGCGCCGGTGCGTCGGGCGGCGCTCCTGCAGCTCGCGCTGTACCTGCCGGTGGGCACCTACGACGTGCTGTGGGCGAAGTACCTCACCGACATGGGGGCATCGCACCTCTTCGTGGGCCTCAGCTTCACGGTCTACGGGGTCCCGTACGTGGCCGTGGCGCTGTTCGGTACTCGCCTCATCGACCGGTTCGGAGCTGTCCGGTCGGCGTGGTGGTCGCTCGTCGGGCTGTTGCCGGTGATCGTGGGCTACGGCCTGGTGGGCCGGCCGGGGCCACTGGTCGTGCTCTCGGTGCCGGAGGGGTTCGTGAACGCGATCGGCGTCCCGGCATCCCAAGCGGCCATGGCGGAGTCCTGCGAGGCGCACGAGCTGGGCACCGGCCAGGGCATCGGCGCGGCGATGGGCATCGGAGCCGCCGGGCTGGCGGCGCTGACGATGGCGCCGATCTACGAGCACTGGGGGGCGTTCGCTGCGTTCGGCATCACGGCCGCGGCGATGGCCGCGGTCGGGGGGCTCGCGATGCTGACCGGCGCCCGCTCCCGCGGTGTGCTGCCCGAGGCTCCACCCGGGCCGCCTGCGGTGGTCAGTTCTCCCGGCTGACCTCGGTGAGCACGGACCGCTGGGGGCCCGTCGCCCTGAAGGCGCGCCCGAGCAGGCCGCCCTTCGGCGCGAGGAGGTCGCCGAGGTCGTCCACCGGCTCGGTGACCGGCTCGGCGACCTCCTCGGCGACCGGCGCATCGGCCTGCTCCTCCACCGGAGGCTCGTCGTGGACGTCGACGGGGTCCTCGACGTCGGTCTCACCGGGGACCTCCTGCTGATCGGAGGGCTGCTCGGCGTGGTCGGCGACCGGTTCGGCGATC
>JBIQID010000039.1:0-6162 GCA_044508215.1 Actinomycetota bacterium | reverse complement strand
CGACGCCGCAGCCGGCGGCTCCGCCGCGGCGCCGCGCACCTCGATCTCCGGTCCGGTGAACTCGAGCCTCGGAAGGTCGAGCTGGCCCCACGACCGACGGCGCCTCCGGGGCGTCCGCGGCTCGCGTGGAGGGCGCTCAGCGACCGGGGCAGCCGGCTCCGGCTGGGGCGCCTCGACCACCGGCCGCCGGTCGACCACGTCCCACCCGCGAGGAGGGGTGAGGCGCGAACGGTGCTGCTCGCAGAGGAGCTGCCCGCCTCCCCCGTTGTCGATGGGGTCGACCCAGACCTGTCGAGCCGTCGTGTCGTAGCTGATCACGACCGCGGCTGCTCTGCTGCAGCCGGGGCGGCGACACGAACGGCCCATCACGCCCAGCGTACGGGTCAGGAGACGCTGCGAGGACGCACGTGGAGATCGGTGATCTCGAGGTGCGAGGGCATCTCCACCGCCCCCAGGACGCAGTCCGCGACATCGTCGGGGTGCAGCGCCCGGCCCGGTGCGCCGGCGTCGATGTCGCCGCCGACGTGGACCGTGGTGACCCGCACGTTCGCGTCGTCGAGCTCCTCGCGGACACCGGACGCAAGGGCACGGACGCCGTAGCGCGTCATCGCGTACTGCGTGTCGGAGGACAGGAAGGTGGCGTCGTCCACCGGGTTCACGAACACCACGTGCCCACCGGCGGCGCGGATGGGGGCCACCAGCGCCTGCGTGAGCAGGTACGGCCCGCGCAGGTTCACGAGGTACTGCTCGTCGAGGTCCTCGACCGCGCCCTCGGCGAGCCCGTGGCGGACGTGCACGTCGGCGCAGTGGACGAGCACGTCGACCGGCCGATCCACCCGGGTGACGAAGTCAGCCGCGCTCGCGACCTCCTCGGCGGAGCCCAGGTCGCACTGCAGCGACACGACGGGCGAGCTGGGCCCGGCAGCGCGCGAGAGGTCGTGGAGCGCGGCGGCGTCCCGACCGATCACGCAGACGCGGGCTCCTGCGGCGAGGAACGCGAGGGCGACCGAACGGCCGACCGCGTCGTGGGCTCCGGTGACCACAGCGACCTTGCCGACGAGCGGGGCGAAGGGATCGCGCTGGTCCTCCGAGCCCTTGTCCCGGGGGTCGTCGTACGGGCGCAGGTCGATCTCGGCCTCGGCGTCGATCACGTCCGCGTCGTCGGGCGGCTCCGAGAGGACGTCCATGCCGACGTCGTCGGACGGGCCGCCGGCAGTTGCCCACGTCGAAGGGTTCAGCACTTCCGCCATCTCACGCCCGCCTTCACACACATCGCCCATCGGCCCCGCCGGGCCTGCGCGCACCGGTTCCAGTGCGTGTCCGGAGGGTACGGGAGCCGCGCAGAAAGCTCAAAGGGCAAGTTCTCCCGCCGTCCCAGCGAACCTCTCGGCGCGGGCTACGGCGGCGAGAGGGCGACGTCTGCCACGACCGGGCGGTGGTCGCTCGCCCGGGTGACCGGCACTCGGGCCTCGACGACCCGGGCCCCGCGGGTGGCGACCACGTCGATCGTCTTCGACGGGGCCGTGGCCGGGAACGTGGGGGCGGTCACCGCGAGCGACCAGCCCAGCGGTTCGAGGACGCTCGCCGCCGTGCGGCGCTCCATGTTGACGTCGCCGGCGAGCACGAGGGGCCCGGGCTCGTCGGCGAGACGCTCGGCGAGCCAACGGAGCTGGCGCATCGCCTCGGTGGGGCGGGGCTCCCACCGGGGCCCGTTCTGGAGGTGGGTGCCGACGACCGCCACCCGCCGACCGCCGTGGGCCAGGCGCGACACGGTGGCCACCCTCGGCTCGCGACCTCGCGAGCTGGGCAGGCGGAGGATCTCCGGAGCCGCGCTGGGCTGACGGGTGAGCACGGCGATCCCGTACGCACCCGCTCCCGCCACCGGCGGCTCCGGAGGCAGGCGGCGTGGGGGCCACCGCATGGCACCCGCGAAGTGCCCGGTGGCGCGCAGCTCGGCCACCAGCTCGGCCACCTGGTCGACGTCACCCGACCGGCGAACGTGCTGGTCCACCTCCTGGAGCAGCACGACGTCGGCTGCGAGCGGGCGCAGCACTGCCGCGACGGCGTGCAGGTCCACGGGACCCGACGCCGGTGCCCCGTGGTGGATGTTCCAGGTGACGATCCGCACGGGGTCAGCCTGCCCCGGGCGAGATGCGGGTCAGGCGTCGATCGAGAGGTTCGAGCTCATCCGCTCGACGGTGTCCACGTACTCGTTCACCATGTCGAGCACCACGTCGCCGGCGCGTCGCACCTTCTTCATGGACCCCACGATCTGACCGACCGGGTTGAACTGCACGTCCTTGGCCTGCTCGGGGTACTTGTGGCCCCGGGCGACGGCCTCGCCGGTGATCATGAACTGCAGGGGCATGCCGAGCGGCTTCGGGTTGTCCGGGTGCTCCCAGGCCTCGGTCCACTCGTTGCGGAGCATCCGGCAGGGCTTCCCGGTGAAGCTGCGGGAGCGAACCGTGTCGCGGCTGGTGGCAGCGAGGTACTGCTCCATCTGGGCCGGCGGGATGTCGGCTTCCTCGACCGTCAGCCAGAGGGACCCGGTCCAGACGCCCGCGGCGCCCATCGCCATGGCGGCCGCCATCTGGCGACCGGAGCCGATGCCACCCGCGGCGAGCATCGGCATGGGGCTGACGGCGTCGATGACCTCGGGCCACAGCACGATGGAACCGACCTCGCCGGTGTGCCCGCCGCCCTCGGAGCCCTGGGCGATGATGAAGTCCAGGCCGGCCTCCTTGTGGGAGAGCGCCTGCTTCACCGACCCGCAGAGGGCAGCCACGAGGCGGCCGGTCGACTGGATCTCGGTGACGATCTCGGCCGGCGGGGTGCCGAGCGCGTTCGCGATCAGCTTCACGTTCGGGTGCGTCAGCGCGATCTCCACGAGCGGGCCGGCGGTGGCCTCGGTCCAGCCGATCAGCTCGGGTGCGGCCTGCTCCTCGGGCAGCTCGGGCACGCCGTGGTCGGCCAGGAGCTGCTTCACGAACGAGCGGTGCCCGTCGGGGATCATCTTGCGGAGCTCGTCCTCGAGCTTGTCGGCGTCGAGCTCGCCCATCCCCTCGTACTTCATCGGGATCACGATGTCGACGCCGTACGGCTTGTCGCCGACGTGCTCGTCGATCCAGTCCAGCTCGATGGCGAGCTGCTCGGGGGTGAAGCCGACCGCGCCGAGCACGCCCAGCCCGCCGGCGTTGGACACGGCTGCCACGACGTCGCGGCAGTGGGTGAAGGCGAAGATCGGGAACTCGATCCCGAGCTTCTCGCAGAGCTCGTTGTGCATGCCGCGAAGACTACGCCAGAAAAGTGGAACGCGTTCCAGTTCTAGGCATCAGCCGAACACCGCCCGTCGACGGGCCCTGCCGCGCGCCGGGGGCACGCCGGCCCTACTCTGAGCGCCCGTGGAAAAGTCTCAGATGGCGACGGTCTTCGCGCTCCTCGCCGTGGTCGCGGTGATCGGCGGGGTCGTCGTCGGGAGCACCGCCCTCCGCGCGGCCTTCGGCTCCGAACGGGCGCAGGAGGCGAGGGAGCGCAACTGGATGACGGTGCTCGCGTTCGCCGCCGCCGTCGCCCTCGTCTGCACCCTCGGCAGCCTCTACCTCTCCGAGGTCGAGCCCAAGTACCCGCCGTGCCGGTACTGCTGGTTCCAGCGGATCTTCATGTACCCGTTGGCAGTGCTCCTCCCGATCGCCTGGTTCCGGCGCGACCGGGCGGCGAAGTGGTACGGGATCGCGCTCGCGTCGATCGGCGGCGCCATCGCCACCTACCACGTGATGCTCGAGCGGATCCCGGCCCTCGACACCGGCAGCTGCGACCCCACCAACCCCTGCACGATCCGTTGGATCGACGAGTGGGGCGGCTGGATCACCATCCCGTCGATGGCGCTGGTGGGCTTCCTCACGATCATCGCTGCGCTCGCGTTCGTCCCGGCCCGGGAGCCCGTCGACGAGGCCGACCCCGACCTGACCCCGAACGCAGACCAGAATCTGTCCGACACGGACGAGGCCCCGGCCGACGTCCCGTCCTGACCACACCACCGGAGACACCCCACAGATGGCACAGAAGAAGAACGCCGCACCCGACCGCCGCAACACCTACATCCTCATCGGTGCCGGCCTGGTCATGGTCCTCGTCCTCGTCGGCGTGGTGCTGCTCATGGGCGGCGACGACGAGGGCGGCGACAACGGAGACGGCTCCGCCAGCCGCCAGATCGCTCCGGTCGAGGTCACGGGCGACGAGCTGCCCCGCCTCGCCGACGTCGGCAACGACCCCGCCGTGGGCATGGACGCACCGCAGGCGACGGGCGTCGAGTTCGGCGGGAACGACGTGTCGCTGCTCCGCGAGGGCCAGCCGGCGATCGTGGTGTTCGGGGCGCACTGGTGCCCCCACTGCCAGCGGGAGATCCCGGTGATCGTCGACTGGATGGAGCAGGGCGGCACCGAGGGCCTCGACGTGATCCTGGTGGCGACGGCGACGAACCCGAACAGCCCGAACTACCCGCCGTCCGCGTGGCTGGACCGGGAGAACTGGCGTGGCCGGGTCATCCTCGACGACGAGTCGAACTCCATCGCCCAGGCGTACGGCCTGACCGGCTACCCACTGATCGTGTTCGTCGACGCCGACGGGAAGGTCACCCAGCGGGTCAGCGGTGAGGTTCCGCCGGAGCAGCTGGCGACCTACGCGTCGTCGATCACGCCCTGACCGGAGGGACCACCACGCCGGCAACGTCAGGGTGGCGTCAGCCCGTTCGTTAGGGTACCCTCACCTCCGTGGCGTACGTGTGCTCGTGCCTCGGGGTGAACGACAGCGCAGTCCGGGCAGCGATCGCGGCCGGCGCGGGCCTGATCGAAGAGGTCGGTGCCGCGTGCCGCGCAGGGACCCGCTGCGGCGGTTGCCACCCCACGATCGAGCGCCTCATCGAGGTCGAGGTCGCCACCCGGCGGATCCGCCGGGACTCCGCGGCCTGACCGCTGCCCTTAGACTCCCCGGCATCCCGCTGCACCCCGCAGCAGCGGACCGCACAGGGAGGCACCATGCAGGGCAACCCCGAGATCGTCGAGCTGCTCAACGAGGTCCTCACCGCCGAGCTCACGGCCATCAACCAGTACTTCGTGCACGCCAAGATGTGCTCGAACTGGGGCTACGAGCGGCTCGCCGAGAAGATCCGCGACGAGTCGATCGACGAGATGCGCCACGCCGAGACCCTCGTCGAGCGGATCCTCTACTTCGACGGCGTGCCCAACCTGCAGCGGCTCTTCCCGCTGGCGGTCGGCGAGACCGTCCGCGAGCAGATGGAGAACGACCTGCAGGTGGAGCGTGAGGCGATCACCCGCCTCAACCGAGGGATCGAGGCGTGCGTGGCGGCCGGCGACAACGGCACCCGGGCGCTCCTCGAGGAGATGCTGACCAGCGAGGAGGGCCACGCCGACTGGCTCGAGACGCAGCTCCACCTCATCGGCCAGCTCGGCGAGACCGCCTACCTGGCCGAACAGCTCTCGTAGCGGGCGGGCGGCGGCCGGACGCCGGATCTAACTTGGTCCCCATGGGGATCAGGGCGGGACGGCGGTGGTGGGGCTTCGGCGCGGCTGTGGTCGCGCTGGCGGTGGTGCTGGCGGCGTGCACACCGCCCCCCAACGATCCGGGGGCTCCGCCCACCACGCTGGTGCCGCTCCCCGAGCCGCCGGGCGAGCTCTCGGTGCTCACCTACAACATCGCGGGGCTGCCACAGGGCATCTCTGGTTCGAACCCCGAGCGCAACATCCCGCTGATCAGCCCGCTGCTCAACGAGTACGACGTGGTCCTCACCCAGGAGGACTTCGACTGGTGGATGCCGATCGCGGGCCTGCTGGACTTCGCGAACTACCACACGCGCCTGCGCGCCGACGCGGTGCACCCCTGGCGCACCGCTCGCCACCCCGGGCCCGAGGCCGTCGGCGTCAACGCCGAATGGCGGGGACTCCTCGTCGGCGACGGCATCGGGATCATGGCGAAGTATCCGCTCCACGACGAGCGGTTGGGCGCATGGCACGGCTGCTACGGCGGCGTGCTGCCGCCCGGTGCAGCGGACTGCCTCGCCATGAAGGGCTTCCGCATGATGCGGATGATCCTCGGCGACGGGCTCGAGGTGGACGTGTACAGCCTCCATGCCGAGGCGGGAGGGAC
>JBIQID010000194.1:0-3104 GCA_044508215.1 Actinomycetota bacterium | reverse complement strand
GGACACGGCGGCCGCGCTCGACGTGCTCGCCCAGGTCGACCCGGGTGCGTGGAACGTGGCGCCGCCGCACGACCGGACCTATGCGGAGGAGGTCGGCGCGCCACCCGGACGCCTGCGGATCCGGGTCACCGATGGCAACGCGCTCGGGATCCCACCGGCGCCCGCCTGCACCGCTGCCGTCGAGCGGACGGCGGCGCTGCTCGAGTCCCTCGGCCACGACGTCGTGGTCGAGGCGCCCACGTGGCCCGACGCAGGCGAGTTCCTCACCGGCTTCCTCACCGTGTGGTCGACCATCGCGGCCGGTGTCTCCGGGTTGGACGTCGAGAAGCTCGAGCCCCACAACCGGGCGAACTACGAGCTGGCGACCGGCACCGACGCGATCGCGTTCTCCGAGGCGGTGATGGTGCTGCAGCGGACGTCACGGGTGATCACCAGCCAGTTCGGGCGCGACTTCGACGTGCTGGTGACCCCGACGATGGCGGTGGAGCCGCCCCTGGTGGGCTCCATCTGGGCGGGTGCCGAGGACGACCCGGGCGCCCCGCTCGTGAACGCCACCCCGATGGCGGCCTACACGGCGATGTTCAACGTGACCGGACAGCCCGCCATCTCGCTGCCGCTGCACATGTCGGAGTTCGGGTTGCCCGTGGGCGTGCAGTTCGCAGGTGGACCCTGGCAGGACGCGCTGCTCATCCGGCTGGCCGCGCAGGTGGAGGAGGCGGCACCGTGGGCGGACCGACGCCCGCAGCTGTGAGCCCGGCGCGCCGGCAGGGCCGAGCCGAGCGCTCCGCGCTCAGCTGAGGATGCGGCCGGCGGCGGTCTCCACGTTGGCGACCAGGTAGTCGGCCGCGGCAGCGAGACCACGCCCGCCGACCGACGGCTCGAGCGACTCGAGCAGCTGCACGCCCTCGGCTGCGTGGCGACGGGCCACGGCGATCGCCTCGTCGATGCCCCGCGACGCCCGCACGAGCGCCACGGCCCGGTCGCGCTCCTCGGGGGTGATGTCGGCGTGGAGCAGGCTCCGCAGCTCGTCGGAGCCGGACTCGGCGAGGGCGTAGATCACGGGGAGGGTGTACACGCCCTCCTGCAGGTCGTGGCCGGTGGGCTTGCCCATCTCGGCCTCGGTGGCCACCAGGTCGAGCACGTCGTCGACGATCTGGAAGGCGATGCCGTACACCTCGCCGAAGCGCGACAGCACGTCCTTCTGCTCGCGGTCGAGCTCGGCGACGATCGCGCCGGTGCGGCACGACGTGGCGAGCAGCGCAGCGGTCTTGCCCTCGATCGAGCGGAGGTAGGTGGCCTCGTCGCGGCTGGGGTCGTACAGCGACTGCAGCTCGAGGATCTGCCCCTCGACCAGGCGGCTGATGGTGGCCCCCAGCAGGCCGGCCACCTCGACCCCGAGGGAGGCTGCGATCTCGGAGGCACGGGCCAGGAGGAAGTCGCCGGCGAGGATCGCCTTGTGGTTGCCCCACAGCGAGTTCACGCTGTCGACGAAGTGGCGGCTGACCGCCGCGTCGATGACGTCGTCGTGGTACAGCGAGCCGAGGTGCACCAGCTCGACCGCGGCGCCGCCCCGGATGACCGCATCGGCAGCGGGGGCGTCCTCGGTCAGCGCGGTGGCGGCAGCTGCGATGGTGAAGCCGGGCCGGATGCGCTTCCCGCCGGCGGTGATCAGGTGGCTCGCGATCTCGGTGAGGAACGCGTTCGGCGTCTGCACCACCAGCTCGAGCTCGGCCTGCACCCGCTCGAGGTCCGCGGCCATCGTGGGCACGATCGTCAGCGGGTTCCGTCCAGGCACGGGTCGACCCTACCCCGCTGCGCTCGCGGAACCTCCAGCCGGTACGGCGGCCCGAGACGGGGAGCGCGCCCCGCCGGGCGCCGGGTGGTGTGACCACCGGCCGGTCCCCCGAGGAACACGGCGGCCCCCTCAGGGGTTGACTCCCTGTGACTCAACTTCCGGCGTCCGGGACCGACCGGGACGGACGCTTCCGCACCCCCAGACCCCATCCCCCACAGCACCAAGGGCTGCCCTTCGGCCACCGGTGACCCGGCGACGCTTGTCGGGGGCCACCGATAGACTGAGCTACCGCAGCCCACGGGAGGCACACACGTGTTTGAACGCTTCACAGATCGAGCCCGCCGGGTGGTCGTCCTCGCACAGGAGGAGGCGCGGCTGCTCAACCACAACTACATCGGTACGGAGCACATCCTCCTGGGCTTGATCCACGAGGGCGAGGGCGTCGCCGCGAAGGCGCTCGAGTCGCTCGGCATCTCCCTCGAGGCGGTCCGCCAGCAGGTCGAGGAGATCATCGGCCAGGGCGGGTCCTCGCCGTCCGGCCACATCCCCTTCACCCCTCGCGCGAAGAAGGTGCTCGAGCTGTCGCTCCGCGAGGCGCTGCAGCTGGGCCACAACTACATCGGCACCGAGCACATCCTCTTGGGCCTCATCCGTGAGGGCGAGGGCGTCGCCGCGCAGGTGCTCGTGAAGCTGGGCGCCGACCTGTCCCGGGTGCGCCAGCAGGTCATCCAGCTGCTCAGCGGCTACCCCGGCCCGTCCGGTGCCGGCCAGGGCGGTCAGGGCAGCGAGAAGACCACCACCGGCGGCGGCTCGGGCGACGCTCCGTCCGGCTCGCTGGTGCTCGACCAGTTCGGTCGCAACTTCACCCAGCTCGCCCGTGAGAAGAAGCTCGACCCGGTCATCGGTCGTGCCCGCGAGACCGAGCGGATGATGCAGGTCCTCAGCCGGCGCACCAAGAACAACCCGGTGCTCGTCGGCGAGCCGGGCGTCGGCAAGACGGCCATCGTCGAGGGCCTCGCCCAGGCGATCGCTGCGGGCAACGTCCCCGAGACGCTGCAGAACAAGCAGCTCTACACGCTCGACCTCGGTGCCCTGGTGGCGGGCTCCCGCTACCGCGGCGACTTCGAGGAGCGGCTGAAGAAGGTCCTGAAGGAGATCAAGACCCGCGGCGACATCATCCTCTTCATCGACGAGATCCACACGCTCGTCGGTGCGGGTGCCGCCGAGGGAGCGATCGACGCTGCCTCGATCCTGAAGCCGATGCTGGCCCGCGGCGAGCTGCAGACCATCGGCGCCACCACGCTCGACG
>JBIQID010000193.1:0-3112 GCA_044508215.1 Actinomycetota bacterium | reverse complement strand
ACGATCGCCCAGATGGCCGGGCAGACCCTCGAACGGGTCCGGCTGGCCGAAGCCGAGCACCGCCTGGTGAAGAACCTCCAGGAGCGCATCCTGCGGCCCATGCCGGACCTCGCCGGCTTCGACCTGGCGGCCCGCTACCGCCCCGCCGCCGTCGAGCTGGGGATGGGCGGCGACTGGTTCGAGGGAATCGACCTGGACCCCGAGGGCGAGCACCGCTTGGCGGTCGTGGTGGGTGACGTCGTCGGCCACGGCATCGATGCGATCTCCGACATGGCGTACCTCCGCAGCGCGCTCGCCACGCTGCTGCGGACGGGGGCGCCGCTCGCCGAGCTGTTCACGGCGGTGGCCGATGCCGTGGACCCGCTCGAGGTCACGGCGACGGCGCTGGCCGCGTTGCTCGAACCCTGCGCCAAGGAGGTGGAGGTGGTGTCCGCCGGGCACCCGCCGCCGATCATCGTCACGGCCGCAGGGGCGTCGCAGGTCATCGAGCACGGCAGACAGCCCTTGATCGGTGTGGCGCCCACCACGCCCGTGGAGCCGGCGCGCCTCCACCTCGAGCAGGGCGACACCCTCGCGCTGTACACCGACGGCCTGGTGGAGGAGCGCCACCGTTCGATCGACGAGGGCATCGGCCGACTCGCGGACCTGCTCGTGGAGACCCGACACCTGCCGGTGGAGGAGCAGGTGGACCGGGTGCTGTCGTCCCGGCTGGCCGAGGGCCGCTCCGAGGACGACATCGCCCTCGTCCTCATCCGCCGCACCACCTGCTGACGCCCCTTCCTGGGTTTCGTCGTGTGATCTCGCCCCGATCGGGGCGAGATCACACAACGGAACGAGGCTGCGGCTCAGCTGGCGGTGCCGGCGACGCTGCCCATCGTGAGGTCGCCCGACAGCGGGTACACGGCGCACACCACCTTGCGGTCGGCCGTCTCGGCCCACCCCTCGGCGCTGGGCCACCAGACCACGATGTCGTACTCAGAAGCGCTCCACGGGTGGCCCATCCACCCCTCGAAGTGGGCGAAGCACTCCTGTTCCGAGGCCGAACGGACCGCCGTCTCGCCCGGGTAGGGAGCGCCCTTCGGCGCAGCGTCGCCACCCGGCGGGAAGCGGAAGGTGAGGTAGACCTCGTAGCGGTGGGGACGTTCGCACCCCACCGCGAGCACCACGACCGTGCGCTGCTCTCGTGCCGGCACGTCGTTGAGGCACTGGCCGGCCTCCAGCGAGTCGATCGCCGCCGGGATCCCTTCGGGCGGGCCGTCGGGGATCGTGGCCGTGGTGGTGGTCGGCGCGCCGGTCGTCGTGGTGGCGGTGGACCCGTCTGAGCCACCGCACGCCACCAGGGTCAGGCATGCCAGCGGCACACCGAGCAGGGACCGCCACAGCGTCACGACGGGCGATCGTAGAGTGGGGAGCCGAACATGCGCGACCTCGACAGGACCTCCATGGCAGCCCGAGCCGTGGAGCTGCGTGCCCTGGGACGGCGTGCCCGGCACGCGGGGCTGCTCGCCGTGGTCACCGGTGCGATCACGGGACTGGCCGTGGCCCTGTTCGACCTGGTCGTCGACCGGGAGATGTTCGGTGCGGTCCTCCGCCTGCCGCTGTGGGCGCAGGCGATCGCCCCGGTGGCGGGCCTGGCGCTCGCGGCGGTGGTGCTCCGCTTGTCGCGGGTGAGGTCGACCGGCACCACCGACGAGTACATCCGGAACTTCCACGACGTGGACGAGCGGCTCGACCTGCGTCCCGTGCCGGCGCGCCTGCTCGCCAGCGTCGCCACCCTCGGGAGCGGCGCAGCGATGGGCTTCGAGGGCCCGTCGATGTACATCGGCGCCGCCATCGGTACCGGGATCCAGCGTCGCTGGAGCCGCTGGTTCAGCCGCGAGGACAACAAGCTGCTCATGGTGTGCGGCGCCGCCGCCGGCGTGGCGGCCATCTTCAAGGCGCCGGCGACGGGGGTGGTGTTCGCGCTCGAGGTCCCGTACCAGCAGGACCTGGCCCGTCGCATGCTCCTCCCGGCGATGTTCTCGGCGGCTGCCGGCTACGTGGTGTTCGCTGCGATCAACGGGACCGAGCCGCTGTTCCCCGTGGCGGGTGAACCGCCGTTCGACCTGCGGGACCTGGGAGGCGCCGCCCTGCTGGGGCTGCTCGCCGGCCTGTGCGGACGGGTGGTCTCACGCCTGTTCCGTGACGCGAAGCGGATCTCGGTCACCGCATCGCCGTGGGTGCGCGCGCCCATCGTGGCGGGCGGCCTCGTGGGCCTCTTCGTGCTCGCCCGGGTCCTCACCGGGGAGTCGCTGGCGACCGGGCCCGGCTACGGGGTGATCGAGTGGGCGCTCGCTCCGGACACGGGCATCGCAGTGCTCGCCGCCCTGTTCGTGGTGCGGCTGGCGGCGACCACGATCGCGCTGGGCGGCGGGGGAGTCGGCGGCCTGTTCGTGCCCCTGGTGGTGCAGGGCGCGCTGCTGGGAGCGATCGTGGGTGCCGTCATCGACACCCCCGAGCGCACCCTGTTCCCACTGCTCGGCGTCGCAGCCCTGCTCGGAGCGGGGTACCGGGTGCCCCTCGCCGCGGTGGTCTTCGTCGCCGAGACCACCGGGCGTGCCGCGTTCGTGGTCCCCGGCCTGATCGCCGCGGCGACCAGTCAGCTGCTGATGGGCGGGGCGTCGGTCTCGCCCTACCAGCAGGGGAGCCGCCGCAGCCTCCTCGAGCGGCGACTCGCCCTCCCTGTCACCGCTGCCCTGCGCCCGGACGCGACGATCGTGCCGCCCGACGCCACGCTGACCGAGCTCTTCGACTACCACGTGAGCCAGCTGCGCCTCCGCGCCGTGCCGGTGGTGGACGGCAACCGCTACTGCGGGATGGTCCACCTCGACGACGTCACGACGGTCCCCCGCTCCTCGTGGCCCGAGACGCTGGTGGCGGACGTGCTGCGAGACGACGCACCCACGAGCGAGGTGACCGCAACCCTCGGCACCGCGCTCCGGCTGATGGAGGACCACGACGTGGACCGCCTGCCGATCCTGCAGGGCGACGCGTTCGTGGGCATCGTCACCACGGGGGAGATCCTCAAGCTGGACGCCATCCTCGACCGGGCCGAGGAGCTGGGCCCCTGACC
>JBIQID010000038.1:0-22659 GCA_044508215.1 Actinomycetota bacterium | reverse complement strand
ACCATCGTCTCCATCACGAGCGACGTGACGGCGTCGATCGGTGGCGGCGGCGTGGCGTCGAACGACTCGATGTGGCAGAAGATCTCCGTCACGCCCGTCGCCCGGCCCTGCAACGTGCAGAGCAGCTGGCAGATGGGACCCTCCACGAACTCGATCACCACCGACAACAGGTGGGCCGAGGGGTCGACGTGGTCCACCTCGCCCAGCTCGTGTCCCGCCTCGAGCAGCAGCCGGAACGTCTCCCCGGCGGGCGCCGCGATGGCGATCGTGTCGATGTCGACCATCGCGACCGCCACGACCGGCCGTCCGGACGCGGCATCGACCCCGCCTCCTGCGTCCGCCACCTCCGAGACACGAGCGGACCGCTCCTCGGCGCCGACGCGCACCCCCGGGCGGGCGCCCACGCGCTGGAGGTGGTCCACGACCACCCTGTAGGCCTCGGTGAGCCGAGCGGTGACCTCGTTGGCGTCGGGTGCGTCGGAGCGGTCGGGGTGGACCTCCACCAGGCGTTCGAGGTAGCGCCGTCGGACCTCGCCGGGGGAGTCGGTCGGCGTCATCGCGAGGGTGGACCACGCCACGGACAGCTCCACCGCGGCAGGGTAGCCTTGGGTCGTGACCGACACCGCCGCGACCCCCTCCTCCACGGCAGCCGCCTCGTACGCAGAGCTGGTCGCCCAGCTCCGGCAGACGTTCGAGTCAGGCCGCACCCGTCCCGTCGAGTGGCGCCGCCAGCAGCTGCGCGGGCTCCTCGCCATGCTCACGGACCACGAGCAGGCGTTCATCGACGCCCTGTCCGAGGACCTGGGCCGTCCCGTCGCCGAGGCGTTCGGGGCCGACATCGGCGTCTCGCGCCTCCACATCAAGCACGTGCTGAAGCACTTCGAGGGCTGGATGAAGCCCACGAAGGTGTTCCCGGGCCTGCTCTCGATGCCCGGCTCCGGCGAGATCATCCACGAGCCGCTCGGCGTGGCACTCGTGATCTCGCCGTGGAACTACCCGGTGCAACTCCTCGTGGAGCCGATGGCGGCGGCGCTCGCCGCCGGGAACTGCGTGGTGGCCAAGCCGTCCGAGCTGTCGCCTGCCACCACGGCCACGCTCGCCCGCCTGATCCCGCAGTACCTCGACGACGACGCCGTGGCGGTGGTCGAAGGCGGGGTGCCGGAGACCACGGCGCTGCTCGAGAGCCGCTTCGACCACATCTTCTTCACCGGGTCCACCAACGTGGGCAAGGTCGTGATGGCGGCAGCGGCGAAGCACCTCACCCCGGTCACGCTCGAGCTGGGCGGCAAGAGCCCGACGATCGTCGCCGCGGATGCCGACCTCGAGGTGACGGCCCGCCGGATCGCCTGGGGCAAGTTCATCAACGCCGGCCAGACCTGCATCGCCCCGGACTACGTGCTGGCCGACGCCTCGATCCGTGACCGCCTGGTCGACCTGGTCGTCGCCCAGATCGGCGAGTTCTACGGGTCCGATCCGAAGGCCTCGAAGGACCTCGGTCGGATCGTGTCCGAGCGCCACCACGGCCGGCTGATGGACCTCATCGGTTCGAGCGGCGGCACCATCGCCACCGGCGGCGAGGGCGACGTCTCGAAGCGCTACGTCGCGCCCACGGTGATCGTCGACCCCGACCTCGACTCCAAGCTGATGCGCGAGGAGATCTTCGGTCCGGTGCTCCCGATCCTCTCGGTCGACTCGATCGAGGAGGCCATCGCGTTCGTCAACGAGCGCGACAAGCCGCTCGCCCTGTACGTGTTCACCGCCGACCGTGCCGTCGCTGACCGTGTGCTGTCGCGCACCAGCTCGGGCGGGGCGTGCGTGAACAACGTGGTGGTCCACATCCTCCCGGACAACATGCCGTTCGGCGGCGTGGGCCCGTCAGGCATGGGCTCGTACCACGGCAAGGCCGGCTTCGACGTGTTCAGCCACCACAAGTCGGTGATGCGCCGCCCCACGCGCCCGGACCTCAAGCTGATGTACCCGCCGTACACGGCGATCAAGGAGAAGATCCTCCGCTTCGTGTTCCGCTGATCGGCAGTACGTGCCCTCCGACCTGTTCGCCGCCGCGGCCGAAGATCGCCTCTCCGACAACGCTCCGCTCCCGGAGCGCCTGCGCCCGGCGACGTTCGACGAGGTCATCGGGCACGAGCAGCTGGTGGGAGCGAAGGGCTCCCTCCGCAAGCTGGTGGAGGCGCCCCGGCTGCCGTCGGTGATCCTCTGGGGTCCGGCCGGGTCGGGCAAGACCACCATCGCCCGACTGCTGATCGCCGCCCGCTCCGACCACGGCGTGCCGCTGTCGGCGGTGTCGGCCACCGTTTCCGACATCCGCAAGGTCGCCGCTGCGGCCTCCGACCGTCTGGGAGCGGAGGGCCGCCGGACCGTCGTCTTCCTCGACGAGATCCACCGCTTCACCCGAACCCAGCAGGACGCCCTGCTCCCCAGCGTGGAGAGCGGGCTGATCTCGCTGATCGGCGCCACCACGGAGAGCCCGTGGGCCACCCTCGTGGGCCCGCTCCTCTCGCGTTGCACCGTGGTCCGGCTGGAGCCCCTGTCCGAGCAGTCGATCACGGACGTGGTCGAGCGCGGTGCCGAGCGCGCCGGCGTCACGCTCGAACCCGAGGCGATCGAGGTGCTCGTCAACACCTGCGACGGGGACGCCCGGAAGGTGCTCACCACGCTCGAGATGGCGATCGCCGCAGGCGCGATGCGTCGAGACGGGACCGTCACCGCCGAGGACGTGCGCGAGGGCCTCGGCGCAGGGGACCTCCGCTACGGCACGGGTGCCCACTACGACGCCGCCAGCGCGTTCATCAAGTGGATGCGCCACTCGAACCCCGAGCAGGCGCTGGCGTGGATGGTCCACATGCTCGACGGCGGGGAGGATCCCCGATTCGTCGCCCGCCGAATGTCGATCTTCGCGTCCGAGGACATCGGTCACGCCGACCCGCGAGCCCTCCTCGTCGCCGACGCTGCGGCCCGCGCGGTGGAATCGGTGGGGATGCCCGAGGCCCGCTACATCCTCGGCCAGGCGGCCGGGTACCTGGCGAGGGCCCAGAAGTCGAGGGCGGTGGTCGACGACCTGGCCCGGGCCGCCGAGACCGAGCGCGAGCTGCCACCGGAGATGCGCGGATGAGCGGGGCCGAGCTGGCGGCGATCCTGTGCGGCGTCGTGGCGCTGTTCGCCACCGCTGCGCTCGCCGTGGTGTGCGTGCGGCTGGAGCGAGGGGTGCGGGAGCTGCGAGAGCTGGTCTCGGCGGGGGAGGAGCGGCTGGTGGAGGCCGCCGAGGACGCAGCGAGCGCTGCCGAACGGGCCACCGCGCAGGTGGATCGCCTCGAACGGCTGATCGGCACCGCCGAGGGCGTGTCGGACCGGGCGGATGCCGCGCTGCGGGTCCTGACCAACCCGGTCATCAAGGGGGCCGCCGCAGCCTCGGGCACCCGTCAGGCGGCACGTAGGCTGCGTGGCCGGCGCACCGGCGACGGCGAGAGGGGCTGAGGGGAAGTTGTTCAAGCGGATCACCTGGTTCGGAGTGGGAGCGGTGACCGGCGCCGCCACCACCATCGCCGCCGGACGGAAGCTGAAGGCCAAGGTCACCGAGGTCGTGCCGCCCACCGTCCGCGACGGCGCGGTGCGCACCGGCCGCGCCGCCCGCGAGCGTTGGACCGCTGCGGTGAGCGAGGGCCGGGACGCCCGGCAGCGCCGCGAGGCAGAGCTGCGAGACCGCCTCGGCGCCCAGCGCTGACCTCTAGATTGGGTGGACCATGGCTGATCAGCGCGCGCCCATGCGGGCCAACGACCTCCGCAGGGAGTTCCTCGACTTCTTCGCGGCGCGCGACCACACGGTGGTGCCCTCCGCGAGCCTGATCCCGCACGACCCCACCGTGCTCTTCACGGTGGCCGGCATGGTGCCGTTCAAGCCGTACTTCGTGGGGGAGGAGGTGCCGCCCTACCGGCGAGCCGTGTCCGTGCAGAAGTGCGTGCGGGCGGGCGGCAAGCACAACGACCTCGACGAGATCGGCCGCACGTCCCGACACCTCACGTTCTTCGAGATGCTCGGGAACTTCAGCTTCGGCGACTACTTCAAGACCGACGCGATCCCGTACGCATGGGAGTTCGTGACCCGCACGCTGGGGCTCGATCCCGAGCGGCTCTGGGTCACGGTGCACACCACCGACGACGAGGCCGAGGCGATCTGGCGGGACACCGTGGGGGTCCCCGCCGAGCGGATCCAGCGGCTCGACGAGGACAACTTCTGGCGGATGGGCGAGGTCGGCCCCTGCGGCCCCAGCTCGGAGATCTTCTGGGACAAGGGTGCGGCCTACGGCGCCGACGGAGGGCCCGCCCACGGCGGCGAGGAGCGCTTCGTCGAGATCTGGAACCTCGTCTTCATGCAGTACGAGCAGCTGGCCGACGGTTCGCTGCAGCCGCTGCCCAAGCCGTCGATCGACACCGGCGCGGGGCTGGAGCGCGTGCTCGCCGTCCTGCAGGGGGTCGACTCCGTGTGGGACCTCGACGAGATCCGCTCGCTGATCGGTGAGGCCGAGGCCGCGTCGGGAGCGACGTACGGCAGCGACGACCGCACCGACATCAGCCTCCGGATCGTCGCGGAGCACAGCCGGACCGTGACCTTCCTCGTGTCGGACGGCGTCTTCCCCTCGAACGAGGACCGGGGCTACGTGCTGCGCCGCATCCTGCGCCGCGCCGTGCGCCACGCGTACCTGCTCGGCGTGGAGAAGCCGGTGCTGCCGACCATGGTCGATGCGGTGGTGGCCACGATGGGGCCCGACTACCCCGAGATCGTGAAGAACCACGCGTTCGTCCGGGAGGTCGTCGAGCGCGAGGAGCTGCGGTTCCGGGAGACGCTGAAGACGGGGTCGAGCATCCTCGACGACGCCTTGGACCGGGTCGGCGACGGCGGCGTGCTGGCCGGCGAGGTGGCGTTCCAGCTGCACGACACGTATGGGTTCCCCCTCGAGCTCACCGCTGAGGTGGCCGCCGAACGCGGCATCACGGTCGACGACGAGGGGTTCGCTGCGCACATGGCGGACCAGCGGAAGCGTGCGCGTGACGCACGGAAGGACGCCGGCGGCGGCGACGACCGCTCCGTCTTCGCCCGCCTCGCCGAGGAGCACGGACCCACCGAGTTCGTCGGCCGGGCCGAGGACACCGCCACCGGCACGGTGCTCGCCGTGACCGAGACCGCCATCGTCACCGACCGCACGCCGTTCTACGCCGAGTCCGGCGGTCAGGTCGGCGACACGGGGTGGATCGAGACCGACACGGGCCGCGCCCGGGTGGTCGACACGGGCTCGCCAGTGCCCGGCATCACCCGACACGTGATCGAAGGGGTGGAGGGGGAGATCCGCGAAGGGCAGGAGGCCCGTCTCGCGATCGACGCCGACCGTCGTGCTGCGATCCGCCGCAACCACACGGCGACCCACCTCCTCCACTGGGCGCTGCGCGAGGTGCTCGGCGACCACGTGAAGCAGCAGGGCTCGCTCGTCGCCCCCGACCGCCTGCGCTTCGACTTCTCCCACTACCAGGCGATGACGCCCGAGGAGATCCGCAAGGTCGAGGACCTCGTGAACACCGAGATCCTCCACAACGATCCGGTGCGCCACTACGAGACCACCAAGGAGGCCGCCGCCGAGCTGGGCGCCATCGCCTTCTTCGGCGACAAGTACGGCGACCTCGTGCGCGTGCTCGAGGCGGGCCGGCAGTCGATCGAGCTCTGCGGCGGCACCCACGTGCGCGCCACCGGCGACATCGGGTCGCTGAAGATCGTCTCCGAGGGGTCCATCGGCTCGAACATCCGACGCGTCGAGGCGGTGACCGGGTTCGGGCCGATCGACCGCCTCCGGGCCGAGGAGGCCCGGATCGCCGAGGCAGCAGCGCTCCTGGGCGTCCCCGCCGACGACCTGGCAGGCGGCATCACCAAGCGGCTCTCCGAGCTGGCCGCGGCCCGCGACGAGATCCAGGCGCTCCGGCGCCAGGCGGCCCAGGCGTCCGCTGGCAGCCTCGTGGACCAGGCCGAGGACGGGGTCCTGGTCGCCCGGATCGAGGCCGCGACCCGCGACGAGGTCCGTGACCTCGCGCTCTCCCTGCGGGACCGGCCCGGCATGCGGGCCGTGGTGCTCGGGGCGTCGCCCGGCGGGAAGGGCGTGGCACTCGTCGCCGCCGTCGATCCCGGGAGCGGGCTGAACGCCGGCGAGCTGATCCGAGAAGCGGTCGCCACCGTCGGCGGTGGTGGCGGCAAGGGCGCTGATCTCGCCACCGCGGGCGGACGCGACGCCGGTCGCCTCGACGAGGCGCTGGACCAGGTCCGCGCTGCGCTCGCCGGGGGCTGACCTCGCCGTTGCGAGCGCTCGGCATCGACCTCGGCAGCAAGCGGATCGGCATCGCCGTCTCGAACTCGGACGGCACCGTCGCCACCCCGGTGGAGGTGGTGGCGCGGACGCGCGACCGGCAGGCGACCCACCGGGCGATCGCATCGCTCGTGGGGGAGTGGGAGGCCGAGGTGGTCGTGGTGGGGGTGCCCTACAGCCTCGACGGCAACGTGGGACCCGCTGCTGCAGCCGCCCTCGAGGAGGTCGAGGCGCTGCGTGACACGTTGGGGGTGCCGGTCGAGACCTACGATGAGCGACTGACCACCGTGACCGCACAGCGGTCGATCACCGAGATGCAGTTGAGCGCCGGAGCCAGACGCAAGGTCGTCGACCAGATCGCCGCCGCGGTGATGCTGCAGTCCTGGTTGGACCACCGTCGATCCGCCCTCCCCCCAGAGGATCCCCTCCCGTGACCGAACCTCCCCGCCGCCGGCGACCCCGCCCCGAGCCGCAGTACGAGTTCGAGGACGCCTACGTCGACCCCGACGACGACTACGTCCCAGTACGGATCGACTCGCCCGTGGGGCGCCGGGTGCTCTACGGCGTCCTCACCGTGGTGCTCGCCTTCGCGATCGTCGCCGGCTTCGGGCTGGTCTGGGCGATGCGCCAGATCGACCCGCCAGGTGAGCAGGGCGACCCCGTGGCGGCCATCGAGGTGCCCCGCGGCGCATCGCTCGACTCGATCGCGCAGCTGCTCGAGGAGCACGACGTGATCAGCTCGGCCTCGGTGTTCGGCTGGTACGCCAAGATCCGCGGCATCGGCGGCGAGTGGCGCGCGGGCACCTACGACAAGTTCCGGGAGAACTCGTCGATGTCGGAGGCGTCACGGGTGCTCGCCGAGGGCCCCGTCCCGCCCGACGACCTGTCGCTGCAGATCCCGCCGGGGATGCGCGTGGTCGACGCGCTCGCCCGCATCGCGGAGACGTTCCCCGAGGTCTCCGTCGAGTCGCTGAGCTCGGCGCTCGCATCGGGCGCGATCACCTCGAAGTACCTCCCGCCCGAGATGGCGCTCGAACCGGACGTGAACCGGCGGTGGGAGGGCATGCTGGCCCCCGACACCTACCGGTTCGAGAAGACGGCGACCGCCGAGAAGATCCTCCAGACGCTCGCCGACCAGCAGGTCAA
Organism: Actinomycetota bacterium; assembly: GCA_044508215.1. Classification (GTDB taxonomy): domain Bacteria; phylum Actinomycetota; class Acidimicrobiia; order Acidimicrobiales; family Microtrichaceae; genus JAEZFI01. The sequence continues at coordinate 15,151 of JBIQID010000038.1, read as the reverse complement.
GGTGCTCGACGACCTGGGCTACGGCCGTGCCGAGGCGCTGGCGGGACGCACCGCCTACGACCTCATCAAGATGGCGTCGCTGATCGAACGTGAGGCCGGCGATCCCGACGACGAGAAGCCGAAGATCGCCCGGGTGATCAACAACCGCCTGGACGCGAACGAGCCGCTGGGCATCGACGCCACGATCCTCTACGGGCTGGGGAAGCGGGCCGGTGACCTCACCGGCTCGGACCTCAAGACCGACACGCCGTACAACTCGCGCATCCACGCAGGGCTGCCGCCGACCCCGATCTCGCTCGTGTCGGAGGCGTCGCTCAAGGCGGCGATCGAACCCGCAGAGGGTCCGTGGAAGTGGTACGTCCTGACGTCGAGGAACCCGGCGACGCACTTCTTCACCGACGACTACCAGGAGTTCCTGCGGGCGAAGAAGCAGGCGGAAGCGGACGGCATCTTCTGAGCGTGCCGCACCGCGTGCTGCCCTCGGTCTCGGGCTCCACCCGCGTCGCCGCGGTGATCGGTGACCCGATCGCGCACTCGCTGTCGCCTGCGATCATGAACGCCGGCTTCGCAGAGGCGGGGCTCGACTGGGTGTTCACCGCGTTCCGGGTGCCGGCAGGGGGCGCCGCCGGGGCGATCGCCGCGATGCGAGCACTGGACCTGGGTGGCCTGTCGGTGACGATGCCGCACAAGGCAGAGGTCGCCGAGGTGGTCGACCGCGTCACCCCTGCAGCCGAGGCGCTCCGCGCCGTGAACTGCGTGGGGTGGGAGGGCAGCGACCTCGTGGGTCGATCCACCGACGGGGACGGCCTGGTGCTCGCTCTCCGCCACGAGCCGGGCATCGACGTGGCCGGCCTGCGCGTGGCCGTGCTCGGCGCGGGCGGAGCGGCACGCTCGATCGTGCTGGCGCTCGCCGATGCGGGCGCCGCCGAGGTGCTGGTGGTGAACCGCACCCCGGAGCGGGCAGCGGCGGCCGTGGAGCTGGCTCCCCAGCGGGCCCGCACGGCGGACGCAGGAGAGCTCCACGGATGCGATCTGGTGGTCAACGCCACCTCGGTGGGCATGGGCGACGGCCAGATGCCCCTCGACGCGGCGCTGCTGCGTGCCGGGCAGGTGGTGGTCGACATCGTCTACCACCCGCTCACCACCCCGCTGCTCGAGGCCGCAGCGGCGGTCGGCGCTCGGCCGGTGGACGGGATCGGGATGCTGGTGGGCCAGGCGGCGTTGGCGTTCAACGCCTGGACGGGGACCGACGCGCCCCTCGCCGCGATGCGCCGCGGGGCGCTCGCCGCGATCTCGGCCTGAGCCGGACGATCCCCTGATCTCGGAGAACTGGGCCGAATGGTTCACCCCGGGCGCTCGCGCGCCGATGGAACGGAGTAGGCCCCGATCCCCTCAGGAGGAATCTCATCGTGGCGCTCCAGGGAACCATCGACTCCTTCGCCCTCGCCGACGTCATGCGGCTGCTGGCGGGATCGCGCAAGACCGGCCGCTTGGTCGTGAACGGAGAGCGGGGCTCGTCGAGCCTGTGGCTGTCGAACGGCGAGATGGTCGGAGGCTCGACCTCCGGCGACCCGACGGCCGTCGACCTGGTCGACATCGTCTTCGACATCCTCCGGTACGAGACCGGTTCGTTCATCTTCGAGGCCGACGCCCTGTGCGCCGACCCCCTCGATCCCGCCCCGGTCGGCCTCGTCCTCGACCGCGCCGAGGCGTACCTCGCCGAGTGGAGGGACATCGTCGCGGTGGTCCCGTCCATGAGCTCGTGGATCACCCTGGCCAGCGAGCTGCCGCACCCCGAGGTCGTCGTCGACCAGGCGTGCTGGACCTCGATCGTGGCGGTGGGCAGCGGCTGCACCGTCTCGAACCTGGCCGAGGTGCTGGGGCTGGGCGAGCTCCCCGCGTGCCGCCTGGTGCGGGCGCTGGTGCACGCCGGCTTCGTCGAGGTGGGGAGCGCCATGGACGACCCCGAGTCGATCCTGGGCCGGATCTCGTCGCACCACGACGTGCCGGCGGTGGTCGACCTCGCTGCGCCGCACCCCGAGGAGCGGCCGTCGAGCAGCGTCGAGACGGACTCCTTCGACGCCTTCGACTCGTTCGAACCGCAGGGTGAGGGTGAGGTCGACGACGAGCTGGCCCTCCCGAGCCTCACGATCTCCGGCCTCTCCGACGACCCGTTCGCTCCGGAGAGCTTCCCGGCACCCGACGACGAGCACTCCGCCGAGGAGGGCCCCGGTGCCTGGTCCGCCGCGGAGGACGCCCAGTCGGACATGAGCTACGGCCTGTCGATGCTGAGCCCGAAGGCCGCGCAGGCCGTGGCTGCAGCGGAGGCGAACGGCACCGGTGACGGTCCCGCTGCGGACGACACCGGCACCGACCTCCACGGCGCCTGATGGGCATCGCCGTCGCCACAGGTTCTCCGTCGCGGATCTGGTCCGCTCCCCAGCCCGGCAACGGTCCAGGCCAGACGGGCACGCGCCCAGCTGCTCGCCGCCCGGACGGACGCCACCCAGACGGCCAGCGCCGGACCGGTCCCGGCAGTGAACTGCGGAGGACCGGCCCGATGAGCAATGCTGAGCGGGTGACCTTCCTCGATGCTGTCGTCGAGCAGGCGGGGCGTGACGTGGACTGGGTACGGGTCGCCGCCGACCAGCTCTCGCGGCGGTACCCCGCCGACGACGTGGTGGTCTCGGCCGGCGTCGGGTGGATGCGGCTCGGCCCTCAGGGCGCGCCGGTGGTCGACACGCTGTTCGTCGTCACGCCCGAGGCGATCCTCTTCACGGGGAGCAGCCCCCAGGTCGACCCGGCCCGCGTGCTGCTCAGCGAGATCGTGGGCCTCGACCTGCTGGAGGGGTTGCCCCTCCCGCTCGAGGCGATCGAGGTGCGGATCCAGGGCGACCTCGCTGTGCTCGTGGGTTGGCCCACCGAGTTCCGCGAGCAGGTCCTCGCCGTGCTGACCGGCGGCTGGCCGCCGGCGCCTCCGGACGTCGAGGCCGAACCCGTGCCCGGCACCGCCACCGACCACGAGGCACACGACGACCGCCCGGCCGGTTGGACGCCCGAGCCCACGGTGACCCCCGACCTCGTCCCGCTGCCCGGCCAGCCCGGACATCCCGGACATCCCGGCCACGTGGAGGCGAGTGCCGCAGCAGTGGACGCCGAGAGCCCCGCCGCACCTGACCTCCCGGACGGCTCGGGCGGGCCCGCCGCCCCGGCGCCACTCGCCCCCGACGCCGTCGACTCCAGCTCGACCGGCACCGACCCGGCTGATCACCTCGGCGACGTCGACCAGGCGGAAGCGGTCGAGACGGCCGAGGCCGTCGATCCCATCGGCGACGTCGACCAGCCGGAAGCAGTCGGAGCAGGACCGACCGGTGCGGGTCACGACCACGCTCCGCTCATCGACCAGGTGCTCGGCGAGCTGCCGGAGCAGGTGCAGGAGTCGGTCGGCGACGAGTGGCCGGCGCCGTTCCGTCCCGTGACGCTCGTGGGCGGCACCGGCGAGGGCAGCAAGCGGCGCAGGAACGTGACGGTGACCTTCGACGCCGAGGGCCTCCACCTCGCCACCGGCGGTCTCGGCTCGTGGAAGCACGACATCGGCCCCGACGACGTCGCCGCGCTCGAGGTGGGCGGGGTGGACGAGCTGATGTTCACCCACTCCCTGCGGATCGGGGCGGGTTCGGCGGCGATGATCGTGAAGACCGCGGCCGGCGACGAGCTGATCCTCGAGGTCCCCGACATCGGCCCCCACGACCTGCGCACCGTCCTCGCGGGCTGCCTCGTCCGCTGGGGCCGCACCGGCGCCGCCGCCGGCGTCGTCACGATCTTCTGATTGGCCGGGCCAGCTCCGGCTCGGTTTCGCTCGCTGGCGTCGTCTCCACCTTCTGAGGGTGGCCTCATAGGCTCTCGGGCATGGACCGCCCCCGGATCGAGCGCCACGTCGCACTGGTGGGCCTCCCGGCGGTGGGGAAGTCGTCCGTCGCCCGCCGACTGGGCCGGGCCCTCGCCGCCGACGTGGTCGACCTCGACGCGGAGATCGTCGAGGCGGACGGCCGTAGCGTCGAGCGGATCTTCGCCGAGGACGGCGAGGCCGCGTTCCGTGCCCTGGAGCGAGCGGCGCTCGATCGGGTGCTCTCCGGGGAGCGGCCCGTCATCCTGTCGTGCGGGGGAGGGGTGGTCCTCGATCCGGCCAACCGGGCGTCGCTGGCCGACCGTGCCGTCGTGGTCTGGCTGGACGCCTCCGACGAGTCGCTGCTCGCCCGGATGTCGAAGAGCCGCACCGTGCGCCCGCTGATGTCCGGCGACGATCCGGCCGGAACCCTGGCGCGCCTCCGGGCCGAGCGGCAGCCGCTCTACGAGGAGCTGGCCGACGTGACGGTGAAGGTCGACCGGGGCGACGCCGACACCTCCACCCGATCGGTCCTGGCCGCGCTCCCCGGTTCCGAGCCGACCGGCCAGGTCCGCGAGACTCGCACCCCGTGATCACCGTCGACGTCCCGCTGGGAGACCGCAGCTACCCCGTGAAGGTGGGCGACGGCGCCCGCCACCTGCTCAGCGAGGTCCTGCCGGAGGGAACCCGCCGGGTCGCCGTGGTCACGCAGCAGGGCATCGGGTGGGACGTCGACCCCGGCGTGCCCCACGAGGTGTTCGAGATCGGCGACGGCGAGCAGTCGAAGTCGCTGTCCACGGTGGAGGACCTCTGCCGCCGCTTCACCAGGTGGGGGCTCACTCGGGCCGACTGCGTGGTGGGCGTCGGTGGCGGCCTCGTCACCGACGTCGCCGGCTTCGCCGCCTCCCTGTACCACCGGGGCCTTCCCGTGGTGCACGTGGCCACCAGCCTCCTCGGCCAGATCGACGCGGCCATCGGCGGCAAGACGGGCGTGAACCTGCCCGAGGGGAAGAACCTGGTGGGCACCTACTGGCAGCCGTCCGCCGTGCTGTGCGACATCGAGACCCTCTCCACCCTCCCGGAGCGGGAGTGGCGATGCGGCCTGGGCGAGCTGGCCAAGTACCACTGGCTCGGCGGTGGCCGCCTCGACGACCTGCCCCTCGACGAGCGTGTTGCGGCGTGCGTGCGGATCAAGGCCGAGGTGGTGGCGTCCGACGAGCGCGAGGGCGGGCGCCGGGCGATCCTCAACTACGGCCACACGCTCGCCCACGCGATCGAGACCGCCGGCACCTACGACCTGCGGCATGGCGAAGCGGTGGCGATCGGGCTGGTCTACGCGGCGGAGGTGGCGCAGCGCCTCGGCCGGATCGACGACGCCGCCGTCGCCGAGCACCGCCGCGTGGTCGCCGGCTACGACCTCCCCGGGCAGCTGCCCGAGGGCATGGATCCCGATCAGCTGCTCGCCCTGTTCGAGCGCGACAAGAAGGCCACCCGCGGCCTGGTCCTCGTCCTGGACGGCCCTGTCGGCGTCGAGCCCGTCGAGGGCATCGACCGGGGGCTGCTCCGCGAGGCGCTCGAAGCCGTCCGCTGAGCGGCGGGCCCGGGGTTAGCCTGGCCGGGTGTCCAGCCCGTCGATCCTGCTGCTGTCCGGGCCGAACCTCAACCTGCTCGGCACCCGCGAACCGGAGATCTACGGCGCCGAGACGCTCGACGACCACGTGAAGGCTGCAGCGGAACAGGCGCGGGAGCTGGGGTACGAGCTGGTCCACCTCCAGTCGAACCACGAAGGTGAGCTGGTGGACGCCGTCCACGCGGCCCGAGGCGTGCATGCGGGCATCGTCATCAACGGCGCCGCCTTCACGCACTCGTCGTGGGCGATCCACGACGCGCTCGCCGCCTGCGACCTGCCGATCGTGGAGCTGCACATCTCCAACCCCGACGGCCGTGAGCCCTGGCGTCGGACCTCGGTGATCTCGCCCGTGGCCGACGGCGTGGTCGAGGGCTTCAAGGGGTTGGGGTACACCCTGGCCGTCGAGGGCCTCGTCGGGCTGATCGAGCGGGGGTGAGCGGGTGACGGTGCCGGTCGTGGACCAGCCGCTGCGCCCGATGGAGGTCGCGCCGCGGCTCGATCGCCTGAACGGCGCCTTCGATGCTGCGGGCATCGAGGTGCTCGTGGTGACCCACCTCACCAACGTCCGCTACCTCAGCGGGTTCACGGGCAGCGCCGGGATCCTCGTGGTCCGTTCCGACGGCGCCACGCTCGTCACCGACGGCCGCTACGGCGACCAGGCCGAGGTGCAGATCGAGGCCGCCGGCACCGACGTGACGGTGGTGGTGGAGAACACCGACCAGGCCGCCCGCGTGCGGGAAGCGGCCCGGGACGCCGGCCGGGTGGGCCTCGAGGCGGAGCACCTCAGCTGGTCGGCCGCCACCCGCTACATCGAGTCGGTCTTCAGCGAGGCCCAGGTGGTCCCCACCACCGGCGTCGTCGAGGGCTTCCGCCTGACCAAGGACGGCGGCGAGATCGACCGCATCGCCCTCGCCGCTCGGATCGCGGATGCCGCCCTGGCCGAGGTGCGCCCGATGCTCGGCGAGGGTCCCACCGAGCGGCAGTTCGGGCTCGAGCTCGACACCGCCATGCGCCGCCTCGGCGCGGCCGACGTGAGCTTCGAGACGATCGTGGCGTCGGGCCCCAACGCCGCCCTGCCGCACCACCGTCCGGCCGAACGGCGCATCCGCGAAGGCGACCTGGTGGTGCTCGACTTCGGAGCGCTCGTCGACGGCTACCACTCCGACATGACCCGCACCATCTCGGTCGGTGAGCCGTCAGAGCTGCAGCAGCGGATGCTCGACGTCGTGTTGCGGGCCCAGGCCGCGGGCGTCGCGGCGGTGCGGGCCGGGGTGCCGGCGAAGGACGTCGACGCGGTGTGCCGGGAGGTCATCGCCGAAGCCGGCTGGGCCGACGCGTTCACCCACGGCACGGGCCACGGCGTGGGCCTCGACATCCACGAGGCCCCAAGGGTGGGGAAGACGTCGGATGCTACGCTCGGAGCCGGTCAGGTGGTCACCGTGGAGCCCGGCGTGTACCTGCACCCCGACGGCGGCGTCCGCATCGAGGACACCCTCGTGGTCGAGGACGGCGGCGCCACCGCACTGACCGAGACCCCGAAGACCACCCTCATCTGACGCTGCCCCCAGCCGGCACGACAACCCCCGAGAGGCACCCCCGCATGGCACAGATCTCCACCGCTGACTTCAAGAACGGGATGACCATCGAGCTCGACGAGGGGCTCTTCGGCATCGTGGAGTTCCAGCACGTGAAGCCGGGGAAGGGCGGCGCCTTCGTCCGCACGACGCTGAAGAACACCCGCACCGGAGCCGTGCTCGAGAAGACCTTCCGCGCCGGCGAGAAGATGGAGCGGGCCATCATCGACAAGCGCGAGATGCAGTACCTCTACAACGACGGTGAGAGCTACGTCTTCATGGACAACTCCACCTACGACCAGCTCACGGTGCCACCCGCCACCCTGGGCGACGCCAAGAACTTCCTGGTCGAGTCGTCCAATGCGGTGCTGCTGATGTACGGCGACGAGATCGTGGGGGTCGACCTCCCCGCCTCGGTGGAGCTGAACATCTCCCAGACCGAGCCCGGAGTGCAGGGCGACCGCGTGAGCGGCGCGAAGAAGCCGGCCACCCTCGAGACGGGCCTCGTCGTGCAGGTGCCGCTCTTCATCAACCCGGGTGAGCGCATCAAGGTCGACACGCGCTCGGGCGAGTTCATCTCCCGGGCCTGAGGTGACCGCTCCGCTGGGTGCCGGGCGACGCGAGGCACGCGAGCGGATCGTCCACCTCCTCTACGAAGCCGACCAGCGAGGCGTCGGCGTGGACGCCGTGATCGACGCGCAGGTGCTCGACCCGGACCCCTACACGATCGAGGTCCTGCAAGGCGTCGAGGCAGAGCGCACGACGATCGACGAGCTGCTCGACCGGCACTCGAAGGGGTGGCCCCTCGAGCGGATGGCCCACATGGATCGCCTCGTGCTCGAGGTCGCCGCCTACGAGCTGGGCCACCGGGGCGACGTGCCCACCGCCGTGGTGCTCAACGAGGCCGTCGAGCTGGCGAACACGTACGGCACCGACGACTCGGGCCGCTTCGTGAACGGCGTGCTGTCCGCCGTCGCCGACGAACTGCGCCCCACCGACGCCTGACCGACGGGCATCCCGCTGCGGGCGGGGTGGGGTTCAGGAGACGCCGCAGAGCACCCGGTCGCCGCCGGCGCGCTTCGCGTCGTACATCGCCCGGTCCGCTCGTGCCAGGGCGGCCCCGACGTCCTCGTGGTCGTCCACCTCGGTGAACCCGACGCTCGCCGTCGCCGCCACCGTCTGCTGGTCGACCACGGCGTGGGCCTCCCGCACGGCAGCACGGAGGCGTTCGGCGAGAGCAGAGGCGTCGGCTGGGCTGGGGACCGTGGCGACGACGGCGAACTCCTCGCCCCCGATCCGCCCGACCAGCTCGTCGCGGCGGGTCACGTCCCGCAGCGCGCTCCCGATCGCCTGGAGCAACGCGTCGCCGGCGGGATGGCCGAAGCGATCGTTGACCGCCTTGAAGCCGTCGACGTCCATGAGGACCGCCACGACGATGTCGCCACGCTCGCGGCTCGACTGCAGGAGCTGGGCGCCGCGTTCGAAGAAGGAACGGCGGTTCGCGAGGCCGGTGAGGGTGTCCTGGGCTGCCAGGCGTTCCAGCTCGAGCCGCAGCTCCTCGCCCGCGCGTGCCTCGGCGACCAGGCGCTCGTTCACCCGTCGCTGCTCGAGTGTCGCCAGCCACTCCATGCGCCGCGACCGGTTGAGCACCGTCACCACCACGTAGGCGAACACCGCGGTGACCCCGAGGTTGGCGGAGAGCGCGACGAGGTTGACGTCCTCGGGGAAGCGGAGGTGCGCAACCACCATGAAGCCGGCATAGAAGGACGCGACGATCGCCGAGGTGACCTTGACGGTGCCCGGCACGAAGATCGCGATCACGAGTGCCATCAGCACCGCGCTCACCGAGTGGGTGACGACGTCATCGGGGCGCGCAGCGCAGATGACGAGGAACACGGAGAGCACCAGGACCTCGACGCCCGTGATGAGGCGCCGGCCGGAGGCGGACACGAACGAGTCGGGGTCACGTCGCACGCCGAGCGCCAGCCTCGCGACGGTGCCCGATGCGATCGCCCGTGCGGCCATCAGCCCGAACCACCCGGCGCTGACGCCGAGGGACCCGAAGTCGACGAGGGTGAAGCCGAACATCAGCGCCGCGGCGAGCAACCCCGTCGTCGCGAGCCGACCTGCGTCGCGGCGCATCTGATCCGTCCGGTAGGCCAGTTCGGTGGCCTCCGAACGGAACTCGCTCGTCCGAGGGTGCAGCTCCGTGGCGCCCGTCGGGGCAGCGTCATCAGGCGCGCTCGTGTGCTCAGGCCGCCGGACCGTCGTCCTCGGGGCGCGCTGCTGGTGCTCCACCCTTCCTCCATCGGACGCTCGCGGCCCGGACCAAAGGCAAAAGGCGCGCCGCGCTGGGCGTGAAGCTCGCCAGCGACCTTCGAGCCGGGCCACGGTCCACCCCCACGCTGCTACCGTCGCCCCTCGGACGAGACGGCGATCGAGCGAGGAGGTGAGCGTGGCTGAACGGGAGCGCAAGGGCTCACCTCCCTACGGCGGCACGTTCCTCGCCCGGTCCCGGGTGATGGACCGCGACGACATCAACCGGGCGCTCCGCCGGATGGCGCACGAGATCATCGAGCGGAACCACGGGCTCGAGGGCGTCGACGTGATCGGCCTCCAGACCGGTGGGGTGCCACTCGCCGGCCAGCTGGTCGACGAGCTCGCCGACATCGAGGGCACCCAGCTCCCGCTGGGCATGCTCGACGTGGCGTTCTACCGCGACGACATCGGGCTGCGACCGGTGCTCCCGGAGGCCGTCACCGACATCCCCTTCGACATCGACAACCGCACCATCGTGCTGGTGGACGACGTCCTCTACACCGGCCGCACGATCCGGGCTGCGCTCGACGCCCTGGGCGACTACGGCCGGCCCAGGGCGGTCCAGCTGGCCGTGATGGTCGACCGTGGCCACCGTGAGCTGCCGATCCGGCCCGACTACGTCGGCAAGAACCTCCCGACCCGCCGCGACGAGATGGTGAACGTCCACTCCGACGGCGTCGACCTCGGCGAGATGGTGAAGTGACGATGGGCCGAGCGGAGGTCGCCCGCCGGTGAAGCACCTGCTGGCCGTCGCCGACCTCGGTCGGTCGGGCATCGAGGAGATCCTGGACCTCACCGACCACTTCGTGGAGATCAACCGGCGCCCCATCCCGAAGGTGCCGGCGCTGCGGGGCCGCACCGTGGTGTCGCTCTTCTTCGAGGACTCCACCCGCACGCGGCTGAGCTTCGAGACGGCAGCGCGGCGCCTGGGCGCCGACACGCTCACCTTCACCGCGTCGTCCAGCTCGCTCAAGAAGGGCGAGTCGCTGCGTGACACCGTGCAGACGGTCGACGCCTTCGGGGTCGACGCCTTCGTGGTGCGGCACCGCTCGGCGGGTGTGCCCGCACAGATCGCCCGCTGGACGGACGCCTCGGTGCTCAACGCCGGCGACGGCTGGCACGCACATCCCACCCAGGCGCTGCTCGACAGCTACACGGTGCGGACCCATCGGGGAGCGCTCGACGGCTGCCACGTGGCGATCGTCGGCGACGTGAAGCACAGCCGGGTCGCCCGCAGCAACGTCGAGGCGTTCGCCGCCCTCGGCGCGAAGGTCACCCTCGTCGCACCGGCGACCCTGCTGCCGCCCTCGCTCGCCGGGTGGCCGGTGGAGGTCTCCACCGAGCTGGACCCGCTGCTCGAGTCGATCGACGTCTGCTACCTGCTGCGGATGCAGCTGGAGCGCATGGACGAGGGCCTCGTTCCCACGCTCAGGGAGTACACGGCCCGCTACGGCCTCACCCCGAAGCGGGCAGCTCGGCTGGGCAAGGACGCGCTGATCATGCATCCGGGGCCGATGAACCGGGGCGTGGAGATCGACCCCGAGGTGGCCGACCTGCCGAACGCGGTGATCACCGAACAGGTCGCGAACGGGGTGGCGGTCCGCATGGCGGTGCTGTTCCGGCTGCTCGGCACCGACCCGCAGCTGGCCGCGCTCGCCGAGCGTGGCGTGGACCACGCGGCACAGGCAGCGAGCACAGGAGAGGAGCTGTGATGGCCGACGTGGTCATCAAGGGAGGCCGGATCATCGACGAGACCGGTGAGCGCACCGGCGACGTGGTGGTCTCCGACGGGAGGATCGCCGCCATCGGCCCCGACCTCTCGGCCCCCGTGGTGCTCGACGCCGGCGGCTGCGTGGTCGCTCCGGGGTTCGTCGACCTCCACACCCACCTCCGCCAGCCCGGCAAGGAGGAGGCCGAGACGATCGAGACCGGCACCCGCGCCGCCGTGCTGGGCGGGTACACGGCCGTCGTGGCGATGCCGAACACCACCCCGCCCATCGACGGCGCCGCCGTGGTCCGCGAGGTCCAGGCGCTCGCGAAGGACGCTCTCTGCCAGGTGGAGATCTCCGGTGCGATCACGGTGGGCCGTGCGGGGGAGCGGCTGTCGCCCATGGCCGAGATGGCGGAGCTGGGCGTGAAGATCTTCACCGACGACGGCACCGGGGTGCAGGACGTGCGGCTGATGCGCCGGGCGTTCGAGTACGCGGGCGGGCTCGGCGTCACCCTGGCGCAGCACTGCGAGGTCTCTGCGCTCAGCGAGGGCACCTGCATGAACGAGGGGGAGTGGTCCGCTCGCCTCGGCCTCCCCGGCCAGCCCGCCGAGGCGGAGGAGCTGATGGTGATGCGCGACATAGCGCTCGCCCGGATGACCGGCGGTCGGATCCACTTCCAGCACCTGTCCACCGCCGGGTCGGTGGCGATGGTCGCCGCGGCCCGCTCTGGTGGCCTGCGGGTGACCGGCGAGGCGGCTCCGCACCACTTCACGCTCACCGACGAGCGGTGCTCGACCTACGACGCGGTCTACAAGGTGCACCCCCCGCTGCGGACCGCCTCCGACGTGGCTGCGGTGAAGGAGGGCCTCCGCACCGGCGGCATCGATGCGATCGCGACCGACCACGCCCCGCATCCGGCACACGAGAAGGAGCAGCCGTTCGACGAGGCTCCCCCCGGGATGCTGGGCCTCGAGTACGCGCTCGCGCTCGCCCTGACCGAACTGGGGATGGAGGTGGCCGACGTCGTGGCCCTCATGTCGTGGAAGCCGGCTCGCATCGCCGGCATCTCCGACACCCACGGCGGGCCGATCGCCGAGGGGCGGGCGGCCAACCTGTGCGTGTTCGACCCCGACGCCAGCTGGACCATCGACGCGTCCGGCGGCGCCAGCCGCAGCTCGAACGTCCCGTACGTCGGAAGGACCGTGAGGGGCAGGGTGCGGCACACGATGGTCGCCGGCGAGGCGGTCGTCCTCGACGGCGTGGCACAGCGGTAGGAGCCGGCGTGACCCCCCTGCTGCTCCAGGCCGACATCGACCTGCCGAGCGGACAGGGGTGGACCCAGATCGGGGGAATCCTCCTGGCGTTCGCGCTGGCGAGCCTGATCGGCCTCGAACGGGAGCTGCGACACAAGAGCGCCGGGCTGCGCACCCACACCGTGGTGGGCGTCGCCGCCGCGCTGATCATGGTCGTCTCCAAGTACGGCTTCAACGACATCGTGGGCGAGTACGTCAACCTCGACCCGTCGCGGGTGGCGTCGCAGATCGTGTCGGGAATCGGGTTCATCGGCGCCGGCCTGATCTTCGTGCGGCGCGATGCGGTGCAGGGGCTGACCACCGCCGCGATCGTGTGGCTGACCGCAGCGGTCGGCATGGCGGCCGGCGCAGGGCTGCCCGTCGTGGCGCTCATCGTCACCGGGCTCCACTTCCTGGTGGTGTTCGGCTTCACGCCGCTCGCCGAGCGGCTCCCGCGCTCCAAGTACGCGCTGTCGAGGCTGGAGGTCCGCTACCTCGACGGCCAAGGGGTGCTCCGCGACGTGCTCGAGGAGTGCACGCGCCGCTCGTTCTCGGTGAAGGAGCTGTCGACGGACGTGGCCTCCGACGGGCCGCAGCGCACGGTCGAGGTGGTGCTCGAGCTGATGGGCCGGGGATCGACCAGCGACCTCGCCTCCGCGCTGTCGGGCCTGGAAGGGGTGCTCAGCGTCCACGCCGGCGACGACGGCGGACCGCGCTGAACGGCCCTGAGGCGTGGGGCGCGACCCGCGCTAGGCTGCACGCCTGACCGTGAAGCGGGTCCCGTGAGGCCCGGACGGACAGGAAGGAACCCACCGTGGCCCCAGATCTTCGCCCTGCGCCCCCCGACGGGGGCGTTTTTCATGTCCGGCTGCAGCCGCAGCCGGCGTCCCCGACCCGCGAGGCGGGTGCCTCGTGAGCGTCACGGAAGGGGTCCTCGTGCTCGCCGACGGCGAGCGCTTCGAAGGCGAGCTGCTCGGCGCCGAGCCCGAGGGCGGCGTCGCTTCGGGTGAGGTGGTGTTCAACACCACGATGACCGGCTACCAGGAGGTCCTGTCGGACCCCTCCTACGCCGGGCAGATCGTGACCTTCACGACCAGCCACGTCGGCAACTACGGCACGAACCCCGAGGACGAGGAGTCGCACCGTCCGGCGTGCAGCGGCGTGGTCCTCCGTGAGATGGCCCGGCGCACCAGCAACTGGCGGGCCACCGAGGGCTTCGACGCCTACCTCCGCCGCCACGGCCTCGCCGGCATCGGCGGTGTGGACACGCGGCGTCTGACCCGCCACCTCCGTGACGCCGGCGCCCTCCCCGGCGCATTCGGTGCCGACGAGGCCGCTGTGGCCACGGCCGCCACCAGCGCCACCGGAACCGACGGCCAGGACCTGGTCAGCCAGGTCACGGCCGACCGCACCTCGCTGATCGAGGGCACGGGCGGCCGCAAGGTCGTGGCGCTCGACCTCGGCATCAAGACCACGATGATCCGCCACCTGAGCGGCATCTCGTCGGTGCAGGTCGTGCCCGCCGCCACGTCCGCCCGGGACATCTTGGACCTGTCGCCCGACGGCGTGTTCCTCTCGAACGGCCCCGGGGACCCCGCAGCGGTCGGCTACGTGGTCGACACCATCCGGGAGCTGCTCGGCAAGGTGCCGATCTTCGGGATCTGCATGGGCCACCAGCTGCTCGGCACCGCGATGGGCGGCACCACCTACAAGCTGCCGTTCGGCCACCACGGCGGGAACCACCCGGTTCGCGACCTCCTCACCGGCAAGGTGGAGATCACCGCCCAGAACCACAACTACTGCGTCGACCTCGACGGCGTGCCCGACGTCGAGGTCACCCATGTGAACCTGAACGACCAGACCGTGGAGGGCTTCCGCTCCCTCTCCGTGCCGGCGTTCGGCATCCAGTACCACCCCGAGTCCCGTCCCGGGCCGCACGACAGCCGCTACCTCTTCGGCCGCTTCGCCGCGCTGATGGACGAGTCCCGTGGCACCGAGGAGAGCGCCTGATGCCCCGCCGCGACGACATCGAGTCGATCCTCATCATCGGCGCCGGTCCCATCGTGATCGGGCAGGCCTGCGAGTTCGACTACTCCGGCACCCAGGCGTGCCGGGTCCTCCGCGAGGAGGGCTACCGGGTGATCCTCGCCAACTCGAACCCGGCGACGATCATGACCGACCCGGACTTCGCTGACGCGACGTACCTCGAGCCGCTCGCGGTCGACGTGCTCGAACGGATCATCGAGCGCGAGCGCCCCGACGCCGTGCTGCCCACCCTCGGCGGCCAGACGGCGCTCAACCTCGCCATGGAGCTGGTGGAGGGTGGTGTGCTCGAGCGCTACGGCGTCGAGCTCATCGGCGCGAACGCCGAGGCGATCGCGACCGCCGAGGACCGCGAGCGGTTCAAGCAGGCGATGGTCGAGATCGGCCTCGACGTCCCGGCGTCCGACACGGCGCACGACATGGACGAGGCCCGTGAGGTGGTGGGCCGCATCGGCCTCCCCGTGGTGATCCGCCCCGCCTACATCCTTGGCGGCAAGGGCACCGGCATCGCGTCGACGGCTGAGGAGTTCGAGCGGATCGCCAGCAACGGGCTCGATGCGTCGCCGATCTCCGAGATCCTCATCGAGCGCTCGATCGCCGGCTGGAAGGAGTTCGAGCTGGAGGTCATGCGGGACCGCAACGACAACTGCGTGATCATCTGCTCGATCGAGAACGTCGACCCGATGGGCGTCCAC
>JBIQID010000037.1:21394-23034 GCA_044508215.1 Actinomycetota bacterium | reverse complement strand
GTCCCGCGGTGCGCCTGCACCTGGCCGACCAGCCGTTCGCGTCCGTCCTGGTGTCCGCAGACGACCCTGCGGAGCTCGCAGCCTCCCTGTCCTGACCTCGCCGCGGATCGCCGGCGGGCGAACCCAGGCGCTCAGGGGGTGGCGCCCGCGTCCTCCATCATCTCGAGCACCGCGTCCTGCTGGTCGACCACGCCGGCCCGCTCGGCGGCGTTCCCGGACGTGGCGTCGCGGCCCGACCCACCCGGAGCGCTCCCGGCGGAAGAAGCGGGGATCTGCACCGTGACGGTGTCGCCGGAAGACGCGACGGCGCCGGCGGCTGCGGCCGCAGCGGCGAAGGCGGGCATCGCCCACCGTCGGGCACCGTCGATGTCGCGGGCGGCCACCAGCGAGGCGAGTGCGTCGGCTGCGTCCATCGCCGCGCCCACGCCCGCCATCCGCGGAGCGAGGGTCCGATCGGTCGAGCGGAGCGACGCCAACGCCAGGCCGCCGAGCGCGAGGTCGCGTGCGCCCACCACCCTGGCGAACACGCGGGCACCTCTGCCGCCCCCGCTGCCCATCCACACGCGGGCGCACCGCTCCGGCGCCACGAGGAGCGCCGCGCCGATCGCCAACCTGGCCACACCAAGTCCCCCGAGCACCATCCGTCGATCCATGCGGCTGCAGTCCTTCCGTGCGGGGCCGTCGGCCCGGGTCACTGGCCGCGTCGGTACCCCGTCGAGGAGCCGCCTGAACCGCAGCGCCGCGCCCGCGACATCGAGCACTGCAACGGCACCGTCATCCGCGACCTGCTGCGCGAGCGCCTCAGCGGTTCCTGACAGAATCGTCGTGCCCGGCCCCGGGGGGGCGCCGGCGAGACCGAGGAGCAGAGCCGAGATGCCGATCAACCCCGACGCCGTCGGAGCGAAGGGCGCTCCCGTCGAGCACAGCTGGACCTCGAAGGACGCGCTGCTCTACGCGCTCGGCGTGGGCGCCGGCACCGACGACCTGCAGTTCACCACCGAGAACTCGATGGGCGTCGACCAACGGGTGCTGCCCACCATGGCGGTGGTGCTGGCGACCGGCGCTGCGGGCCCGATCAGCGAGATCGGCTCGTTCAACCCGGCGCTCCTGGTCCACGGATCACAGTCGTTCCGGCTCCACCGCGAGCTGCCCACGATGGGGACGGTGTCCACGGTGGGCACCGTCACGGGGATCTACGACAAGGGCTCGGGCGCGCTCGTGGTGCTCGAGGGCGAGTCCACCGACGTCGCCACGGGCGAGCCGCTCTTCACCACCACGATGGGCCTCTTCCTCCGCGGCGAGGGCGGCTGGGGCGGTGACCGGGGACCGAGCTCCGATCACCAGGTCCCCGACCGGGAGCCGGATGCGCGCATCAGCGACTCCACCCGCGAGGACCAAGCCCTCCTCTACCGGCTGTCCGGTGACCGGAACCCGCTGCACTCCGATCCGACCTTCGCTGCAGCCGCCGGGTTCGATCGGCCGATCCTCCACGGCCTGTGCACCTACGGGTTCGCCGGCCGCGCCCTCCTCGCGGCGCTCTGCGATGGCGATCCCGCTCGCTTCACCTCGATGGAGGGCCGCTTCGCCAAGCCGGTGTTCCCCGGTGAGGAGCTGACGACCGAGGTCTGGACGGTGGGTGA
>JBIQID010000037.1:17919-21294 GCA_044508215.1 Actinomycetota bacterium | reverse complement strand
AGGCCCATGCGCTGGGCTGCCTCGCGGCGGAAGCGGGCGGCGCGGGCCTCGTCGGGCGTCTTGTCGAAGTTCGGGATGACCTCGTTGCCGAACAGCTCGACCGACTCCTCGACCAGCTCGTAGGGCCACGCGCTGCCGGTGGGGCCCATGATCAGCTGGTCGACGCCGATGTTCTGCCACTTGGCGAGGATCTCGGTGCACTCGTCGGGGGTGCCCACGATCGAGGTGCCCTTCTCGGCGCCGACGGCCAGCTGCTCGAGCGTGGGGTCGGGGATCTCGGTCGGCCACTCGGGCACGCCCGGCGGCTTCGGGAACGTGTCGAGGTACTTGAAGACCAGGCTCTGCTGGCGGCCGTTGCGCGACTTGGTCATCCAGTCGCGGGCGGCGTCGCCGTCCTCGAGGCACATGAAGCTGGTGGTGATCGCCACGTTGTCGTTGACGTAGTCGCCCACCGGGTCGGCGTCCGCGATCGCTTCCTTGTACATCTCGACCAGCGGCCGCATCTTCTCGGGCGAACCGCCGGTGAAGCAGATGACGCCCAGGCCGAGCTGCCCGGCCTTCTTGAACGTCTCGGGGTTGCCGGCCGCCACCCACATCGGCGGGTGTGGCTTCAGGTAGGGCTTGGGGAGGATGTTCCGCTCGGGCATCGAGAAGAAGCGGCCGTCGAAGCTGTAGCTGTCCTGGCTCCACATCTTGCGGAACTCGGGCATGACCTCGTCGAACATCTCCTTCGTGAGGTCGGAGTCGGTGATGCCGAACCCGCCCTGCTCCGTCGTGGACGAGCCACGGCCGGTGCCGAAGTCGAAGCGGCCACCGGAGAGGTGGTCGAGCATCGCCACCCGCTCGGCGATCCGGGCCGGGTGGTTGACCGGCGGGGTGACGTTGATGATCCCGGACGCCACCCGGATCCGCTCGGTGCGGGCGAGGATGTGCGGCATCACGACCTCGTTGGCCGAGATGTGGCTGTACTCGGTGAGGAAGTGGTGCTCGGTGACCCACACGTACTTCCAGTTCGACCGGTCGCCCGCCTCGGCGATGCGGGTCTCGTCGATCAGTCGCTCGTGCTCGTAGGCGTCGTTGCGGCCGTCGAGGTAGTCGGGGACCCAGCCCCCGATGAAGAGTCCGAACTCCATGCTCATGCGCCAGACGTTACTCCTACATCTGACGCCGCGTCAGATTTCGTGGGCGCCGCCCCGGTCGGGCCCTCCGCTCCCCTCCTCCGGCGCTTCCAGCCACTCGCGGATCTGGTCCACGAGCACCTCGGGCGGATCCGCCACGTCGACCACGAGCGCACGCTCGGGCGGCTCCAGCGTCGCCAGCTGCGACGAGAGCAACGACACGCCGACGTGGTGCCCGCTGCGCAGCCTGAGCCGCTCCGAGATCAGCTCGGGCTGACCGTGGAGCAGCACGAAGCGCACCCCGTCGATGCCGTGGGTCAGCCGGTCCCGCGACTGCGCCGACAACGCCGAGCAGGCCAGCACGGCACCCTGTTCGCTGTGCGTCGCCAGCAGCTCGTTCAGGCGGTCGAGCCACTCGGTGCGATCCGAGTCGTCGAGCGGGATCCCCTGGGCCATCCGGGCGAGGTGGGCGGGATCGTGCCAGTCGTCGGCGTCGAGGAACGGCAGGTCCAGCTGCCGAGCGAGGGCGGCGCCCACCGTGCTCTTCCCGCTGCCAGCCACTCCCATGACCACGATCAGCACTCGCACCGTCCCCTTCGGCGCCGCGACCGATGAATTCCGCTCGCTCGGCCGGTCTCAGGGTGCATAGCGTCACCTACCCCGCCGACGAGGAGCTGCCACACGATGCCGGTCGTCCACGCAGAAGGACTCAGCAAGAGGTTCGGAGAGACCCTGGCCCTCGACTCGCTCGACCTGTCGATCGAGCGCGGTTCGGTGCTCGGCGTCCTCGGGCCGAACGGCGCCGGCAAGACGACGGCCGTCCGGATCCTCACCACGCTCCTCCGAGCAGACGGCGGCCGCGCCACGATCGACGGCATCGACGTCGACGCCGACCCCCGAGGCGTCCGCACGCGCATCGGCCTCACGGGCCAGTACGCGGCGGTCGACGAGCGGCTCACCGCCACCGAGAACCTCGAGCTGATCGGGCGCTTCTTCAGGATGCCGAACGGCGAGGCCCGCGCCCGGGCGGGCGAGCTGCTCGAGCGCTTCGAGCTGAGCTACGCCGCCGACCGGGTGGTGTCGGGCTTCTCGGGCGGCATGCGACGCCGGCTCGACATCGCGATGAGCCTCGTCGCCCGCCCGGTGGTCCTGTTCCTCGACGAGCCCACCACCGGCCTCGACCCCCGCAGCCGCCTGTCGATGTGGGACCTGATCGACGAGCTGGTCGACGAGGGGATGACGACCCTCCTCACCACCCAGTACCTGGAGGAGGCCGACCGCCTCGCCCACCGGATCCTCATGATCGACCATGGTCGCGCCATCGCACGGGGCACGGCCGACGAGCTGAAGGACCAGCTGGGCGGTGACCGGGCCGAGATCGAGATGGTCCCTGGGTCCGACGACCGCTCGATCCTCGAGGCGCTCCGCGACCACATCGTCGCCTCCGGCACGCCCACCCGCGAGGCGGACCGGCTCACCGTTCCCCTGCGACCAGGGGTGACGGTGCCCCAGCTGGTGCACGCGCTCGACGGCGCCGAGGTGGAGATCGTCGACCTCACGGTGCTCCACCCCACCCTCGACGACGTCTTCATGACGCTCACCGGTCGACCGGCCGAGGACCCCGACCTCGACGCCGCCACCGACCTGCCCCAGCCCGCCCCCGCCGGCACCCCAGAAGGAGACGCCGCATGACCTCGGTGACCGCCCCCCTCTCGGCGAGGACCGATCGCGACCTCCCCGCCGGCCCGATCTGGGCGCTGCGAGACAGCTGGAACGAAGCGGTGCGCCACATGCGGGCCGTCCCCCGCAACCCCGAGCTGCTGGTCTTCTCCATCCTGCAGCCCGTGATGTTCGTGCTGCTCTTCCGCTACGTCTTCGGCGGCGCGATCCAGATCCCGGGGTTCCGCTACGAGCAGTACCTGCTGCCGGGCATCTTCGCCCAGACGGTGGTGTTCGGCTCCGCCTTCACCGGCGTCGGACTGGCCGACGACCTCCAGAAGGGCTTCATCGACCGGCTGCGCTCCCTGCCGATCTCGCAGGCGGCGGTGCTGATCGGCCGCACGATCTCCGACCTCATGCGCAACATCATCACGTTCCTCGTGATGCTGGGCGTGGCGTTCGCCGTCGGGTTCCGCTTCGAAGGCGGCATCGTGCGCGGCCTGGCCGCCACGCTGCTCCTCTTGGCGTTCAGCTACTCGTTCAGCTGGATCCAGGCGCTGGTCGGGTTGTCGGTGAAGACCGTCGAGGCCGCGAACTC
>JBIQID010000037.1:3686-17819 GCA_044508215.1 Actinomycetota bacterium | reverse complement strand
GGCCGCCATCGGGTAGACAGAGCCACCGTGATACTCGCCAAGGCCGCTGCAGACGCTTCGAAGCAGTTCGTCGAGCTCGACGTCCACGCATGGCAGTGGATCGGGCTGATCGTGGCGATCCTGGTCCTGCTCGCCATCGACCTCTACCGCCACCGCCACGACAAGGCCCCGACGTTCAAGAGCGCCGCAGCCGAGTCGGCGGCGTGGGTCACCTGCGGCCTCCTGTTCTCGGTGGTCATCCTCGTGGGCTTCGGCGACAAGGGCGGCCAGGCGTTCGGCGAGTACATCTCCGGCTACCTCATCGAGAAGTCGCTCAGCGTCGACAACGTCTTCGTCTGGTCGATGCTCTTCAGCACCCTGGCCATCCCGCTCAAGTACCAGCACCGCGTCCTCTTCTGGGGCATCTTCGGGGCGCTGGTCCTCCGTGCGATCTTCATCGGGGCGGGCACGGCGCTGATCACCAGCTTCTGGTGGCTGCTCGTGGTGTTCGGGCTGTTCCTCGTCTACACGGGCGTGAAGGTGTTCCGGCACCGAGACGACGAGGAAGAACGACAATCGACCCCAGGCCTGGGCCTGCTCCGCCGGTTCATGCCGGTGACCGACCAGTACGACGGCCACAAGTTCTTCACGAAGGTGAACGCCCGCCGGGCGGCGACACCGCTCTTCGCTGCGCTGGTGGTCGTCGAGCTGACCGACGTGATCTTCGCGGTCGACTCCGTGCCCGCCATCCTCGCCGTGTCGCACGAGCCGTTCATCGTGTTCTCGTCGAACGCCTTCGCGATCCTCGGCCTGCGGGCGATGTACTTCCTCCTCGCCGACGCGAAGGAGAAGTTCCACTACCTGTCGCACGCTCTGGGCGCCATCCTCGTGTTCGTCGGCCTGAAGATGACCGTCGCCCACTGGTGGCACATGAACACCTACGTGTCGCTGGCGGTCATCATCACGATCCTCGTCGCCGCGGTCATCGGCAGCATCGCCTACGCGCGCCGCCAGGAGGAGCTCGGGTCGTCGCACTCGGACACCCCCTCGCCCTCCCCCGAGGGCGGCTGACCCACCTCGCCGGAGGGGCCATGGGTCCCGCCGGTCAGTGACATGCCGGCCACTCGGCGGGGTCCGCGCACAGCCCCGTTTGCAGCGACCTCAAGAAGTGTCGTTACCTGGTGCTCTGACGTGCGCCGGCTCTGGCTGGTTGCAGACGAGGAGGCGGAGATGCAGCAGACACCCAGTGTCCGAGGGGGCGGTCGGATCGGGCTCCGACGAGGGCTGGTGTCGACCCTCGCAGCGGCGGCGATGGCGGTCGTCGCCACGGCTTGTGCACCGGTGGTCCCACCGCCCGTCGTCGAGCCGACCGGGACCCTGCCGCTGGTCACGATCGACACCGACGGCGGCGCGCCGATCCTCGATCGCGAGAACTACATCGAGGCCCAGTTCGAGATCGACGCAAACGGCCACCCGGGTGGCGACGCCGGCGGGATCCTCGAGATCCGGGGGCGTGGCAACTCGACGTGGACCTACCCGAAGAAGCCCTTCAAGCTGAAGCTCGACGAGAAGGCGCCGCTGCTCGGGATGACCAGCAACAAGCACTGGGCGCTGCTCGCGAACCACCTCGACCGCTCCCACCTGCGCACAGAGGCTGCGTTCGCCCTCAGCGAGGCGACGGGCCTCGGGTGGACCCCCCGGGCGGTCCACGTGGACCTGGTGCTGAACGGCGAGTACCTGGGCGTCTACCAGCTCGTCGAGCACGTTCGGATCGACCCGCTCCGGGTGGACATCGACGACATGGAGCCCGAGGACCTCACGGGCGAGGCGCTGACCGGTGGCTACCTGCTCGAGGTCGACGCCTGGGGCCCCGGGTCAGGTGAGCCGGTGTTCGTGACCAACCGGATGATCCCGGTCACGGTGAAGAAGCCCGAGCCGCCGGAACCGGCGCAGATGGACTACATCCGCAGCTACGTGCAGGCGTTCGAGGACGCGCTGTTCTCCCCTGGGTTCACGGACCCGACGACCGGCTACCGGGCGTACCTCGACGTCGACTCGCTGGTCGACTGGTACCTGGTCCACGAGCTGACGCGCAGTCAGGACGCGTTCGTGTCCAGCACGAAGATGTACAAGCCGCGCAACGGCAAGCTGACATTCGGCCCGGTGTGGGACTTCGACCTCTCCATGGGCAGCCACCAGGGTTGGGACAGCTCCGACCCCGCCGGCTGGTGGGTCCGCCGCGAGCGGAACACCTGGATCACCCGCCTCTTCGAGGACCCCGCGTTCGAGGCCAAGGTCTCGGCGCGGTGGGACGAGCTGGAGCCGGCGTTCTCGGCGGTCGCCGGCGCCCTCCCCGCTCGTGACGCTGCCATGGACCCGGTGCGTACCGTCGACGGAGCCCGCTGGGGCTGGTTCCCGGGCCAGAACGACAACGGCGCCTACCTGGGCAGCTGGCTGACCCAGCGCATCGCCTGGCTGGACGCCAACCTCTGACCCCCACCCGACCTCTGACCCCCACCTCGCGTTCTGCTGCGTAGGACCGCCGGGATCCGGCGGTTCCTACGCAACGGAACGGCAGAAGCGCAGGGCCCGGCGGGATGCCTCGGTCAGGCGCCGGGCGGGATCGCGTGCGCCGGCAGCACCTCCACCGACACGTCGGGTACCGGGTGCGCGAACTCGGGGTGCTTGGGCACGGCCTGCTCGCGGTAGCGGGTGGTGGAGTGCACCGGGTCCCGGTCGAACTCCGGGATCACCTTCGTGCCGAACAGCTCGATCATCTCGATGACGTCGTCGTAGGGCACGCCGTCGGGCCCCATGGAGAACACCACCTGGTCGCAGCCGACGCTCTGGTAGGCCTCCAGCTGCTCGCAGACCTCCTCGGGGTTCCCGCACAGCATCACCCCGGCGGCGATCAGCTCGTCGAGCATCTCCTCGTCCTCGATGCGGAACGGCGGCTCGGGCCAGATCGGCGCTCCCTCCTTGCGGGGCATCGTGTCGTGGTAGAGCGCGACCAGCGAGTACTGGTAGCCGCGACCGGCGCCGAGCGCGATCTGGCGGGCCCGGTCGCGGTCCTCAAGGCACACCATGGCGTTCGTCATCATGATGTTGTCGTTCTTGAACTGGCCGATCGGGTCGGTGCAGGCGGCGACCGCCTCCTTGTAGGCCTCGACCCGTGGCTTCAGGTCGAAGATCGGCTCGAAGTTGAACGCGATGGCGCCCAGCCCCAGCTCGCCGGCACGGGCGAAGCTCGGCGGGTTGCCGCACGCCATCCAGATCGGCGGGTGCCCCTTCCCGTAGGGCTTCGGGAGGATGTTGTGCGGCGTCCGGACCCGGAAGTGCTCGCCGTCGAAGGTGTAGTCACGCTGCTCCCACATGCGCGGGATCTCGCGGATCACCTCCTCCCACTCCGCCTTCGTCGAGTCCTTGTCCAGGATGTCGAACGAGGCGATCTCGTGCGATCCAGCGCCGCGACCGGTGCCCCACTCGTAGCGGTTGCCGGTGAGGTGGTCGAGCATGGCCGCCCGCTCGGCGTTGCGGACGGGGTGGTTCACCCGCGGCGAGAGGTTCATGATCCCCGAACCGAGGTGGATGCGCTCCGTGGCGTGCGCAGCCCAGCCCATCACCACCTCGGGCGCCGACATGTGGCTGTACTCCGTGAGCGCGTGGTGCTCCCCGAACCAGGCGTACTTCCAGTTCGCCCGGTCCGCAGCCACGCAGTAGTCGAGCTCGCGCATCAGCATCGCGTGCTCGGCCTCGGTGTCGTGTGCTCCCGGCCCCGGGTGGTAGCCGTTCATGAAGATCCCGAACTCCACCTGCAACCCCCTGGTGTGGCGAACGTGGCTGTGGGAACCGCTCGACCGGTCGGTCGTCCGGCTGCGGCCTCCCGAAGGGTCTCGGTCAGATGGCGGGCGGGACGACGGCCACCGGGCACGTCGCGTGCCGCACCACCTGGCGACTGGTCGATCCGAGGAACGCCCTCGCGAAGCGGCCGTGGCCGCGGGTGCCGACGACGACGAGCGACGCACCCTCGGCGGCATCGAACAGCGCCTGGGCAGGCGAGCCCATGACGTGGCGGGCGTCGACGTCCAGCCCGACCAACGACGGGTCCTCACGTGCGTCCTGCACCACCTGCTCGGCGGCGAGCTCCGCGGATCCGAGCACCGATCCCTGGAGCGAGAGCCCGCCGAGACCGGGCACCTGCCAGGCGTGCACCACGCGGATGGCGCTGCCTCGGGCACGGGCCGCCTCGGCAGCCCAGTGGAGCGCCTGCACGCCCACCTTCGAACCGTCGATCCCGACCACGACCGGCCCGTCGGAGCGCAGGTCGTCCGCTTCGTGGATCACGACCACGGGGCACGGCGCCGTCTCGAGCACCCGCTCGCTGACCGAGCCGAGCAGCAGGCCCTGGAACCCGCCGAGTCCTCGGGCGCCGACGACCAGGAGGTCGGCGCGCTCCGCCGATTCGACGATCGCCCGTGCCGGGAGGTCGAGGACCACCTCCTGGGCCACCTCGACGGCGGGCACACCGGCGCCCGAAGTGACCTCCGAGACCGCCGCATCGAGCGCCGCTCGTGCGTCGTCCTCGGTGTAGCCGGCCTGGAAGTCGCTCGAGCCGTCGGGGTGGCGCTGCTCGAGGTACGTCCAGGCCAGCACCGCCTTCACCGATGCCGACCTGAGCTCGGCCTCGTGCAGCGCCCACCGCAGTGCGGTCTTCGAGCCGGACGAGCCATCGATTGCCACGACGATCTGCATGGGCGTCATCGTTGCACGCTGGTGGCGTCACCCGCGCCGCGCCGGCTCGACGGCACCGTCGGCTCGATCGAGCCAGCAGGAGCCGGCGTCTACTGCTGGTAGTCCTCGACCACTCCCTCGGGTCGGACCTCGGCGCCGTCGGGGTCCAGCCCGCTGGCACGGCGGGCGCGCCGTTGCCGGAGGAGGTCCCAGCACTGGTCGAGGGCGACCTCGATCTCCTTCAGCCGGTCCAGCTCCTCGTCGCCGAGCTTCTCCCCCACGTGGGACTGCTCGAGCCGGTGCTCCTCTTCGCTCAGCGCGGTGATCCTCCGCACGACCTCGAGGTCGTCCATCTGCTGCTCCTCCCGGTGCACGTCTGAGGTGACGGCTCCCACGATGTCCCTACCCCCTCTCACGAATCCGTTTGAAGAGGCCGGGCCGGTCGGGTAGCTCGGTGTCATGCCTCCACACCACTTCGAGGGAGCCCGCCTGCCGGTCCTGTCCTGGGCACCGGAGCTCGAGGAGGGTGCGCTCCGCCAGGCGCAGGACTGCGCGAACCTCCCCGTCGCCCACCACCACGTCGCCGTGATGGCCGACGGGCACCAGGGCTACGGGGTGCCGATCGGCGCGGTGCTGGCCCTCGACGGAGCGCTGTCGCCCTACGCGGTGGGCAACGACATCGGGTGTGGGATGGCCGTGGTGCCGACCACCCTCACCACCGACGAGGTGCTCGCGCCCGTGACGACCCGCTCCGGTGCGCCGGGGGCGATCGCCCGCGACGACATCATGGGCTGGGTCCAGACCACGATCCCGTCGGGCAACGAGGCGCACCGTGACCCGCCGCCCGACCGGATGGTCACCGAGCTGCTCGCAGCGGCCTACGACGCCATGGAGCAGGCATCCGCCGCCTCCAGGCTGGAGCTCACCACGTCGCAGTCGACCAAGCCCGGCACCGGTCGTCCGCTCCCCCGTGACGCGTTCGAGCAGCGTGGGCTGGCCCAGGCGGGCACCCTCGGATCCGGCAACCACTTCATCGAGCTGCTCGCCGGCCCGGAGGACGAGGTGTGGGTGATGCTGCACTCGGGCTCGCGCGGCGTGGGCAGCGCGATCTGCAACAACTTCCACCGGATGGCGCTCGAGCACTGCCACGAGCGCGGCCACGACCTGCCTGATCCCGGGCTGGCCTGGCTGCCGCGCGCCGACGACGCCGGCGACCGCTGGGCGGAGGTGGGCGAGTGCTACGAGCGTGCGATGAAGGCGGGGCTGCTCTACGCGGAGCGGAACCGCCAACGGATGCTCGAGGCGATCGGCGACATCGTCGAGCGCCGCTTCCCCGGGGTCATGCAGTGGGACGGCATCGTGAACATCCACCACAACGACGCGACCTTCGAGCACCACTTCGAGCGCGACGTGTGGGTGCACCGCAAGGGTGCCGTGAAGGCGGCGGAGGGCACCGACACGATCACCCCCGGTTCGATGGGGTCCGCCACGTACCTGGGCGTGGGCCTCGGCAACCCGGAGTCGTTCGAGTCGTGCAGCCACGGCGCCGGGCGGGTCCGCAGCCGCGGTCGCGCCCGGGCCGAGCTGTCGCTCGACGAGGAGCTGGCCGCCATCGCCCGCGCCGGCGGCAAGGTCTTCGCCGGCAGCACCGCGGCGGTGCTCGACGAGATGCCGGGCGCCTACAAGGACCTCGACGCCGTGATGGAGCACCAGGCCGACCTGGTCCGGCCGGTCCGCCGGCTCACGCCCCTCGGCACCTACAAGGGGAGCGAGCAGCGGTCGCGCCGGCGGAAGAAGGGCGGCTGGCGCCCCGACGAGGAGCGCTGACGCGGGCCGCGGTGTCGCGACCTCACGGTTCGATCCGGGCGGAGGGGTCCTCGGGCCGTCCGCGCAGGCGGTCGTGGAGCACCCCACGCCATGAGCCCGACAGCTCGGGGACGTCGGCCAGCCCGGCGACGTCTCCGAGGTCGGCTCGACGGTCGGACATCACGCGTGACGCTCGGATCACGGGCCACGACGGGTGCGGCCGGTCGACGAGGACCAGCCGGTCGCCGGGGCCGACGAGGCCCTCTTGCAGCACCCGGTGGTACCAACCGGTCCGCCCGGTGCGCTGCGTGGCGTCGAGCAGGCCACGCCGACCCCACCTGGCCTCCAGCTTCCAGCACGGACGGCGCGCCTGGGTGACCTGCACGACGGCGTCGCCGACCTGCCAGGTGTCGCCGACGCAGACGAGCTCCTCGTCGAGGCCGTCGACGGTGACGTTCTCACCCCAGCCACCGGGCCCGAACTCGTCGCTGCCCAGCTCCTCCCGCCAGCGCGGGTAGTGGCTGGACGCGTAGGCGAGGAGCGCCTTGTCGACACCGCCGTGGTGCTGCAGGTCCGCCTGCCCGTCGCCGTCGAGGTTCAGCCGCGACAGCCAACGGGGCTCGTCGACCTGCTCCTTCCAGAACCCGGTGGTGAACCAGCGCTCGCTGATGGGGTCCCACCGCTCCGTCGGGACCCCCACGTGCAGGCTCACGACCGTGCCCGTCGGGGCGATCACGACCTCTCGGGGGGACGACGCCATGGGGACAGTGTCGCCGACCAGACTGCAGCCCCATGCAGTTCCCGGACTTCGCAGTCGCCGTCGGCGAGGAGGCATCGGACCCGCTCGTGCTCCACGAAGGGAGAGAGGTCCGTGTCGACGAGCTCGCAGCCAGCGGCCACCTCGACCGCCAGGACGCCGACCTCGCCGACGTGGCCGGCCTCGGCGTGCGGCTCTGGCGCTACGGGATGCCGTGGCGGCTGACCGAGCCCGAGCCCGGCACCTACGACTGGACGCTCTGGGACCGCGCGCTGGCGGCGTGCGAGCGCCACGAGCTGATCCCGATCGTCGACCTGTGCCACTTCGGCCTCCCCGACCACTACGCCGGGTTCTGCGACCCCACGTGGGTCGACGGGTTCCGCCGCTACGTGGACGCCTTCCTCGCCCGCTACCCCGACCCCCGCTTCTTCACGCCAGTGAACGAACCGATGATCACGGCGTCGTTCTCCGCCCTCATGGGGATGTGGAACGACCGCCGGGCCTCGCGGGAGGACTTCTTCTCCGCCCTCGCCAACGTCACGCTCGCGAACCTCGAGGGCATCCGCCGGGTCGAGGCCGACCGCGACGGCTGGTGGATCGGCGCCGAGGGGTTCGGCTGCGAGGTGGCCGTCACCCCCGACCACGAGCCCGCTGCGGAGGAGGCACGGGCACTCGGCCAGCTGGTCTGGGACCTCCACTTCGGCGTGGAGCCGCGACCGCAGGTCGCCGACGTGGCCGACGTGGTGGACGACCGGGTGCTCGGACGCATCGCCGAGCTCGCCGGCCCCGATCGCCACGTGGTCGCCGGCCACGACATGTACCCGGTCAGCGTGAACGTGCACGGCGAGCGGGACGAGCCGCTGACCATCGAGGAGCGGATCGCCGCCTACGACCGCGAGGCCCGTGCGTGGTTCGACCGCTACCGACGGCCGTTCTGGGTGGCCGAGACCTCGAACCTCGGGCTTCCGGTCGACGACGGCCCGCGGTGGCTGGACGCCCTCGTCGCCTGCCTCGACGGGATGCGGGTCGACGGCCTCCCGGTGCACGGCGTGTGCTGGTACAGCCGCGGCGACCAGTACGACTGGCACACCATGCTCACCGTGCCGATCCACGAGGTGACCGAGGTGGGCCTGTTCGACGTCGACCGCCGTCCCCGCCCCGTGGCCGAGAAGTTCGCCGCCCTCGCTGCCGGCCGTCGCCCATGATGGGCTGATGTCCGACCGCGAGCTGGTGATCCTCGGGACCGCCAGCCAGATGCCCACCCGCTACCGCAACCACAACGGCTACCTGCTGCTGTGGGACGACGAGGGCGTGCTCGTGGACCCCGGTGAGGGCACGCAGCGGCAGATCCTCCATGCCGAGGTGCGCGCCACCCGCATCACGCGCATCTGCATCACGCACCTGCACGGCGACCACTGCCTGGGGCTGCCGGGGATGCTCGCCCGCCTCGCCCACACGCAGCGGGACCGCACCCTCCACCTCCACTTCCCGGCGAGCGGGCAGGTCTACATCGAGCGCCTCATCAGCTGCTCGGTGATGGACCTGGCCCTCGACCTGCACCTGCACCCAGTGGAGGAGGAGGCCGCAGTGGTGGTGGACGAGCCGGGCTTCCGGCTGTCGACCGCTCCGCTCGACCACCGCATCCCTTCCATGGGATGGAGGGTCGGCGCGCCACCGCGCCGGCACCTGCTCCCCGACCGCCTGGCGGAGCTCGGGATCGACGGGCCCGACGTCGGCCGCCTCGTGGCCGAGGGCAGCATCGAGGCCGGCGGGCGGACGGTGTCGATCGACGAGGTCGGCGAGTGGGACGCCGGCCAGTCAGTGGCGTTCGTGCTCGACACCCGGCGGTGCGACGGCGCGCTCGAGCTGGCGCGCAACGTGGACCTGCTCGTGTGCGAGTCCACGTTCGTCGACGCGGACGCCCACCTGGCCGAGCAGTGGGGCCACATGACGTCGGGCCAGGCCGGCGAGCTCGCTGCCGCGGCCGGCGCGCGGCGCCTGCTCCTCACCCACTTCTCGCAGCGGTACGACGACCCGTCGCAGTTCCTCGCCGAGGCGACGGTGCACTTCCCCGACGCGCTCGTGGCCGAGGACCTGATGCGGGTGCCGGTGCCGCGCCCGGAGCGGGCCGGCCGGTAGGAGCCGCGTCGGGCTGTCCTTGCCCGTCAGGCGGCGCTCAGTAGGAGCCGCGGAGCAGGCGCCCGTAGCCGCGGGCCTTGCCGAGGTCGGGAGCGGCTTCGTGTCCGTCCCACGCCAGGCGCCCGTCGACCAGCACCGCCCGCACCGCGGCGTCGTTGCGTCGGACGAGGCGCCGCAGGTCGGAGAAGCCGGGCATCGCCTCCTCGTGCAGCTCGTCGAGCGATCCGTCGAGGCCGTCCGGGTCGACCACCACGACATCTGCCCGCGACCCCACCCGCAGGTGTCCGGCGTCGACCCCGAGGTAGTCGGCCAGCTCGCCGGTGAGGCGGTGCACCGCACGCCCTGGCGAGATGCCGGACCGCCCCTCCTGCTCGGCGCGGCGCGCCATGCGCAGCAGGTGGAGCGGGAAGTTGTAGAAGCCCATGTTGCGGAGGTGGGCGCCGGCGTCGGAGAACCCGATCAGCACCTGCGGGTGCGCGGCGATCCACTCCAGCTCGCGGGGCCGGTCGTTCGCGATCACGGTGTGCCAGCGGAGGTCGGTCCCGTGCTCGGCGATGAGGTCGATGAAGCAGTCGAGCGGGTCCATGCCGCGCTCCGCCGCGACCTCGGCGTAGGTCTTGCCCACGATCGACGGGTCGGGCGCCCCCTTGATCCGGGCCTCGCGGAGGTCCCGGTGGTACACGCGGCCGCGGATCTTGTTGGTCCACTGCTCGCGGAAGCGGCGGCGCCAACCGGGCTCGGACATCAGCTCGCCGCGCACCGAGCGGTCGAGGTGGAGCACCTCGGTGCCGGCGCCGATCTCCTCCATCACCGGGTTCTCGAGGCCGTCGATCCACATGTCGAACACGTTCGGCAGCGACTGCATCCGCAGGTCGGCGCCGAGGAGCCGCTTCGCTGCCGTGAGGAACGCGCCGAGCGCCTTGTGCGTGCCGCGCATCGACACGGTGTCGGCCATCGAGATGAGCATCGTCCGCAGCGGGTCGTGGCCGACGCGGGACGCGATCGCGGCGAAGAGCGCCAGGTTCCAACGCGTCTGGATGTTCGGGACGGCCTGGAAGATCGCGCCGCGGTCGCGGACCGGCTCGACCAGCCGGCGGTACTCCCGCCACGAGGCGAACACCGACGGGGTGGGCCGACTGCGGTACCGGGTGCCGTCGAGCTTGTCCCAGGGCAGCGTGTTGATGGACAGGCCGAGGTAGCCGACGTCCAGGCCCTCGGCGACCATCCGGCGCATCGTGTCCAGCTCGGACGGCGACGGTGTCACGCCGTCCTGGACGGAGCGGCCGAACCCCATCACGTGCGCCCGGATCGCAGAGTGGCCGAGCAGCGAGACCACGTTGGGACCGAGCGGCAGGGTCTCGAGGTGGTCGAGGTACCCCGCGGGCGACGTCCAGTCGACGACCTCGCGCAGCTTGGGCAGCACGTCGTCGCGTGGGATGCCCTCCACCCGGCAGAACATGTCGGCCAGGTCCTCGGGATCGCCCACCGCGAACGACAGACCGCACGACCCGATGAGCACGGTGGTGACCCCGTGGCGGACCGACTCGGTGAGCGCCGGGGCGAACTCCAGCTCGGCGTCGTAGTGCGTGTGGATGTCGATGAAGCCGGGCGTGACCCAACAGCCGGCGGCGTCGATGACCTCAGCGCCCTCCGGGGGAGCGACCGTGGCGTCGACCGCCGTCACCACGCCGTCCTCGACCAGCACGTCGGCTCGGCGGCCCGGGCTCCCGGAGCCGTCGAAGACGAGTCCTCCGGAGATCACCGTTGCTGGCATGGTCTGGTCCTCCTGGTCGGTGCCCGCCCCCGTCGCTGTGGCGTGGCCTCAGCGACGACGCCGGAGCGCCGGGTGGCGGCTGGCGAGCAGAGGTACCAGCAGCTGCTTCGGGGTGGCGTGGGCGAGCATGGCAGCCACCCGGTTGGCGGGTCCAGGTATGGCGACGGGATTGCCGGCAGCCAGCCCGTCGATCGCCACCCGTGCGACCGACTCGGGCGATTCCCACATGAAGCCGGGCAGCGCGCCCTGCTCGTCGTCGGAGAAGCCGGCGGTGGCCCCGAACTCCGTCTTCACGGGGCCCGGGCACAGCACGGTGGCGGTCACTCCGGAGCCGCGCAGCTCGCCGCCCAGGCTGCGGGTGTAGGAGAGCACGAACGCCTTCGACGCCGCGTACCCGGCCTGCCCGGGCAACGGCTGGAAGGCTGCCGTCGAGGCCACGTTGAGCACTGCGCCACGCTCGCGCTCGACCATCCCGGGGAGGAACCGCGTGCACAGGTCGACCACCGCGACCACGTCGACCTCGACCATGTTCATCTCGGCCTCGGGGGTGGAGTCGGCGACCGACCCGGTGGTCGACAACCCGGCGTTGTTCACCAGCACGTCGACCGTGAGGCCGAGCGCGGCGATCCGTTCCGGCAGCTCGGCACGGGCGGCCCGGTCGGCCAGGTCGACGGGCACCACCTCCACCCGGACCCCTCGGGCCGACAGCTCCCCGGCGAGCTCCTCCATCGGACCGGCGCGGCGCGCTGCGAGCACGACGCCGTGGCCGCGA
This sequence comes from Actinomycetota bacterium, assembly GCA_044508215.1. Lineage (GTDB taxonomy): Bacteria > Actinomycetota > Acidimicrobiia > Acidimicrobiales > Microtrichaceae > JAEZFI01. Next base: position 5,861 of record JBIQID010000037.1, on the reverse strand, counting down.
CCGACCAGCTCTCGTGCCAGCGCCGCACCGATGCCGGAGGAGGCGCCGGTGACGAGGGCGGTGCGATCGGGTGCAGGGGTGGGGAGCGCCATGGGCGCACGCTACGCCCTCCTGGCAGGGCCCTGCCGGGGCTGTCGGGGCTGTCGGCGGCGCTGACGAGGGCCGGGACAGCAGCCGTCGGGCGCTCAGGAGGACGCTGCGGGAGGCGCTTCGGTGCGGCGCGGGCGGTACCGGCCGGGCTCGGCGTGGTTGGCGATCGCCAGCCGGTTCCAGACGTTGATCATGGCGATCGTGTACACGAGGGCGGCGTAGGTCTCGTCGTCGAACTGCGCCCGTGCCTCGGCCTCGACGTCGGCCGGGATCTGCCCCGAGATCAGGGTGACCGCCTCGGTGAGCGCGAGCGCCGCCCGCTCCTGCTCGGTGTACACGGTGGCCTCGCGCCACGCCGGGAGCATGTAGAGGCGCTCTTCGGTCTCGCCCTCGGCGCGGGCGTCCTTGTAGTGCATGTCGAGGCAGTACGCGCAGCCGTTGATCTGCGACGCCCGCAGCTTCACCAGTTCACGGATCGTGCCGCTGAGCGGCGTCTGCTTCAGCGCATCCTCGATCCCGGACAGGCCCTGGAAGCCGGCAGGGAAGAGCTTGTGGATGTTCACGGCGGGGGCGGTCGGTGCGGTCATGCCGGCCACCCTACGGTCGGTCGCTCGGGCCCTTGTGCCGTTGCAGGGCCCTCCCCGTACGCTTGGCCCGTGGTGAAGTTGTGGGGCACACCTTCGGCGCGCGCCGGATGGCGGTCGACGCTCGTCGCCGCGGTGTCGACCGCGCTCGCCGTCACGCTGGTCCAGGTGCCCGACGTCGCGGCGCAGGACCCGACCTCCACCACCACCTCCGTGCCCGCGTCGAGCCCTTCGACCACGGCCGGGCCGTCGAGCACCTCGCCCACGTCGAGCGCGCCGACCTCCACGACCACCTCGATCCCGGTGTCGATCCCGGCTGACCTCCCGCCGGTGCACATCCCGCCCGAGGGTGCGACCGGCACGGGCTCCATCCCCGAGGAGCTGTGGCCGGCGATCGGCTCGAACACGCCGCTGCCGACCGGGGTGCCGAGCGCCGCCGCTCCCGCGCTGTCGGCGGTCAGATCGGCCGAGGAGCGGCTGACCGAGGCCGAGGGGTCGCTGCGCCGTGCCGAGCTCGCCACCGCCGACGCCACCGAACGACTGGAGCGGGTGGAGCGCGAGCTGCAGCAGGCGGATGCCGAGCTCCGACGTCTCTCCGCCGACGACCGGCGAGCCAGCGAGCGGGCCTCCGAGACGCACCTGCGCCTGCGAGAGCTGGTGGCGCAGGCGATGGTCACGGGCGGAGGCCGTTCCGACCTGGCGAGCGTGCTGGCCTCGGCCTCCCCCGGCGACGCGCAGGCGAAGCGGACGCTGTCCCGCCACCTGAGCGACGACCTCGCGGAGACGGCCGTGCAGTGGAAGACCGAGCGGGCCCGGCTGGGTCGGCGGGCCGCGGACGTGGAGTCGCACCGGACCACGTCGTTGGCGGCTCGCGCCGAGGCGGCTGCGGCGCTCGACGTGGCCCGGCAGCAGCTGGACCAGGCCACCACGGCGGTCGAATCGGCACGAGCAGCTGCGCGGGGCCACGGCTACCTCGGGATCCCCGCCCGGGCGCTCGACGCGTACCTCCGCGCCACGGCGTTGATGGAGGTCACCGATCCGGCGTGTCGGTTGCCGTGGTGGGCGCTCGCCGCGATCGGCCGGACCGAGTCCGGTCACGGCACCTACGGAGGCGCGGTCCCGGGCGCCGACGGCACGACGCTCCCGCTGATCCTCGGACCGGTGCTCGACGGCACGAACCGCACGAAGCGCATCACCGACACCGACCTCGGCCTCCTCGACGGCGACCCGGTGCTCGACCGAGCCGTCGGGCCGATGCAGTTCATCCCCTCCACGTGGCTGCGCAACGGCGTCGATGCGAGCGGCGACGGCCGGGCCGACCCGAACAACCTCTACGACGCCGCGTTCACCGCCGGCCGCTACCTGTGCCGGGCGGCGGGCGACCTGCCGCTCGACACGGAGGCCGGCTTCCTGCGCGCCGCCCGCGCCTACAGCGGCGACCCGCTCTACGGCCCGAAGTCGTGGGCCGGCTCCGAGCCCTACCGCGTCGCCGCAGCCGCAG
>JBIQID010000037.1:0-3586 GCA_044508215.1 Actinomycetota bacterium | reverse complement strand
GGGAGCGACGAGAACGGCGCGGTCTTGTCGTTGTTCGGCTCCTTGGGGAGGCCGAGGACGCGCTCGCCGATGATGTTGCGCTGGATCTGGTCGGTGCCGCCGTAGATGGGCGGCGCCTGCGCCCAGAGCGCGGTGCCCGTGACCATCGGGAGGAACGGGTTGCCGGTCGCCTGGTCGATCGCCTCTCGCTGGTCGTCGGAGTAGGCGTGCAGCATCCCCTGCGCTCCGACGACCCGCAGGCCGACGTCGCGGTTGAGCCGCATCATGTCGCTCATCGAGAGCTTGGCGAGGTTGGCCATCCCCGGGATGTCGCGACCCGCCTTCTTCGCCGCCTTGAGGCGGAGGTTGTTGAAGCGGGCGAGCTCGCCCAGGACGTGCAGCCGGACGAGGTCCTGGCGGATGACCGGATCCTCGGCGGTGCCGTTCCCCTTGGCGAGGTCGATCAGCAGCTTGGCGCTCCCACCGCCGCCGATCGGGCTGCTGCGACGCCGCTTCTTGGTGGAGCGTGCCGTCACGAAGTCGCCGGCGCGACGCTCGAGGTTTCCCGCGACGGTGCCGGGCATCGCGGCTCCCGCTGCGGCCGAACCACCGCCTGCACCCAGGCCGGACCGCTCGTGCATGAGGGTGGTGTTGGCGACCGCCCAGCCCTGGTTGCGCTCGCCGATCACCGCCGAGTCGGGGACCCGTGCCTCGGTGAGGAACACCTCGTTGAACATCGCGTGGCCCGTCATCTCCTTGAGCGGACGGACCTCGATGCCCGGCTGGTGCATCTCGATGGCGAACCACGTGATGCCCTGGTGCTTCGGCGAGTCGGGGGCGGTCCGGGCGATGAGCATGCCGAGGTCCGCGACGTGGCCCAGCGACGTCCACACCTTCTGGCCGTCGACGACCCACTCGTCGCCGTCCTGGACCGCGCGGCACGTGAGGCCCGCGAGGTCCGATCCCGCGCCCGGCTCGCTGAACAGCTGGCACCAGGCGCGCTGGCCGGTGACGATGTCGCGGACGTAGAGGTCGATCTGCTCCTGCGTCCCGTGCGTGGCGATGGTCGGGGCGGCGAGGAGCAGGCCGAGGCCGCCCGGCGCGGCGAGCGCCCCGAACTCGGCGATCTCGTTCTGCACGCGGACCGAGTCGTTGCGGGACAGCCCCCGGCCGTAGGCCGTGGTGGGGAGCCCGGGTGCCGCCCAGCCGGCGAGGCCGAGCCGCTGCCACCACTCGGCGACGGTCAGGTCGGCGTCCCAGTTCTCCTCGAGCCAGGTGCGGAGCTCGTCGACGAGGTCGTCCGAGGTCGCCTCGGCAGTCGTGTCGGTCATCGCAGCCCCCTCGATCCGTTGGTGCGCAGATGATGCGCGAGCCGCGTCCCGCCCCGCCACTCCGGGTCCGTTGACACCTCCGGAGATCGTTCTATGATGAACTCATATTCGCTTTAGTGCGAGAGAAGGAGACGCCATGAGGAAGTTCTCCGTTCGACCGGTGCTCACCCTGAGGGGCCGCACCTTCAAGGGCCTCCGGGGGTGGGCCGGGAAGCCCCTCCACCCACCGCTGACCGACATCCCCATCGGGGCGTACGTCCTGGCGGCCGTCTTCGACGTGCTGTCGGTGATCGGCGACGGCAACCGCTGGGCCGAGGACCTCTGGCACGCCGGCACCTACCTGTTCGCCGCCGGCCTGATCGTCTCCGTGCCCGCCGCCATCACCGGAGCGGTCGATCGGGCGACCTCGTCGGAGCAGGGCACGCAGGCGCGTCGCACCATCAACACCCACGCCGTGATCATGGTTGCGGTGACGCTCGGAGCGATCGCGGACACCCTGTGGCGCTGGTCGCTCCACGACCGGCACCCGTCGACACCCGTCGGGATCATGGTCCTCTCGGTCCTGATCGCGATCGCGGGCGGCATCGGCGCCACCTTCGGCGGGAGCCTCGTGTTCGACTACGGCTTCAACGTCGAGACCGCCGGCGACCACCCGGTCTGGCACCGCTCGGAGGAGGACGTGTTCCCGGGCCAGCACTGACCGGGGACACGGGAGCCGATGGACTGGGCAGCGTGGGCCACCTTCGGCCTGATCGCCACCAGCGTCCTCACCGCGGTGATGATCGCCGCGCAGATGCTGGGCTTCACACGACTGGACCTGCCGCTCCTGCTGGGGACGATCGTGACCGAGGATCCCGACCGAGCCAGGGTCGCCGGGTTCTTCGTGCACCTCGGGGTGGGCCAGGGGTTCGCGCTCGGCTACGCCGCCACGTTCGCGCTGCTCGACCGAGCCGGTTGGTTCCTCGGGCTGGTGCTCGGAGCGCTGCACGTCGCGGTGGCGCTCATGGTCCTGGTGCCGCTGGTCGCCGGCGTCCACCCTCGGGTCGCGAGCACCCGCGCCGGCCCGTCGTCCACCGCTGCTCTCGAGCCGCCGGGCCTGCTCGGCCTCAACTACGGCGGCCGCACCCCGTTCGTGGCGGTGGTGGCGCACCTCGCGTACGGCGCAATGCTGGGCGTCCTCTTCGGGGCACGGTGATGGGCGCGTCGCCGGATGCGAGCACGCCCGGCATCGCCGACCACGGCCTGATCGGCGACACCCGTACCGCCGCGCTGGTGACACCCGCCGGAGAGATCGACTGGCTGTGCGTTCCGCGCTTCGACGGGCAACCGATCTTCGGTCGCCTCGTCGGCGGGCCGGGTGCGGGCGGGTTCCGGATGGGGCCGGCGAGACCGTCACCCGTCGTGGAGCGGGGCTACGCGGCCGGATCAACGGCTGGGTGCTCGACGCTGCCTGGCTGCTGGTCCGTGCCGGGGACCGGCTGTGGTCCGAGACCTGGCGGGCGATGCGTGGCTTCGCCGACCAGGTCGCCCGTTGCTGGCGTCGACCCGACGCCGGGATCTGGGAGGTCCGCAGCGCTCCGGCGCACCACGTGCACTCGAAGCTGATGGCGTGGCTGGCGCTCGACCGCGCCCTCGCGATCTCGACGACCCACCGGACGCCGGCCCGCCAGGTGCAGCGCTGGGAGCGGGAGCGCGCCGCCATCGCGGCGGAGGTCCGCGAACGCGGCTTCAACCCCCGCCTCGGCGCCTACACCCGCACCTACGGATCCGACGACGTGGATTCGGCGCTGCTCGTGCTGCCGCTGCTCGGCTTCGAAGCCGCCGACAGCCCACGGGTCTCCGGCACCGTGGACGCCGTCCGACGGGAGCTCTCGGCCGGCGGTCCGCTCCTGTACCGCTACCCGCCCGGCAGTGACGGACTTCCCGGGGGCGAAGGTACGTTCCTGCCGTGCTCGTTCTGGCTGGTGCAGGCGCTGGCAGCGATCGGCCGGCGTGACGAGGCCGAAGACCTGTTCGGCGAGCTGGTGCGCCTCGGCGGTCCGCTCGGGCTCTTCCCCGAAGAGATCGACCCGTCGAGCGGCGAGGCGCTCGGCAACTTCCCTCAGGCACTCACCCACTCGGCATTGGTGCAGGCGGCCCTGGCGCTGCGCTCGGCCCCTGCCACTTCCCCGCCGCGATCGGGCCGCGCACGCATAGCGTCATCACCATGAGCACCCTTCCCGCAGCGTTCCTCGGCCACGGCAACCCGATGAACGCTCTCGACGACAACCGGTTCA
>JBIQID010000192.1:1391-3203 GCA_044508215.1 Actinomycetota bacterium | reverse complement strand
CGCGGGGCCGGCCAGGGACGCGGGCCAGAAGGCGGACCCGGCGGCCGAGCGAGAGGCGCAGGCGGCGGTGCAGGCCAGGGACGCCGGCCGGGCGCGGGATCGGGCGGCGGTCGAGGCGGCGCGGGGCTCGGCGGCGCCCGACGTCCGCGACCCAGTGGACCGGAAGGCCGGCCAGGCAGAGCAGCAGGTCCCGGAGGCGTTCGGCGCCCTGGAGGCAGGTCACCCGGCACCCGACCCGGCACCCGGCCACCCGGCAGCCGACCATCCGGCAGCCGGGTCCCGGGCCGTCCGGGCCGTCCAGGCCATCCCGGTCGCCCAGGCCGTCCCGGGCTGACCTCGGCCGGGCGCGGGCAGAGCCGGGGCCTGTCCCCGATCGGCTCCCGGTCCTCCCGAGGTCGACGCGGATCACCGCAGCGGGGGTTCGACGCGAGCGCCACCGGGTGGTCGCCGATCCAACCCGTCGGCCGCGGCGGCCCGGCCCTCCCGTGGGACGACTGGGGTCCGCGGCGTCGGCAGCGCTTCCTCCGAACCGCCGGCCTCGGGCTGGGCGCCTTCATCCTCCTCATGGTCGTGGCGGTGAGGTGCGGCGGCGACGAGGATCCCGGCGTCGCCACCGACGGTGACACCACCACGACCACGGCCCGCGCCGCTTCCACCGCTCCCTCCCGCGTCGTGACCGCGGCGCCCCATCCGGCCGCCCTCCCCGGCGCGACGTACCAGGGTCCCGCCGCCGCTGTGGGTTCGACGATCGTGATGATGGGCGGCATCAACGACGAGACGCAGTCCACCCGCCGCATCTGGCAGTTCGACCCTGCGTCGGGTGAGACGGCGAACATCGCCGTGCTGGCGACGAACACCAACAACGGCGCCTCAGCGGCGGTGGGCGACCGGGTGTTCCTGTACGGCGGCGGCGCTCGCAACCAGGTCTTCGACACGATCGACTCGGTGACCGTCGGCGCGAACCGGGAGCAGGTGGCCGGCACGCTCCCGTCGCCCCGCACCGACGCCGTGGCGGTCACCGACCCCGCCACCGGCCTGATCTACCTGGTGGGCGGGACGGGAGCCGACGGCAGCGCGCAGCTGGACGTCCTGGTGAGCAGTGACGGCATCGCGTTCGAGGTGCTCACCACGCTGGCCGAGCCGGTGCGCTCCGCCGCCGTGGCGTTCAGCCAGGGAAGCATCTGGGTCTTCGGGGGCCGCTCGGGAGAGAACGCCCTCTCGTCGATCCAGCGCGTGGACGTGACCACGCGGGCCACCGAGGTCGTGGCGCAGATGGTCGAGCCGCTCTCGAACGCGATGGCGTTCACCCTGGGCGACGAGGTCTACGTGGCCGGTGGCCGCACGGCGGCCGGGCGGAGCGCGGCGGTGCGGCGGTTCGACCCCAACACGTTCACCCTCACCGACGTGGCCACGCTGCCGGCCCCGCTCTCCGATGCGGCCGTGGCGGTGCTCGACGGCACCGCCTACCTGCTGGGCGGCCTGGCCGGCGAGGGTGGGGAGCCCTCGGCCCAGATCGTCACCGTCGCCCTCGGCTGACGCAGCGGGCCCCGGCCGACCCGAGCGACCAGCGGGTCGAACCCCCGAGCGAGCAATCCAGCGGCAAGCCGCCACCGCACCACCCAAGCCGCGGCCGCCACCGCACCACCCCCGGCCGGGCCGCCGCCAACCAAGCCGCCGCTACGACCCCACCACCCAAGCCGCGTCCGCCACCCCAGGCCGAGTCGCCGCACCACCCGGCACCCCCGAACCCGTGCCTCCGGCACCCGATCCCGGTTCCGCCACGGCATGCCCCCGGCGGTACGTTCGATGCAT
>JBIQID010000192.1:0-1291 GCA_044508215.1 Actinomycetota bacterium | reverse complement strand
CGGCACCCGATCCCGGTTCCGCCACGGCATGCCCCCGGCGGTACGTTCGATGCATGTCCGACACGCCCGCCTTCGAGTACAGCGACCTGCTCCCCCTCGGCGAGGACACCACGCCGTACCGCCTCCTGACGACCGACGGCGTCTCCACGTTCGAGGCCGGGGGCCACCGGTTCCTCCGGGTCGAGCCCGAGGTCCTCACCCTGCTCACCGCCACGGCGATGAAGGACATCGCGCACTTCCTCCGCCCGGGCCACCTGCAGCAGCTCGCCAACATCCTCGAGGACCCCGAGGCGTCGGCGAACGACCGCTTCGTGGCCGAGGAACTGCTCCGCAACGCGTCGATCGCGGCGGGCGGCGTGCTCCCCAGCTGCCAGGACACCGGCACGGCGATCATCAAGGGCAAGAAGGGCCAGTTCGTGATCACCGAGGGCGGCGGCGACGAGGCAGCCATCGCCCGAGGCGTGTTCGACACCTACCTCACGTCGAACCTCCGCTACTCGCAGCTCGCCCCGCTCACCATGTGGGACGAGGTCAACACGAAGACGAACCTCCCCGCCGAGATCAAGATCTCCGCCATCGACGGCGACGCCTACAAGTTCCTCTTCATGGCGAAGGGCGGCGGTTCGGCGAACAAGAGCTACCTGTTCCAGGAGACGAAGGCGCTCCTCAACCCGCAGCGGCTGATGCAGTTCCTCGACGAGAAGCTGCGCAGCCTCGGCACCGCCGCCTGCCCCCCGTACCACCTGGCCATCGTCGTGGGCGGCACCTCCGCCGAGATGGCGGTCGAGACGGCGAAGCTCGCATCGGCCCGCTACCTCGACTCGATGCCCACGCAGGGCTCGCCCCTGGGCCACGGCTTCCGCGACGTCGAGCTGGAGCAGCAGGTGCTCGAGCTCACCCGTCAGTTCGGCATCGGCGCCCAGTTCGGCGGCAAGTACTTCTGCCACGACGTGCGGGTGATCCGCCTCCCCCGCCACGGCGCGTCGTGCCCCGTGGCGGTCGCCGTGTCGTGCTCGGCCGACCGGCAGGCCCTCGGCAAGATCACCTCGGAGGGTGTCTTCCTCGAGGAGCTCGAGCGGGACCCGGCGCACTACCTGCCGGAAGTCACCCCCGAGCAGCTGGGCGGCGACGTGGTGAGCATCGACCTGAACCAGCCGATGGACGCCATCCGCAACGAGCTCTCGAAGCACCCGGTGACCACCCGCCTCTCGCTCACCGGCACCCTCGTGGTGGCCCGCGACATCGCCCACGCCAAGATCAAGGAGCGCCTCGACGCCGGCGAGCCGATGCC
>JBIQID010000036.1:21215-23133 GCA_044508215.1 Actinomycetota bacterium | reverse complement strand
CGCCGAGGTCGGTGAGGATGTCGCCGAAGAGGTTGTCGGTGACGATCACGTCGTACTGGTCGGGCCGCTCCACGAAGTGGATGCAGGCCGCGTCGACGTGCTGGTAGTTCGTGGTGACCTCGGGGTGCTCTGCTGCGACCTCGTCGAACGTGCGCTGCCACAGGTCGCCCGCGAACGTGAGCACGTTCTTCTTGTGCACGAGGGTGAGGCGCTTCCGCTCGGTGGCCTGCGCCCGGCCGAAGGCGTAGCGGATGCACCGCTCGACCCCCATCCGGGTGTTGACCGAGCCCTGCGTGGCGATCTCGTTCGGGGTGCCCTTGCGCAGGAAGCCGCCCTCGCCGGCGTAGGTGCCCTCGGTGTTCTCGCGGACGACCTCGAAGTCGACGCGGCGGCCGTCGGGGCGACCACCGAAGCGGAACGGGCGCAGGTTGATGTACTGGTCGAGGTCGAAGCGCATCCGCAGGAGGATCCCCCGCTCGACGAGCCCGGCCGGCGCAGCCACGCCCGGGGCGGGGTCGCCGACGGCGCCGAGGAGGATCGCGTCGAGCCCCCGCCACTCGTCGAGCACCTCGTCGGGCAGCACCACGCCGTCGTCGAGGTAGCGGTGGGCCCCGAGGTCGTACTCGTGCCACTCCGGGCGCACGCCAGAGGCCTCGACCACCTTGGCGGCCTCGGCGATCACCTCGGGCCCGATGCCGTCGCCGCCCACGAGGGCGATGCGGAGGGTGTTCGTGGAGGCGGTGGTCATGTCGAGGGTCCTCGGGGGGTCTGGGCGGCGGGAAGGGCTCCGAAAAGCGAAAAACGTCCACCGAGGTGGACGGAGGCGCGCACGTCGAAGACGACGTGCGCTACGGAATTACGATCTCGGGCGTCGAGAGCCGGTTCACGGCCAACCACTGTAGCAAGGGGCCGTGGCTGGTCCGTCCCGCTTTGCGGGCGGGGCCACCGCTCCGACCGGCACCGTTAGATTGGCCCCACATGGCCGAGATCTACGAACTGTCCAAGAGCGCCTACGACCGCCTGAAGGCCGAGCTGGAGGACCTCACGACCACCGGTCGGATCGACATCGCCCGCAAGATCGAGGCCGCCCGTGAGATGGGCGACCTCTCGGAGAACGGCGACTACCACGCTGCGAAGGACGAGCAGGGGAAGATGGAGGCGCGCATCGGCCACCTCTCCGCGCTGCTCGAGAACGCGGTGATCGCGGACGGCGGCGACGGTTCCACGGTGGTGGCCGGCTGCGTGGTGACGATCACCTACGAGGGCGACGACGACGAGGAGCGCTACCTCATCGGGATGATCGAGGAGCAGCACGACGACTTCGACGTGATCTCCCCCACCTCTCCGATGGGCGCCGCGCTCATGGGCTCCCGCGTGGGCGACACCGTCCACTACGAGGCGCCCTCCGGCGACATGGCGGTGACCGTCCGCGCCATCGAGGTCTGACCACGCCGAACCGGCGCATCCCGCGCCGGTGCCAGGGACCCCGATTATCGTCACGTCGGGGGTCATGGCCCGCGACCACGCGGGCAGGTGCTCCCCGTCTCCCGACGAAAGGGGCAGTCAGGTGCTCGAAGGGTTCAAGAAGTTCATCCTGCGTGGCAACGCGGTCGAGCTGGCCGTCGGCGTGGTCATCGGTGCTGCGTTCGGCGCCGTGGTCAACTCGATCGTGGACGGCGTCCTCGGCCCGATCATCTCCTTGATCTCACCCGGCGACGGGCTGGCCAACAGCTTCGCCGTCACCCTCAAGGAGGGCAGCGGCGGCGATCCCGACGTGATCATGCGGCTGGGCGCGGTGCTCGACGCTGCGCTCAAGTTCCTGCTCATCGCGCTGGCCGTGTACCTCGTGATCGTGGTGCCGATGAACGCGCTCGCCGAGCGGCGCAAGCGTCGCCAGGGAGAGCCCGAGGAGCTCACC
>JBIQID010000036.1:20006-21115 GCA_044508215.1 Actinomycetota bacterium | reverse complement strand
CCTCGGCGCTCGTTCGCCGAGTACAGCTCCAACGAGAGGTCGGCCTCGGCCGGGCCCACCCCGACCACCACCCGGTCGGAGCCGACCTCGACTCGGACCTCGTCCACCGCGGAGCGGCCCGACCGGTCGAGGCCGACCGCGACCCGGAGCAGCGCGGCCAGCGCCCGCACGACCTCGCGCTCGGCTGCACCCAGCCGGGCGAAGGGTTCGTGGCGCTCCGACGGGGCCGCCTTCCGGTGGTACCGGGCCACCTGGGCGATCAGCTCCACCTCGCCGTCGGTGAAGCCCACCAGGTGGTCGGAGTTCCTGATCACGTAGTAGCTGTGCTGGTGGTGCCTGCTGTGCGAGATCGACAGGCCCACGTTGGAGAGCAGGGCGCCCGCCTCGAGCAGCTCCCGGTGCTCGTCGGCGAGGCCGAGGTGCGGGGCGAGGGCGTCGAAGAGCCGGTCGGCGACCCAGGCGATCTGCACGGCGTGGTCGGGGTCGTCCTCGCAGAGCTCCATCACGTGCAGCACGCTCCGGCGGCGGAGGTCGCGCAGGTGGTGGTCGTCCGAGGGGGTCGCACGCCGCGCCGCGTCGAGCAGCACGCCCTCGCGCAGGGCACCGTCCGAGAACGTGAGGTCGAGGTCACCGGCCGCTCGCAGGACCTCGTCCAGCACGAGGGAGCCGGCGAGGAGGATGTCGGCCCGCGAGGCGTCGACCGCGTCGAGCCGCCTGATCTCGTCGACGCTGCGGCACGCGGCGATCTCGTCGACCACCGCGTGCACCTCCGCGGCGGTGACGCTGGTGGCGTTCAGCGACCGGGGGCGGACGGACGACCGGGCGCAGGCCATCGCCACCAGGGTCTCGATCGTCCCAGACGACCCGACGACGACGTCGAAGCCGTCCGCACGCACGTGTGACACGAACGGGGCCACCGCGTCGCGGACGGCACGGCGGCACGCCTCGACCTCGGCGGGAGCGCCGACGCCGTCCGGGAGGAACCGGCGGGAGAGGCGGATCGCACCGACCTTGAACGACCGCGCGGCGAGCACCTCCTCCCCCCGCCCCAGCAGCAGTTCGGTGCTCCCACCGCCGATGTCGCAGAGGAGGATGGTCCGGTCCCACAC
>JBIQID010000036.1:0-19906 GCA_044508215.1 Actinomycetota bacterium | reverse complement strand
GCCTGGCGCGCCACGACCATGTGGACGGAGTTGGTCCCCACGTCGATCGCTGCGACGACGCCGACGGCGCCCCCGACGTCCCATCGGCGTGGGGTGGAGGCGGGTGCGGCCACGTCAGGCTCCACGGAGCCACTCTACGATCCGACCATGACGGCCCCTCGACCGGCGCACAGCGCGGAGCTCGTGCAGCTCGGGTGGGACGCGCACTGGGGGGCGGCGTGGGAGGCGGCGTCGGTGCCCCAGGGCACCGAGCCGGCGCGCCTCGTGCGGACCGACCGGCGGGTCGTCACGGTGTGGCGGCGCGTCGCGGAGGCGGAGCGCGCCACCACGACGACCGCGGCGAAGGACACCGTCGCCGGCGACTGGGTCGCACTCGACGCTGCGGACGAGCGCATCGCCTCGATCCTCCCCCGCCGGACGCGGTTCGAGCGACGGGCGGCCCGCGGGGCGCGCCGGGGCCAGGTGCTCGCCGCCAACATGGACGTCGTCTGGGTCGTCCAGGCCGCGGAGCCCGGGGTGGCACCGCGGCGTCTCGAGCGCGAGCTGGTGCTGGCGCACCAGGGCGGCGCCACCCCCCTGGTGGTCGTCACGAAGACCGACCTCGTCGACGACCCCGAGGAGCACCTCGCCGCGGCCCGCCGGGTGGCGTGCGGGGTCGACGTCGTGGCCGTCTCGGCTCCGGAGGGCGTGGGACTGGACCGCCTGGCCCATTCGGTGGACGGCAACCGCACCGCCGCGCTCATCGGCGCGTCGGGAGTGGGCAAGAGCACGATCGTGAACGCGCTGCTGGGGCACGAGCGCCAGGCGACCGCCGAGGTCCGGCACGGGGACCGCAAGGGCCGCCACACCACTACCGCCGCCGAGCTGATCGCCCTGCCCGAGGGCGGCTTCCTCATCGACACCCCCGGGGTGCGGGCCCTGGCGCTGTGGGACGCGGGCGGCGGGCTGGCGGCGACGTTCCCAGAGATCGCGGAGGTGGGCGCCGGCTGCCGGTTCGACGACTGCACCCACCGCAGCGAGCCGGGCTGCGAGGTGCTCGAGGCCGTGGAGGCCGGCCGGATCGACGCCGAGCGGCACCGGCACTGGGTGGAGCTGGGCGACGAGCTGGCCGCCACCCACCGACCCGAGTACTGACCCCGACCGCGTCAGGCGAGGGCGGCCGAGATCTTCTCGGCGTGTTCGACCACAGCGGCCCCGTGGCGGCGGCCGGGGGTGCGGCCCAGCCGGTCGATCGGACCCGACACGCTGAGCGCCGCCAGCACTGCGCCGTCGGGGCCCGTGACGGGAGCCGACACCGAGGCGACGCCCTCCTGGCGGTCGCCGACGGTCTCCACCCATCCGGAGCGGCCGGCCTCTCCCGACAGCACCCGCCCGGCCGAGCCGCGCTCCATGGGCAGGAGCGCCCCGGTGGGCACGATGGTCCGCAGCTCGTGGGAGGAGTCGACCGCCACGAGGCAGCGTCGCTGCCGGCCCTCGGTCACGTACAGCTGCACCGACTCCCCCGTCACGTCCCGCAGCTCCTCCAGGTGCGGCCGGGCGATGTCCGCCAGGGGGAACGCCGCGGCCGCACGCTGGCCGGTCGTGATCCAGCGGAGGCCCAGGGCGAACCGCCCGTCCGCGTCACGGCGCAACATGCCGTGGGACTCGAGGGCCTGCGCCAGGCGGTGGGCCGTGGCCCGCGGCATCCCGGAGGCGTCGATCAGCTCGGCCAGCGACCGTGGCTGCTCGGTGACCAGGGCGACCAGCGCCATCGCCTTGTCGATGGTCCCTGCGCCGCGTACAGTGGTCTCCACAAGTGGGAACGTACTCCCACTATGTGAGATCCGCAACCCCCAGGAGCTTCCGATGGCAGCACCGACCACCCTCAGCCAGAAGGTGTGGGACCGCCACCTCGTCCGCCACGCCGAGGGCGAGCCCGACCTGCTCTTCATCGACCTGCACCTGGTGCACGAGGTGACCAGCCCCCAGGCGTTCGACGGCCTCCGCATGTCGGGCCGCACCGTCCGCCACCCCGAGCTCACCCTCGCCATCGAGGACCACAACATCCCCACGGCGAACATCGACCAGCCGATCGCGGACCCGATCTCCCGCAAGCAGATCAACACGCTCCGGGCGAACGCCGAGGAGTTCGGCATCACGATCTTCCCGATGGGCCACGCCAACAACGGCATCGTCCACATCGTGGGTCCCGAGCAGGGCCTCACCCTTCCCGGCATGACGATCGTCTGCGGCGACAGCCACACCGCCACGCACGGGGCGTTCGGCGCCCTGGCGTTCGGGATCGGCACCTCCGAGGTCGAGCACGTCCTCGCCACCCAGACGCTGCCCCAGGGCGACCTCGGCACCCTCGCCATCACGGTCGACGGCGAGCTGCGGCCCGGCGTCTCCCCCAAGGACGTGATCCTGGCCATCATGGGCCGCCTCGGCACGGGCGGCGGCATCGGCTACATCGCTGAGTACCGGGGTCCCGTCATCGAGGCCATGTCGATGGAGGGTCGCATGACCGTCTGCAACATGAGCATCGAGGCGGGCGCCAAGGCCGGCCTGATCGCCCCCGACCAGACCACCTTCGACTACATCGAGGGCCGTCCCCGCGCCCCCAAGGGCGAGGCCTGGGAGGCAGCGCTCGAGGACTGGCGCACGCTGCGCACCGACCCCGACGCCACCTTCGACAAGGAGGTCCACCTCGACGGCGCCGAGATCGAGCCGTTCCTCAGCTGGGGCACGAACCCCGGCCAGGTGGTGCCGCTGTCGGGCCGGATCCCCTCCCCCGACGAGTTCGCAGATCCCGTCGAGCGCAACGCCGCCGAGCGCGCCCTCGAGTACATGGCGCTCGACGCCGGAACGCCGATGAAGGAGGTGCCGGTCGACGTGATCTTCATCGGCAGCTGCACCAACGGCCGGATCGAGGACCTGCGGGCCGTCGCCGAGGTCGCGAAGGGCCGGCGCGTGGCGTCCGGCCTCCGCACCTACGTGGTGCCGGGCAGCCAGCAGGTGAAGGCGCAGGCCGAGTCCGAGGGGATCGACCGCGTCCTGAAGGACGCGGGCTTCGACTGGCGCGAGCCCGGCTGCTCGATGTGCCTCGGGATGAACCCCGACACCCTCGCCCCCGGCGAGCGCTCGGCCTCCACCTCCAACCGCAACTTCGAGGGCCGACAGGGCCGCGGCGGCCGCACCCACCTGGTGTCCCCCGCCGTCGCCGCCGCCACCGCCATCGCCGGCCACTTCGCCGAACCCGCCGACCTTCCCGCCGTCTGAGCCACCGCACGGAGCACGAGAGGACCACATGGAACCCGTCATCGAGATCACCGGCACCGCGGTCCCCCTGGACCGGTCCGACGTCGACACCGACCAGATCATCCCGTCCGACTGGCTCAAGCGCGTCGAGCGCACCGGCTTCGAGAAGGGCCTGTTCAGCGAGTGGCGCGACGAGCGCGACTTCGTCCTGAACCAGGAGCAGTACGCCGGGGCGACGATCCTCCTCGCCGGCCCGAACTTCGGCACCGGCTCCAGCCGCGAGCACGCCGTGTGGGCGATCGCGCAGTACGGCTTCCGGGCGGTGGTGTCCCCGAAGTTCGGCCCGATCTTCCGGAACAACGCGGCCAAGAACGGCCTGGTGTGCGTGGAGGTGTCGCCCGAGGTCGGCGAGCAGCTCCTCCGCTCGGTGGAAGCCGATCCGGCGCAGGTCATCACGATCGACGTGCGCACCAAGACGCTGTCGGCTCCCGGCGCGGACGTCGAGGTGGCCTTCGAGCTCGACGACGCCGTGCAGCACCGCCTGCTGGAGGGCCTCGACGACATCGGGCTCACCCTCGGCCACCTCGACGACATCGAGCGCTTCGAGGCGAGCCGTCCCAGCTGGATGCCGGTGACGACGACGACCGCCTGAGGCAGCGGGAACCAGAACCGCTGCGCCGGTCGTCACACCGGCATGACGACGACACGGACCCACCGCCGGAGGACCCTCGCGGTCGCCGGGCTCATCGCAGCGGCGCTCGCCGTGGCCGGCTGCACCGACGAGAGCCGGTACGCCGCGCCCACCACGACGACGCCCGAGCTGCGGACCGCTCCAGTCGCTGCGCTCGTCTCGTACGACCGCTGTGGCGACCACCTGGCGTGGTTGAAGGCCCAGGCCATGGAGCGCGTGGGGCCCTGGGGGCTCGAAGGCGCCCCGGGGATCGTCAACTACGGGCGTGGCTTCGAGGGCGGGATGGCCATGGACACCTCCGTGGCAGCCCGGGAGCGCGTCGCCATGGAGAACGCCGCAGGAGGCGCCGACGCCCAGTCGGCCGCCCCGCCCACCGGCACGAACAACCAGGAGGTCGGCGTCGACGAGGCCGACATCGTGAAGACCGACGGCCGCCGGATCGTCACGGTGCTCGACCGCCGCCTCTCGGTCGCCGGCATCGACGGCAGCGCCCGCCTGCTCGGCAGCGTCGAGCTCGACGTCCACGCCAGCTCCATGCTGCTCGTGGGAGACCGCGCCTACGTGATCGGCTCCCCCGTCGTCGAGCCGGACGACCCGGGTGCCCCGTACCCGGGCGGCCCCGGCATCCCCGAGCCGATGCCCATGCCGGTCGAGCCCGGCTTCGGTGCCGCCCGCTCGCCGTGGATCGGCTCGATGGACACCCGGATCGTCGAGGTGGACCTGGGCGGGGACACGCCGGTCGTCGCCACCGCGGTGACCGTGGAGGGACAGGTCACCGCCGGTCGCCTCACGGGCGGGGCCGTGCGGCTGGTCCTCCAGACGCAGACCCCCACGGGGCTGGAGCTGGTGGCGCCCCAGGTCCCGAGCGGTGAGTCCGCCGCCGAGATCCAGAACCGTGCCGCCATCGAGCGCTCCACCATCGACGACTGGCTGCCCGCCCGCATCGGGGAGGACGGCACCCGCACGCCGCTCGTCCCCTGCGACTCGATGTACCACCCGGCCGAGTTCTCCGGCTTCTCCACCCTCAGCGTGCTGACCATCACCGACGGCCTCGACTCGCTGAGCGCCGTCGGGCTCACGGCGTCGGGCGGCGCGACCTACGCGTCGACGTCCAGCCTCTACGTGGCCACGACCGAGTACGACGAGGGCGCCCAGCACACCGACGTGCACCGCTTCGACATCTCGACCAGCGGCCCCGCCGCCTACCTCGCCTCCGGGCGGGTGCCCGGCCACTCGATCGGCCAGTACGCCATGTCGGAGCACGAGGGCGACCTCCGGATCGCGACCACCACGGAAGGTCAGATGGGCATCGCCCGCCCGGCGTGCCCGCCCGAGGCCGACTGCGCCGTCGCGATGGAGGGCGCGGAGCCGTCCAGCTCCCGGGTCACCGTGCTGCGGACCGAGGGGCCGGCCCTCGCGAAGGTCGGTGAGGTCGTCGGCCTCGGCCCGACGGAACGGATCCACGGGGTCAGGTTCGACGGGACCCGCGGCTACGTCGTGACCTTCCGCCAGATCGACCCGCTCTACGTCCTCGACCTCTCGGACCCGACGGCGCCCAAGGTGCTCGGCGAGCTCAAGGTCACCGGCTTCAGCGACTACCTCCATCCCGTGGGCCCGGACCTGGTGCTGGGCGTGGGCATGGAGGCGTCGCTCGAGGGCCGGGTCGAAGGGGCCAAGATCTCCCTCTACGACACCTCGGACCCCACGAACCCCGTCGAGCTCGACAAGGTGGTCATCGAGGGTGGGAGCCTCAACGCCGGCTCGGACCCCCACGCCTTCACCTGGGATGCGGAGCGCGGCAACGCGACGGTGCTCGGCTACTGGTACGACGAGGGCCACTCCGGCCAGGGTGCCGTGACGGTGCGGGTGGACGGCCGGGCCCTCACCGAGGTCGGACGCATCCAGCCCGACGGCTTCGACCAGGTCGTCCGCACGTTGGTCGCCGCCGACCGACTGTGGTCCGTGTCGCACCAGCACCTCACGGGCCACGATCCCGCCACCCTCGCCGTCACCGACCGCGTGGGGCTTGCTTGATGGCTCAGCTCGGAGCGACCTTGCGGCGCCACGCTTGCTGGGCCTCCCCGATCAGCCGGTCAGGCGCCGGCGACGGGGACGGCCTGGCGAACAGGTAGCCCTGGCCCTGGCGGCAGCCCGCAGCCAGCAGCAGCTCGACGTGCTCGGCGGTCTCGACGCCCTCGGCCACCACCGACACGTCGAGCACCTTCGCCATCCCCACGATGAGGCGGACCACGGCCGCGTCGGCGGGGTCCGGGAGGCCCGACACGAAGCTCTGGTCGATCTTCATGACGTCCACCGGCAGCTGGCGGAGCAGCGAGAGCGACGCGTAGCCGGTGCCGAAGTCGTCGAGGGCGATCGTGATCCCGGCTTCACGGAGCTCGCCGAGCACCCGGACCGCCCGCTCCGGGTCGGTCATCACCGCCGTCTCGGTCAGCTCCAGCCGGATGCGGCCCGGCTCGACCTTCGCCGCCTCGATCCGTTCGAGCAGCCGCCCGCGGAACCCGTCGTCGAGGAGGTCGGTCGACGACACGTTGATGGACACGTCGAACCCCCCGACGCCGGCGGCCTGCCACCTCCCCAGCTGGGCGATGGCCTGCCCGAGGACCCAGTCGGTGACCGCCCCGATCAGGCCCACCCGTTCGGCGAGGGGGATGAAGACGTCGGGCGGCACGATCTCGCCGCCCTCGCGGGTCCACCGCACGAGCGCCTCGAAGCTGGTCACCGACCCGTCCGTGAGGTCGACCACCGGTTGGTACGCGAGGTGCAGCTCGTCCCGCTCGACCGCGGAGCCCAGCTCGGCGGCCAACCGCCGGCTCTGGCCGAGGCGCCTGCGGGTCTCGTCGTCGAGCAGGGTCCACCCGTCGCCCCCGCCGCTGCGGCGGAGCGCCATCGCAGCCCTCGCGTCGGCGAGCAGCTGCCGGGCGGAGGTCGGGCCTCCGGACGCACCTTCGGCGAAGGCCAGGCCGATCGACGCGCTCAGCGGCACGCCGTGCACCACCCCCGCCTCGTGGACCTGGCGGAGGATGCGCTCCATCACCCGCCCGGCGTCGCTCGATCCGATCGGCGCCGACAGCACCACCACGAACTCGTCGCTGGCCCGACCCACGACGTCGCCGTCGCGGACCGACGCGGCGAACCGTGCGGCGAGGTCCTGCAGGATCCGATCCCCGGTGAGGTAGCCCACCGCCTGGTTCACGGACCGGAAGCGGTCGAGGTCCACCACCGCCACGCCGAGCGGCGAGCCGGCCGCCAGGCCCTCCTCCACACGCCGGTCGACCTCCGACAGGTTCGCGAGCCCGGTCAGCGAGTCGCTCCGCAGGCGCATCGAGAACTCGGCCTCGCTCCGCTGGCTGGCCGTCACGTCGCTCGTGACGGTGAGCACCGACTCGCCGCCCTCCGGCGTCGACGCCTCACGAGCCACCGTCGTGACGAAGAACTGCTTGCCGTCGCCTCCCTCGAGCATCCACGGGAGGACCCGCACGTCACCCGACTCGAGCGCCTGGGGCCCGAACGCCTCCCACCTCGCGGCGAGGTTCACGAGGATCTCGTCGGGCGCCTGGTCGCCGACGGGGAGGGCCTGCCCCTCCTCGTCGAAGCGGATGACCCGTGCCGGCGAGTGCTCCACCAGCGTGGCGTAGCGCTCCTCGCGCGCCAGCAGGTCACCGATCCGCTTCTGCTGGTCCGTGCTGATCGCGAGCACCGCGAGCCCCGCTGACGACGCGGACAGCATCAGCATCTGCGTCTGGACCAGCGGGAGCGACGGCCCGAGGTCCAACCGCACCACCAGCGCGGTCAGCACGTTCGTGAGGAGGAGCCCCGCCGTGGCCACCACCGGCTCGGCGCGGAACGCCACCCAGAGGACCGGCAGCAGGGCGAGCGGCCAGAACGCCGCGAGGTCACCCGATACCACGAAGCCGACGATCGGCACGCCGACCAGGGCGAGCGCGAGCGCCACCTCGGCCGACTCCGGGGAGACCGGCCGGTTCAGCGACGGTCGCCCGCTCCGGAACCACCGGTGGACGGCGAGCACCGCCGGCACCACCGTGGCGACGGCCACCGCGTCGCCGACCCAGAAGGTGCGCACGACGACGCGCAGCGAGCCGCTGCCGGTCCCAGCGATCCACCGCTCGACGGCGGTGTGGGCGAGCGCGGCGAGGCCAGGGCCGATCACCACGCCCACCGCCATGAACGCGGCCGTCTCCGGGACGCCCAGGCGATCGATGCGGATCCGCCGCAGCGCGGCCGCCACGGCGGCGTAGACCAGCACCACGGCGACGGCGCCTACGAGGAACAGGACGACGCCCTCGGCGAGTGGGTCCTCCTGGGACAGCAGGGCTGCGATCAACCGGCCGACGACCGCCACGGGCACGAAGCGCCAGCCGGTCACCACCAGGTACGCCAGCAGGATGCCGGCCGGCGGGTACCAGGGCGCGTAGCCAGAAGCCTCCGGCATGCTGAACGCCCTCGCTGCGAGGGCGCCGGCCGCCATCGCCACGAGGAAGCCCACGTGGGAACCGATGATCGCCGCCCGCCACGGCAAGGACACGCCCCGAGAGCCCTCCCGTGCGGTCACCAGGGCATCGTACGACGGCGGGGCGCGGCCCGCCCGGCGGGATGGCGGGGTGGCCGGGAAGGCGTCAGCCGCGGACGACGGCGACCGACGAGATCCCCGGCGTCGCCTCGAGCTGGGCCACGACCTCGGGCTCCACGCGGCGGTCGGTGACGATCACCATGGCAGCCGCCACGCCTTCGGCGGTCTGCCCCACGGCCATGTCGCCGATGTTCACCCCGGCGCCGCCGAGGATGGTGCCGACGGCGCCGATCATGCCCGGGGTGTCGTCGTTGTGGACCACGAGCATGTGGTCGGCCGGCGGGATGTCGACTGCCGCGTCGTCGACCATCACGACCTTGGGCTGGCCGTTCAGCCCCATGAGGGTCCCCGACACCGAGTGCCCGCCCCCGGAGATGGTGATGAGGTTCACGTAGTCCCTCGACGTCACGGTCGTGGTCGGCCGCACCTCCATGCCCGCCTCCTCGGCGAACTGGGGAGCGTTCACGTAGCTGACCGGCACGTCGGTGGTGGCGCCGAAGAAGCCCTTGAGCACCGAGAGCGTGAGGATCCTCGTGTCGTACTCGGCGATCTGGCCGGCGTAGGTGATCTCGAGCGCGTCGGGCGACTGCCCCGCGAGGCCGGCGTACAGCGACCCGAGCTTCTCGGCGAGCGACTGGAACGGCCGGACGATCTCGGAGACCTCCCCGGCGCTGACGTTCACGGCGTAGGGCACGAAGTCACCCGCGAGCGCCAGCTGCACCATCTGGGCGATCGTGTCGCCGGCCTTGTCCTGCGCCTCGACCGTGGAGGCACCCAGGTGCGGCGTGACGACCACGTCGTCGAGCTCGAAGAGCGGCGACTCGGTGCACGGCTCCTCGGAGAACACGTCGAGCGCGGCACCCCCGACGTGCCCGGAGCGCACCGCGTCCGCCAGCGCCGACTCGTCCACGATGCCGCCGCGGGCGACGTTGATGATCCGGATGCCCGGCTTGGCCTTGGCCAGCAGGTCGGCGTCGATCAGGCCCATGGTCTCGGGAGTCTTCGCCAGGTGGAGCGTCACGAAGTCGGCGCGCGCCATCAGCTCGTCGAGCGGGAGCAGCTCCACCGACATGCGGCGTGCCGCCTCCTCGGACACGAACGGGTCGTGCGCCACCAGGCGCATGCCGAAGGCGAGGGCGCGCTGTGCCACCAGCCGGCCGATCCGACCGAGCCCGACGATGCCGAGCGTCTTGTCGGCCAGCTCGACGCCGTTCCACTTCGATCGCTCCCACCGCCCCGCCTTCAGCGCTGCGTGGGCCTGCGGCACGTTCCGCGCCTGCGACAGGAGCAGCGCCATCGTGTGCTCGGCGGCCGACAGGGTGTTCGACTGCGGTGCGTTCACCACCATCACGCCCAGCTCGGTGGCGGCAGAGGTGTCGACGTTGTCGAGGCCGATGCCGGCCCGACCCACCACCACCAGATCGGTCCCGGCCTCGAGGACCTCCCTCGTGACCTTCGTGGCCGACCGGATGATGAGGGCGCTCGCGCCCTTCACCAGCTCGGGCAGGGTCTCGGGGGTGAAGTCGAGGCGGACGTCGACCTCGTGGCCCGCGGCGCGGAGCTGGTCGAGGCCGCGTTCGGCGATGGCTTCGGTGACGAGGACTCGTGGCACGGACTCGAAGCTACCCGGGTCGCCGCGGCCCTCGACAGTCCGCGACCCGTGCGGTGCCGTGCGTCACGACGGCCGCCAGATCTCCGTGGGATCGATCCCGTCGGGGTGCGGGAAGTCGAGCACCTGCGAGTAGAACGACCACTCCATGCGGAGCGTCTCGGCGACCGTCTCCGCCCGGCGGAAGCCGTGCCCCTCCCCCTCGATCAGGTGGTAGGCGTGCGGCACCCCGTTCTGGCGGAGGGCGTCGACGATCTGCTCCGCCTGCTGGGGCGGCACCACGCGGTCCTCGCTGCCCTGGAACACGATCACGGGCGAGGAGATCCGGTCGGCGATCGTGATCGGCGACCGCTCCCGGTACAGGTCGGCCGCCTCGGGCCACGGCCCGACGAGCGAGTCGAAGTAGCGGGACTCGAATCCGTGGGTGGTGGTGGCGAGCGTGGAGAGGTCGCCGATGCCGTAGTACGAGGCACCGGCGGCGAAGACGTCGGTGCTCGCCAGCGCCATCAGGGTGGTGAACCCCCCGGCGCTGCCACCCCGGATCACCGCCCGGTCGGGGTCCACGTGGCCCTGCTCCGCCAGCCAGCGCACCGCTGCCGCGCAGTCCTCGACGTCCACCTCGCCCCAGCCGCCGCGGAGCAGCTCCCGGAACGGCCGCCCGAAGCCGGACGACCCCCGATGGTTCACGTCGACCACCGCGAAGCCACGTGAGGTCCAGAACTGGACAACGAGGCGGAGCTCGCTCCGGGCGTTCGAGGTGGGGCCGCCGTGGATCATCACCACCAGCGGGGGGCGCTCGCCGGCGGCGAGCTGCCCGTCGGGGTTCGCCGGCGCGTAGAAGATCCCGTGGGCGACGGTCGACTCGTCGGCACCGTCCGCGGCCCCGGTGGGGAACGTGATCGCCCGGCCCTGCGACAGGTAGGCGCTGCTCACGCCGAGGTCACGGGGTGGACGCAGCACGGTGACGGGACCGACCGCCCCGCGCCGCCCCACGAGGGCCGCACGGACCGAGGGCTCGTCGCTGAACGTCGCCCCCACCCAGACGAGGGTGGTGGCGGTGGACGCGAGCGCTCCCACCGAGGTCACGTCGAGGCCGAGCGGGTCGGCGCTGCCCGCCGCCGGGTCGACGACCACCAGGTGGTCCGTGCCGCCGGCGCTCACCGCGACGACCGCCCGGCCGTCGCTCAACAGGTCGTAGCGGCGCTGGCCGAACACCCAGTGGGGCACGGCGGCCTCCGCTGCGCGCGGATCGACCGCGTCGACGTCCGCGGTGGGCCGTCCCGGCGTGGCCGCTCGGTAGAGGTTCCACCATCCGGTGCGGTCCGACACGAACCACAGGTGGCCGAAACCGTCCCACAGCGGGTCGAGGACCGACTCGTCGGGGCCGCCGAAGGCCACCTCTCTCCCCACCAGGGCGGGGTTCGCGCCGCTCGTGTCCAGCTGGGCGACCCAGAGGCGGGTGGCGTCCCACGGCATGTCGGGATGGGACCACGACACCCACGCCAGCAGCCCGCTCGAGGGATCGAGGCGCGGCGAGCTGACGAAGTCGGCCTCGGCGAACAGGGCGACGGGTGCGCCGCCCTCGGCCGGCACCGCCACCAGGAGGTCCCGGGGCTCGGCGTCGTCCGCCTCCGAGGGACCGGGGTGCAGGTCCTCGCCGGGGTGCACCTCGGCGACGCAGACGATCCACCGGCCGTCGGCGGTGACGATCCCGTCCGCGAAGCGGAGCCCCCGGTCGTTGCGTGGCGTGGGGGTGAGGGGCACCGGATCGGCACCGGGGTCGAGGCGCCAGATGCGCTGGTCGTCGGCGTCGACGTAGTAGAGGGTGTCGCGGTCGAGCCACCACCCCGCTCCCCCGTACTCGTGCGCCCGGGACGCCACCGACACCTCGGGCGGGCTGGCGTCGACCACCGCGCCGTCGGCGCCCCGGCGGACCACCACGGTGCGACCGTTCTCGTCAGGTCGTTGCTCGTCCCACCAGATGTGCTCGCGCCCCCCGCCGTCCTCCGCGACGCGGACCGCGCCCAGGCGCACGGACGCGGAGACGACGAGCTCCGGCGTGATCGGTGACGGCCAGCTCCCGGCGAGTGCCCCCCGCACGCGCCTCAGCCCCGCTGGACCCAGTCGGCGATCCTCGTGATCCCCTCGACGAGGTCGTCGTCGCCCAGCGCGAAGCTCAGCCGCACGTAGCCCGGTGCACCGAAGGCCTCACCGGGCACCACGGCCACCTTCGCCTGCGTGAGGATCGCCTCGGCCAGGTCGACCGTGCTCGTGGAGGTGGTGCCGCCGATCGGTCGACCGAGCAGGCCCTCGAAGGACGGGAAGCAGTAGAAGGCGCCCTCGGGCTCGGGGCACTCGACGCCGTCGATCCGCGACAGCAGGTCGACCATCGTGCGGCGCCGGCGGTCGAAGGCCGACCGCATCTCGGCCACCGCCGACAGGTCGCCCGAGACGGCGGCGATCGCGGCGCGCTGGGCGATGTTGTCGACGTTCGACGTGGCGTGCGACTGCAGGTTCCCGGCGGCTGCGATGACGTCGGTGGGGCCGACCATCCAGCCGACCCGCCACCCGGTCATGGCGTAGGTCTTCGCGACGCCGTTGACGACGACGCACCGCTCGGCCAGCTCGGGCACCTCCACCGGCATCGACGAGAACCGCGCGTCGCCGTACACGAGGTGCTCGTAGATCTCGTCGGTCACCACCCAGAGGCCGCGCTCGACCGCCCAGCGGCCGATCTCGGCCACCTGCTCCCGGGGGTAGACGGCGCCGGTCGGGTTCGACGGCGACACGAAGACCAGCGCCTTCGTGGCCGGGGTGACGGCCGCCTCGAGCTGTTCGACCGTCGCGCGGAACCCGCTCTCCAACCCGGTGTCGATCACCACCGGCACGCCGCCGGCGAGGGCGATCGACTCGGGGTAGGTCGTCCAGTACGGCGCCGGGAGGAGCACCTCGTCGCCCGGGTCGAGCAGCGTGGCGAACGTGTTGAAGAGGGCGTGCTTGCCGCCGTTCGTGACGAGCACCTGGGCGGACGTCACCTCGAGGCCCGAGTCGCGCCGGGTCTTCTCGGCGATCGCCTCGCGGAGGTCGGGCAGCCCGGACGCGGGGCTGTACTTGTGGTTGCGCGGGTCCTTGCAGGCCTCGACGGCCGCGTCGACGATCGCCGCCGGCGTGGGGAAGTCGGGCTCGCCGGCGCCGAAGCCGATGACCGGCTCCCCTGCCGCCTTGAGCGCCTTCGCCTTGGCATCGACCGCCAGGGTCGCCGAGGGGGCGATGGCGCCGATGCGCCGGGAGATGCGGGGCTCCGCAGTGCGCTCGTTGGACGTCGGGTTGTCGCTCACGTGGGGGTCCGTTGGGGTGCGAGGGGCGGGGGAAGGGATTCGCCCGAACCGCCGGCAGACGGCGAGACTGGGTCGGTGACCGACATCGCGATCCCCCAGGACCTCCTGCCCGCAGACGGACGTTTCGGGTGTGGACCGTCGAAGGTCCGCCCCGAGGCTATCGGTGCCCTCGCCGACGCCGCACCCGGATACATGGGGACGTCGCACCGGCAGGCGACCGTGCGCTTCGAGGTCGGGGCGCTCCGCAACGCGATCTCCGAGCTGTTCAGCCTGCCCGACGGCTACGAGGTGCTCCTGGGCAACGGCGGCACCACCTCGTTCTGGGACGCCGCCACCTTCGGCCTCATCGAGTCCCGGAGCCAGCACCTGTCGTTCGGCGAGTTCTCGTCGAAGTTCGCCAAGGCGGCGGCTGCGGCGCCGCACCTCGGAGACCCCGAGGTGATCTCGTCCGAGCCGGGCACCCATCCCGGCGGCGCCGTGGCGGCCGACGGCATCGACGCCTACTGCCTCACCCACAACGAGACGTCCACCGGCGTGATGATGCCGCTCCGTCGCCCCGAGGGCGCTTCCGACGACGCGCTGGTCCTCGTGGACGCCACGTCCGCCGCCGGCGGCCTCCGCTTCGACGCGTCCGAGGTCGACGTCTACTACTTCGCCCCCCAGAAGTGCCTCGCCTCCGACGGCGGGCTGTGGCTCGCCGCGTGCTCGCCACGGGCGATCGAGCGCATCGAGCGGATCGCGGCCAGCGACCGCTGGGTGCCGGCGTCGCTCGACCTCGGCATCGCCCTCGAGAACTCGCGCAAGGACCAGACCTACAACACCCCGGCGCTCGCCACGATCCTCCTCGCGAACGCGCAGCTCCGCTGGGTCCTCGACAACGGGGGCCTCGAGTTCGCGGCAGGGCGCAGCGACGCCTCGTCGGGCCACCTGTACGAGTGGGCCACCGCGTCCCCGCTGGCGACCCCGTTCGTGACCGATCCCGACTCGCGCAGCCGCGTGGTCGCCACGATCGACTTCGACGAGTCGGTCGACGCCGCGAAGCTGGCGGCCACGCTCCGCGCCAACGGGATCCTCGACACCGAGCCCTACCGCAAGCTGGGCCGCAACCAGCTGCGCATCGCGTGCTTCCCGGCGATCGACCCGTCGGACGTGCAGGCGCTCACCGCGTCGATCGACTTCGTCCTCGAACGGCTCTAGGGCCTCCGGCGACCTCGTCGCTCGGGGCCGCTCGGGCTGCTCCGGCTGCTCCGGCTGCTCGGAACGCTCAGCCCACGCCGATGGTGCGGACCAGGGTGTTCGCCGTGGAGGTCAGCTGCCGGCGCAGCACCCACGAGCCGAGCACCACGTAGAGGCAGAACGCCCGGCCGGACACCACGAGGAACTGCTGGGTGCCGCACATGCCCGGGATCACCCGCTGCTGCGCCGACGGATCGAAGTCGATGTCGCGCAGCACCGGGATCGACCGGCCCGAGAACATCGGGCTGCGCCCGTCCGCCGGATCGAACTCGATGAGCGCCACGAACACGTCCTGGCCGCGCATCCGCTCCACGAGGCCGCTGCCGTAGTCGCCCCGCACGGCCGGCAACCGCTGCGTCGACGCGTGCAGGACCGGGTACGAGCCCGGACGCCGCTCGATGCGGGCGTCCCAACCTGGGACCAGACCGACGGAGAGGCCGTGTGCCGCGAGGCGTCGCACCGTCAGTCCTGCGGGCGCGGGTCGCTGTGCAGGGACGGGTGGCCCGGGGTGATGCCGGCCTCGGCCAGCTCCCGGTCGATCCGGGCCGACCGCTGGCGACCGCGCAGCAGCTCACGCCGGCTGCGGCGGCCGGACCGGTCGGCGACGGCCTTGTCGAGCAGGGAGCGCAGCTGGTCGAACGACGGGGCGACGCCCTCGCCGATCACCGAGCCCGTGGCGTCGACCAGCACGAAGTACGGGGCGACGGGCACGCCGTAGTCCTCGAAGGCGTGGTCGGACATCACGCACACCACGCCCTCGGGGAGGAGCTTCGCCACGGCGGACGGGCTCTCCGACTCGGGGCCCTTCGTGACCACCACCAGCTGGCTGCCCGCGCCGCCGAGGGAGCGGTTGGCCTCGTCGGCGAAGGCCTCCCAGAAGTCGAGGCAGGTCGCGCAGCCCGACGACAGGAAGGCCAGCAGCGTCGGCGTGCGGATCGCGGTGACGGCGACCGCCACCCCGTCGCCCTCGGGCGACACGCCGACCACGTCGTGGGCCGAGACCAGCGGACCGGAGGACGGGAGCGGGCCGCTCACCCCGGTGACGTCGCCGGGCTCGTCGGCGACGGCGCTGCGCACGGGCTGGCGCAGGTCGAACGTGTTGGGTCGGGCGGGGTCCGACTCGAGGTTCACGCCGAGGTCGTGCAGCGCCCGGAGGATCTCCGCGTGGGAGCGGAGCAGGCCCACGACCATCAGCACCAAGAGGGCCACCACGACCACGAGCGCCCAGACCACCACCGTCATGCGTTCACCCTCCTGCAGCCCAGGCGGACCTGCGAGCCGTCCTGGGCGAGCATCGTCACGCACACCTCGTGCGACCCGGGTGCGATCGGGACGCTCCCGGAGAACCCGTGCGCCGGGCCGACGCTCGGGAACGCCGCTCCGAGGTCGGGGCGGTTCACGTTCGCCACGAGGTCACCCGCCGGTCGACCGTCGACCGTCACGCGGACCCGGACCGGGCCGACCCCCGTGCGGGAGTCGATCGCCCAGCCGCCCACGTAGACCTGTCCGCCGCTGGCCCGCACCACGTCGAGCGAACCCCCGAACGGGACCACGTCGATCACCACCAGCCCGAGCAGGGTCTGGCGGCCGGTCTGCTGGTCCTGGGCGTACACGCAGACCAGGCGGCGCCCCGGGTCGGCGGAGGCGCGGAAGTCGAAGCCCTGCGTGCGGATCGACGCCGGGAAGATGTTCGTGACGTCGGGCCGCGGGACCGTGGGCAGGGCGCTCGCCACGAGCTTGCCGTCGATGTAGACGTGGATCGGCGTGGGGGTCTGGTCGGTCTGGTCGACCGCCCACCCCTGCACGCGCACCGCGCCGCCCGAGTCGGTGACCGCGTCGAGGGCGCCGATGGGCTGGTCGAGGCACGACCGGTGGTGGTTCCGCGTGGCGTTGTCGGTGCGCACGCTGGTGGTGCACGACGGGTCGAACAGCCACGGCGGGGTGCAGGTGACCACCCGGCACACGATCGGGCCGAGGCACGGCATCTCCTGGTGGCACTGCCCGTAGCGGAACCGGGTGCAGCCGGCCTTCCGGTTGTTGCAGTTGCCGTGCGCACACCCGCACGGAGTGCCCGAGCACGCCCCGTCGCAGATGCCGTTCCGGCCGCAACCGCAGCCGTTGCACTGGGCGTTGCAGTCGAGGTAGTAGCGGGCGGCGCCACCGCAGAACTGCGAGCCGTCGACCTTCCACCAGCCCCCGGCAACCGTGCCCGCCGGACAGGCGTTCACGCCGTTCAGGGTGCAGCAGAACTCGGTGTAGCCGTCGCAGCACAGCGAACCGCAGGCACAGCTGCTCCCCGAGCAGCGGCAGACGGCGGCGTAGGCCGACGTGGGCGTGAGGGCGAAGGTGGCGGGGGCCACCACCGCGGCGGAGCCCACCATCGCCGCCCGCGACACGAAGCTGCGGCGATCGAGGCGGCGGGCGAGGAGGCCCGCGGCGCGGTCGACGAGGCCGGTGCTCATGAGCGTGCCATCCGATCGGCGCGGGCGTGGGCCTGGAAGGTCGGTCCGTGCGCGGCCACCTGCTGGATGCCGCGGATGACCTCGGCACCGGACGTGAGGCCGGCGATCACCAGCACGGCGCCGAGCGCGAACACCGGCCAGGCCGCGGGTGGCGGCGACGACGGGCCGATGGCCCATGCGGCGGCGAGGCCTGCGGCCGCAGCGAGGTCGACGGCGACGTGCAGCGTGCTCGGCGGCGACTCGACCGCCCCGAAGCAGCCACAGGACGGCGCGCCCGCCCGGATCGCCTTCCATGCCGTGGCGGCGAACGCGACGTAGACGAGGGCGAGCACTGCGAACGCGGGCCTCCACCACAGGACCGCGGCGACGCCGGCCACCACCTCGGCCAGCCCGACGGCCCGGCCCGCGGCGCGGCCGTTGCGACCGAGCGGCACGCCGATCGACCCCGCGGCCGATCCGAACGCACCCGGTGACACGACCTTGGCGACGCCGGCGGCCACGACCACCAGCGCCGGGATGCCGACTGCAGCGGCGATCACGAGCGCTTCGACCTCTTCGACTCGGGGGCGTGCGGCATGACGACCGACCGTACCAAGCGGACCACGGCCGCAGATGTACCCCGGGGAACCGTTTCCAGTCCCCTCCCCCGGCCGGACCGCGGTGCGATACTGACCGCTCCGCGAGACGAGGGGGTTCGATGGACACGACCGCGGCGGCCATCCGCGCACAGCTCACGGGGCCGGGGGGCCAGTTCGAGGTGACCCGTGAGACCATCGACGGCGTCGAGGTGAAGGTCTACGCCAGCCGCTTCCCCGAGCTGCGGACGGTGGCGCAGTTCGCCATGGCGCACGGCGACAAGACGTTCATCGTGCACGGCGACCGCGAGATCAGCTTCGCCGAGTTCCTGTCGCTCTCGAACTCCGTGTCGAGGCACCTGCGCAACGACGCGGGCGTGCTCCACGGCGATCGCGTCGCCGTGCTCAGCCAGAACAACCCCGAGTGGTGCATGTCGTTCTGGGGCACGGTCGACATCGGCGCGGTGCTGGTGGGGCTCAACGGCTGGTGGAACACCGACGAGATCCGCTTCGGCCTCGAGGACTCGGGCGCGAAGGTCCTCGTCGCGGACGCGAAGCGGTTCGAACGCATCGCCGACCTCGTCGACGACATCGACACCCTCGAGCGGGTCTACCTCGTCGACGCCGACCCGGCGGACTTCGGTGGCGGACCGAAGCTCTGGCGCTTCGACGAGCTCACGGCCGACCCCACGCCCGACTTCCCCGACGATCCGATCGTGGAGGGCGACGCGGCGGTCATCTTCTACACGTCGGGGACCACGGGGCGTCCGAAGGGTGCGATCTCGACGCACCGGAGCATGGTCGCCAACCTCCAGAACACCGTGTTCACGTTGGTGGCCGGGCAGGCGGCGATGGCGGCGGCCCAGGCCTCCTCGAACGGAGGCTCGGGGTCGGGCGACGGAGCGGCCGAGGCCGGCGAGGACGCGCCCGGCTCGAGCCAGCCCGTCGCCCTGTTCACCTCGCCGCTCTTCCACGTGTCGGGCTGCCACTCCACGCTGGTCGTCGGGATGATGGCGGGGATGCGCCTCGTGATGATCGAGGGCCGCTTCGACCCGGTCACGGCGCTGCGGCTGATCGAGCAGCACCAGGTGCAGGTGTGGGCGACCGTCCCCACGATGATCTGGCGCACCTGCGACCACCCGGCCCGCCACGACTTCGACACGTCCAGCGTGATCTCGGTCAGCTTCGGTGGCTCGCCGTCGGCTGACGAACTGCAGCGGAAGATCCGGGAGACGTTCCCGAACGTGAAGGCGACGACCAACGCCTACGGGCTCACGGAGTCGTCGTCGGTCGCGACCGTGCTCACCGGCGCCGACGCGCTCACGCGCGCCGACTCCGTGGGGCTGCCCATGCCGACCGTCGACATCGCGATCGCAGGCCCCGACGGCTCGCACCTCGGTCCGGGTGAGACCGGCGAGATCCTCATCCGTGGCCCGATCCTGATGGCGGGCTACTGGAACCGGCCCGACGCCACCGCGGAGACCCTGCGCAACGGCTGGCTGCACACCGGCGACGTCGGGCACCTCGACGAGGACGGCTACCTGTACGTCACCGACCGCGCCAAGGACATGATCATCCGCGGCGGCGAGAACGTGTACTGCGTGGAGATCGAGAACCGCCTGGTGGAGCACCCCGCGGTCGCCGACGCCGCGGTCATCGGCGTGCCGCACCCCGAGCTGGGTGAGGAGGTCAAGGCCGTCGTGCAGGTCGAAGCCGGCGAGGCGCTCTCCGAGGACGACGTGCGGCGGTGGGTCGGTGAGGCGCTCGCCCCCTTCAAGGTGCCGGCCCACGTGGAGCTGCGGGACGAGCCGCTCCCCCGCAACGCTTCCGGGAAGCTGCTGAAGAACCTGCTGCGCGGGACCGGCCCGGTGAGCCTGCAGGAGACGATGTGACCGAGGAGGAAGAGGGCGCCTCGCCCCTCCCCGACGGCACCTACGACGCGTTCGTCATCGACGTCGACGGCTCGAGCTTCGAGCTGACCCTCGTGGCCGGTCCCCACAAGGGCGAGGTCGTGCACGTCACGTCCTCGGCGCCACCGCCGGACCCCACCGATGCGATCGGCATGCCCGCCACCCTCACCGTGGAGGGCGGGAAGCCCCAGGTCCACCTGGACGGGTGACTTGATGGGCCGGGCCAGCTCCGCCTCAGT
>JBIQID010000035.1:2142-23154 GCA_044508215.1 Actinomycetota bacterium | reverse complement strand
CTGCTTCGGCGCGGCCCTCGGCGAGGGCTCGACGTCCCAGCTGCACGTACTGCCACGCGGCGACCAGCGAGAAGACCAGGCCGGGGACGGCGGCGCACCACGCGGCGACCGTCCAGAACGTCTGCCAGCCGTCGCTCCACGAGGTCTCGTGCGCGAAGAGGAACCACGGGAACGCGCACATGTTGGCGAACGTGCCGACCTTGCCCCACCAGGTCACGTTCATCCGCTTGGCGCCCTGGGCGGTGATGTAGACCACCCACAGCGACACCAGCACCTCGCGGGTGAGGACCACGACGGCGTACCAGAGCGGTACCGACCCGTCCACGATGATCGCGACGATCCCGACCACGAGCATGAACCGGTCGACCGTGGGGTCGTACATCTTCCCGAAGGTCGACGTCTGGTTGAAGCGTCGGGCGATGTAGCCGTCGACCCAGTCGGTGGCACCGAGCGTCCCGAGGAGGAGGCCGGCCCACCCCTGGCTGTCCCGGCCGAACAGCAGGTAGAGGAAGAGGGGGACGCAGAGCAGCCGGATCGTGGTGATGAGGTTCGGCACCGTGGCGATGCGGTCGACCTCGACCTCGCCCAGGCTCGTCCCCTGTGGGTGCTCGAACAGCTCGGCCATCGGAGGGCATCGTACGATGCTCCTGTGAGCCAGTCCTCGATCCCTCCGAGCGCCCGCGACGCAGCCGGCGCCCCCGCCACCGAACCGAGCGTGTTCACCCGCATCATCGAGGGCGAGCTCCCCGGCCGGTTCGTGTGGCGCGACGAGCAGGTGGTGGCGTTCCTCACGATCGCCCCGATCCGCCCGGGCCACGTCCTCGTGGTGCCGATCCAGCAGATCGACCGCTGGACCGAGGTGCCGCCGCGGCTGTGGGGCCGCACGATGGACGTCGCGCACGCGGTGGGCAGCGCGATCGACGAGGCCTTCGAGTGCGACCGTGTCGGCGTGATGGTGGCCGGGCTCGAGGTGCCGCACTGCCACGTGCACCTGCTGCCGATCCACACCGAGGGCGACCTCGACTTCGGCAAGGCCGACCACTCCCCCGACCCCGCCGCGCTCGACGACGCCGCCGAGCGGATCCGGGCGGCGCTCCGCAAGGCCGGCCACCAGCAGGTCGCCGACGCCTGACCGGCCGGCGGCGGCTCAGGCGGGGTTGTCGGCCGGGGCCTCGGGCTCCGGGGTCTCGCCGAGGTCGCCGAGCTGCGGCTGCTGCGGCACCTCCACCGGCTCGAGGAGGTCGGGCCGGTTGTTGCGGACGTTGTTCACGTCGAACGACACCGGCTCGAACTGGATGATCTCCGGCGGGGCCGGCACGAGGAACCGTCCGAGCGCCTTCGTGTCGTTCTGGGCGGGGTCCAGCCACTCGTCCCACGCGGAGGGCGGAAGGATGATCGGCATCCGGTCGTGGAGCTCGGACATCTTCGAGTTGGCCTCACCGGTGAGGATCGTGGTGGACCGCACCGTGACCGACTCGCCGTGGCGGTCCTTTCCCTTCCACTCCGACCACAGCCCGGCGAAGGCGAAGGGCTCGTGGTCGGGCCGGTGGATGAACCACGGCTGCTTCCGCTTCTCGCCGGCCGGCGCGGGCGTCCACTCGTAGAACCCGTCGGCAGGGATGATGCAGCGGCGCTTGGCGAAGCTCGACTTGAAGGCGTTCTTCGTGGCGACCGTCTCGGACCGGGCGTTGATCATGCGCGAGCCGATGCCCATGTCCTTGGCCCAGGTGGGGATCAGCCCCCACCGGTACGGGTCGAGGCGGCGCACCCCGCCATCGGCGTGGACGACCCACACGTCGGTGGTGGGCGCCACGTTGTAGTTGGGCCGTCCCTCGACGTCAGCGGTCTCCGTCGCTCCGAAGTACCGGGCGATCTCCTCGGGCGGGGACGTTGCCACGAATCGTCCGCACATGTCCTCGGACGCTACCGTCCCGCCCGATGCAGGAGGATCAGCTCCTCTCGATCGTCACTCCGACCTTCAACGAGCGCGACAACATCGGTCCGCTCGTGGAGGCGCTCGACGATGCGCTGGAGGACCTCCCCCACGAGATCCTCGTGGTCGACGACGACAGCCCCGACCGCACGTGGGAGGTCGCTGAGGCGATCGCCGAGAAGAAGCCGCACGTGAAGGTGATCCGCCGCTTCGGCGACCCCGGGCTGTCCCAGGCGGTGCTCGCCGGGATGGCAGCGGCCGAGGGCGACGTGCTCGCCGTGATCGACGCCGACCTGCAGCACGACGAGCGGATCCTGCCCGAGATGGTCAGCCGGGTCCGTGGCGGCGACGCCGACGTGGTGGTGGGGACCCGCGCCGCCGAGGGTGGCAGCTACGGGGACTGGTCCGCGTCGCGGCGCTTCGTGTCGTGGGTGGCGACGATGATCGCCCGCCTCCTCCTCCGCGTGCCGGTGAGCGACCCGATGAGCGGGTTCTTCGCCATCTCCCGTGACGCCTACCAGCGGGTGGGGCCGAGCGTGAACCCCCGTGGGTTCAAGATCCTCCTCGAGTTCATCGGGCGCCGAGGGGCGGGCCTCCGGGTGACCGAGGTCGGCTACACGTTCCGGAACCGGCTGCACGGCGAGACGAAGATGTCGCCGAGCGTGATCCGCTCCTACCTCCTGGCCGTGGTGGAGCTGCGGCTGGGTCGGCAGGTGAAGGGCCAGCTGGTCCTCTACGCGCTCGTCGGTGCGTCCGGCGTGGTCGTCAACCTGGCGGTGTTCACGATCTGCGAGATCATCGGGCTGCCGTCGTTCCGCACCGGCATCTCGGAGTGGATCGACCCGGTGGAGTGGTCGGTGCTCCTCGGCATCCAGGCGGCGATCGTCTGGAACTTCCTCCTGAACAACACGTTCACGTTCTGGGAGCGACGGTTCAGCCCCCGGCAGATGCCCTTCGGGTTCCTGCTGTTCGAGTGCGTGTCGATCCTCGGCCTCGTGATCAACCTGGGCGTGTTCCAGTTCCTGCAGTCGACCGGCTGGGGCTGGTCGGCCATCGGCAGGGAGCCGGCCCGCTACCTGCACCACATCGTGGGCATGTCGGTGGCGCTCGTCAGCA
Source organism: Actinomycetota bacterium (assembly GCA_044508215.1). Classification (GTDB taxonomy): domain Bacteria; phylum Actinomycetota; class Acidimicrobiia; order Acidimicrobiales; family Microtrichaceae; genus JAEZFI01. Next base: position 20,105 of record JBIQID010000035.1, on the reverse strand, counting down.
ACTACTTCCTGAACGTCAACTACACCTGGCGCCACCGGGCCCCGACGTCCTGAGGTCGCCTGGGCCCGCTCCGGCCTCCACGTCCTCGACGGTCCGGACCGCGATGGGCGAGCCGAGATCGGCGAGCGCCCGCCGGAGCTCGTCGACCACCGGGCCGTCAGCGGTGGAGGTCACCACCGCGTCGACGTCCTCGTCCACCGCCGCGGCGGCGAGCATCTCGGCGGTCTGCGCGGGAGCGCTGCGGATCACCTCGTAGGCCGCGTCGCGCAGCCGGCGCGCCGCATGGTCGACCTCGGGACCGTCGGCGAGGAGCACCCGCCCACAGGACCGCGGCACCTCGTCGAACAGGTCGACGTCGACGGCCTCCGACGGGCCGGGCCAGCTCCGACCCCGTGTCACCGGCCGACGCCCGCTCCGTCGTGCTCCGCCAGCCGGGAGATGCCCATGGCGCCACCCTACGACGACCCCGGAGCGCCCGATGTCACAGCCTGGACAGATACTTCACCCGGTAAACTAATTGGCGTGTCGTCCCCCTCCGCCGCCCCCTCCGTCGATGCACAGGAGCTGACCGTCCGCCTCCGGCAGGGCGCGCTCCGGCTCGCTCGTCGGCTGCGGCAGGAGTCCGACAACGACTTCGGCCAGAGCCTCGTGTCGGCCCTCGCCACGATCGACCGCCACGGTCCGATCACGCTCGGCGAGCTGGCCGAGCGCGAGCACCTCGCTCCCCCGTCGATCACCAAGCTGGTCACCCGCCTCGAGGCCGACGGCCTGGTGCGCCGGGAGGTGAGCCCCGCCGACGGCCGCGTCGTGCAGGTCACCGTCACGACAGCCGGGGCGACCCGCCTCGCCCGTGGACGCGAGCGTGCCACGGCGTGGCTGACCCAGCGGCTCGAGACCCTCGACCCGGAGCACTCCGAGCACCTCCCCGAGGTGGTCGCCCTCCTCGAGGCGCTGCTGGCGGAGGAGCAGCGATGAGCGCCCGGCTCCGGGTCGCCACCGCCGAGACGTTCGCATCGCTGTCCAACCGGAACCTCCGGCTCTTCTTCGGCGGCCAGCTGATCTCGCAGGTCGGCAAGTGGCTCACGATGGTCGCGCTCACCCTGCTGGTGCTCGACCTGACGGAGAGCGGCGTCGCGCTGGGCCTCCTCGCTGCGGCCCAGTACGGCCCGGTGCTGGTCGTGGGGCCGTTCGCAGGCCTCATCGCCGACCGCTCGGACAAGCGGAAGCTGCTCTTCGCCGTGCAGTCGCTCGGCATGGTCCAGACGTTCGGCCTGGCCGCGCTCGCCTTCATGGACGAGCCACCGCTGGTCCCCCTCTACCTCGTGGCGCTGGCAGGCGGGTTCTGCATCGCGTTCGACAACCCGGCCCGGCGGGCGTTCGTGGTCGAGATGGTCGCCGAGGACACGCAGGTCAACAACGCCGTCAGCCTGAACAGCGCCCTGATGACGATGTCCCGGGTGGTCGGCCCAGCCGTCGCCGGGCTCATGGTGGTGACCGTCGGCTACGGCTGGACGTTCGCCCTCGACGGGCTGTCGCACTTCGGCGTGCTCGCCGGGCTCTGGATGATCGACCCGACGAAGCTCCGCCGGGCGCCGGTCCCGACGAGGGCCAAGGGTCAGGTCCGCGAAGGGATCCGCTATGCCCGCAGCGTCCCCGAGCTGTGGATCCCGCTCGTGATGACCGCGGTGATCGGGACGCTGGCGTTCAACTTCTCGACCGTGTTGCCCCTGTTCGCCACACGAGACCTCGGCGGCACCAACCTCACCTACACCCTCCTGATGAGCGTCGTGAGCGTCGGCTCGGTCACAGGTGCCCTCCGCGCCGCTCGCCGCACCCGGATCACGGTCGAGACCGTGGCGCGCGCTGCGGTGGGGTACGGCGTGGCGATGCTCCTCCTCACGGTGGCCCCGACCACCCCGGCGGCGTTCGCGATCGGCGTGTCCGTCGGCTTCGCCAGCATCCTGTTCATGACGGCGTCCACCGCCATCGTCCAGATCGAGTCGAACCCGGCGATGCGTGGGCGGGTGCTGGCGCTGCAGAGCATGGTGTTCCTGGGAAGCACCCCCATCGGCGGCCCGATCGTGGGTTGGGTGGCCGAGGAGTGGGGCGCCCGGTACAGCCTGCTCCTGGGTGCGGTGGCGACGATCGCCGCCGGCGCCTACGGGCTCGCCAGCCTGCGCCGCCCTGCCACGGACGAGCCGCCGGAGGCGCTCGGCGAGCGCACGCCCCGCATGGCCGCCTGACCGTCGCACGCGGCCAGAGCGGCTGGCTGCCCGAGGGAGCTCGGTCAGGCCAGCGCCTGGGACAGCCAGGTGCGGAGCGCGTCCTCCGGTGCTGCCCCGATCTGCTGGGCGACGACCTCGCCTCGGCGCATCACCACGAGCAGCGGGATGCTGCGCGCTTCGAAGCGTTGCGCCGTCAGCGGAGCGGTGTCCACGTTGACCTTCACCAACTTGAGCGAGCCCGCCCGCTCCTGGGCGAGCTTCTCGAGGGCCGGGCTGACCATGCGACACGGTCCGCACCACGGCGCCCAGAGGTCGACGAGGACCGGGACGGTCGCGGCGTCGGCCACCTCGATGAAGTCGTCGTCTCCCGCGTCCACCACCCACGGCAGGGACCCGTGGCACTTCCCGCACCGAGGAGATCCCTTCGCAGCCCGAGGCACCCGGTTCTTCTGCCCGCAGGACGGACAGGTGCTCATGGCTGCGCCGAGGGTGCGGCTGTCGGCCGGACCGCGACCCCCGCTGGTCGAGCCGCCCTGTCCGGCCCTGGGCTGGTCGCTCACTTCACTGCTCATCTCGCTGGACCCACTTCGCTCCGAGCCTGCCCGAGTTCACTGCCCGAAACAACGCTGCGGCATTCCGCCGGCGTTCCCCCAAGCACATAAGCGGCGAGGGCGTACCCGGCGTAGGCGGTGGTCCCGAGCCCCGTGTCGGTCGTCAGGCCACCGCGCCCCTGGGGCGGCGGTGCCCTGTGGCTCAGCTCCGCAGGAGCGAGCGAACGTCCATCAGGGCGAAGCCCAACAGGTTGCGGCCCCGCCACGCGGTGGGCTCGGCGGCCTGCGGGTCCTCGGCGCGCCACCCGATCCCCCACACGAGGTCGTGCGGGCTCGCCTCGACCAGGACCGAGTCGCCGGTCGCGAGCAGGTGGCTGCGGGCCGCCTCGTGCTGGGAGAACTTGTGGAGGTTGCCGGTGACCACGATCTCCCTGCTGGCCTTCGACCAGGCCCGCTCGTCGAACCCCGAGACCTCACGACCGATCGCCTGGGCCTCCGCCGGGTCGGTGCTCGCCACGATCCGTGCCGCTGCCTCGTCGTCGCCGAAGAGCCGGGCCTTGCCGGCCATCATCCAGTGCTCCGCAGTGGCGTAGGTCTGCCCGTCCACCACGAAGGGGCTGCGGTACCACTGGCTGAACATCCACGGGCCCGGCCCGTCGACGGTGGGGACGTGCCGCCAGAAGAAGACCATCTCGGGACGGTCGCCCGAGGCGCACCGCTCGATCAGCTCAGCGACGTCCACGCTCCCCCGCTCCTCCTCTGGGCGCTGCCGCATGCGACCTGGTAGCCACCTCCGGCCTGGAAGCAGGAGAGCCACCCCGGAGGGTGGCTCGAACCTGCGGATTCTCTGGTCGGGCTGGGGAGATTCGAACTCCCGACCTCTTGACCCCCAGTCAAGCGCGCTAACCAAGCTGCGCCACAGCCCGTGAGGAGGCGACTGTAGCCGCCTGGTGGAACCGCCTTCGATTCGAGGACGACGCACCGCCCGGCCCCCGAGGGGCTCAGCCGACGAGCCAGCCGATGCCCTGGATCAGCCGCCAGCCGAGGTAGATCACCAGCGCCGCGAGCATCAGCTTGAAGTGCCACGGGACCGGGATCTGCTCCTCTTCCTCCTCGTCGACGGGGTCGGCGACGTGGTGCCCCTCGGGGCAGTCACCCTCCACCGAGAGGGTGTTGGGGTTGTAGAAGCGGGCGCAGTCCTCGCACCAGGGCACGTGCTGCAGTCTCCCCCGCCATCTCGGAGGTGCGCCAAACCACCCCGGCAGCCCGGGAGACGCCGTCGTGGCGGTCAGGCCGCCGTCGAGGCGCCGACGCCGTGACCCTCGGCGGAGCCGTCGCCCGAGCCGTCGCCCGGCCGCGGCTCGCCATCCGCCAGGACCATCGAACCGCCGGGGCGGAGTGCGTGCAGGCGGTGTGCCAGGTCGGCTTCGGCGAGGTGGTGGCGGAACTGCTCGAGAGGGTGCTCCAGCCAGCCGGGAGCCCCTCGACCCGGGCGCATCGGGCTGTAGGTCCCCCAGTGGATGGGCACGACGCTGCGGGGCTGCATGCGCTGGGTGGCGGTCACCGCGGTGCGCGGATCGAGGTGGTGCGTTCCGAGGGTGCGACCCCAGCCCCAGATCGGCAGCAGCGCCACATCCAGCGTCCCCCAGCCGTCGCCCATCGTGTCGAAGAGGCCCGTGTCGCCGGCGAAGTAGACGGATCGGCCGCGACCTCGGATCACGAAGCCCACCGGATCCGCCGAGTGCCGGGTGTGCGGCCCACGTCGGCAGCTGTGGTCGGCGTGCACCACCTCGACCGCCACCCGATCACCCCTCCCGCCGGGGCCCAGGTCGACACGGTCTCCGGGGCGGACGCCGTCGACGCCGCTCGCACCCAGTCGCCTCAGCAAGGTCTCCCCTCCCGCCGGCACGACCACCCTCGCTCCGTCCGCCACCCGCCGGAGGGACCGCCGGTGCAGGTGGTCCGCGTGCAGGTGCGACAACAGCACGGCGTCCACGCGACCCAGATCCGGAGCGGGCACGTGACGGACCAGGTGCGCGAGGCGCGGCGTGAGCGCGGGATCGGTGACGATGCGGAACCCCGCCACCTCGACCAGCACCGTGGCGTGGCCCACCCACGTCACCGTCACGTCCGCCTGTGCGGGTGTGCCCGCCGCCTCTCCCCGCTTCATGTGGCACCCAGTCTGGCAGCGGTGCGCTCCAGACGGGCGACGCGCCGGTCACGGGAGTGCTGCTGGGCGATCGCCTGGAAGCGGTCGAACGTCACGACGACCAGCGTCAGGAGCGAGGTGAGGAAGAGCGTGCTGCCCACCGGCGTGCGGCCGTTCGGCATGGGCAGCAGCTCCCGCCACACCAGCACGAGCACCACGTCGAGGGCGTACATCGCCACGAACTGGACGATGACCGAGCGCCACAGGACCGAGCGGTCGGCCAGCCACCGGTTGCGGACGGCGCTCACCCCGATCAGGGCGGCGGTGCCGGTGATCACGCCGAGGACGCTCCGATCGGCGCTCGGGACGATCCGGAGGAAGATCAACGTCACCAGGGACACCAGCGCCACCTTCTCCACGAACGGCCACCCGAAGAAGGCACGGGGCCTGACCCGAGGGCCGGGCGGGCTCCACCCGAGGTGGCGGCCCTGGACGTCGGCGTCGAAGGTCGGCGGGAACGACGGTGGCGGCAGGAAGCGGGTCGACCAGCGCAGCGCCCACGCGAACGCAGCGAGCGCGGCCACCACCAGCACGAGCGCCATCGGACGCCCGGCGACCGTCGAGGACCACGTGGCATCCGGCTCCGCACCGAAGAGGTGCTCCTTCACCACGTCGGTCACGTCGAGCTGGGCAACGTGGATCCAGATCTCCTGCGGGATCTTCACCACCACCCAGATCCCCGCCGCCAGCGCCGTCAGCTGCCGGTTCGTGAGGCTGAAGGGGTTGCGGGACACCTTCAGCGCCTCGACCGCGATGAAGAAGTACTCGAACGTGTTCGGGAACACGACGAGCAGCCAGCGTGCCTCCGTGTACTCGAAGAGGGCGACGCCCACGAGCCGCCAGTACCAGAGGAAGCGCCCCACCACGAACGCGTGGCCACCGCCCCAGTTCCGGACCGTCGAGATGTAGGCGACGGTGAGGTAGTAGACGTCGAGGCCCTTGTCGTAGGTCTGGTAGCCGCCGAGGTCGAAGTCGGTGAGCGCCTGGAACACGGAGTGGTCCAGGGCGTCGGCGACCAGCGCCGCCAGGATCGCCGGCAGCGGGAACCGGGGGATGAACAGCGGCACGACGAGGCGCACGAGCACCACGACCGCGAACACGGCCAGGTCGGAACCGCTCGAGAAGTCGGACACGACCTTCCTTCCGTCGCCGGGCCGCTACGGCAGGGGACCCGGAGGGGTCAGATCCTCACCTCGCCCGTCGCCGCACATCAAGCGCGGCGACGAGGCCGGCGAGCACCGTCAGACGGGCGGCACGCCGTGGCGGCGATCCGAGAAGTGGCGGGTCTTCCCAGCGGCCCGCTGCAGGCGGTGGTCGATCTCCGAGCGGAGGTCGCCCCAGTCGACCACGGCGTCCACCACCAGCTCGGACGCGAGGCGCAGGAGGTCGACGTCCTCCTCGTAGATGCGCCGCTGCTCGGCGACGAACGCCTCCCGCTCGGCAGGGTCCTCGATGGCGGCGATCTTGTTGGCGAACACCGCGTTCACCGCGGCCTCCGGGCCCATCACAGCGATCTTCGCCGTGGGGAGGGCGATGGTGGCCTCCGGCTCGAACGCCGGCCCGCTCATCGCGTAGAGGCCCGCGCCGTACGCCTTGCGGACCACGACCGACACCTTCGGCACCGTGGCCTCGCTCACCGCGGTGATCATCTTCGCCCCGTGCCGGATGATGCCCTCGCGCTCCACCGCGGTCCCGACCATGAAGCCGGGCACGTCAGCGAGGAAGACGAGCGGGATCCCGAACGCGTCGCAGCACCAGATGAAGCGCGCCGCCTTGTCGGCCGTGTCGGTGAAGAGCACGCCGCCCTTCACGGCCGGGTTGTTCGCCACGAAGCCAACCGGGCGGCCCTCGAGCAGCCCGAGGCCCACGATCAGCTCGGGGGCGAACAGCGGCTTCACCTCGAAGAAGCTCTCGGCGTCCACGAGGCACTCGATGACCCGGTGCATGTCGTAGCCCTGCGCCTCGGTGGCGGGGACCACGGTGTCGTCCAGCTCGCGCACGGGGGGCAGCGGCTCGTAGTGCGGCAGCGGCTCGTCCCAGCGGGTCGGGAAGTAGGTGAAGTACGCCTTCGCCTGCTCGATGGCGTCGTGGTCGTCGTGCGCCAGGTTGTCGCCACACCCCGACACGGTCGTGTGCATCCGGGCGCCACCCATCTCCTCGAGCGTGGTGACCTCGCCGATCACCATCTCGGCCATGCGCGGCGAGCCCAGGTACATCGAGGCGTTGCCCTCGACCATGATCACGATGTCGCAGAACGCCGGGATGTAGGCCCCGCCCGCGGCTGACGGGCCGAACAGGCAGCAGATCTGCGGCACCTTCCCCGACAGCCGGACCTGGTTGTAGAAGATGCGGCCCGCCCCCCGTCGGCCGGGGAACAGCTCGACCTGGTCGGTGATCCGAGCGCCGGCCGAGTCCACCAGCCACACGACCGGCAGCGAGTCGCGCAGCGCCAGGTCGGTGAGCCGCACGATCTTCTCCACCGTGCGGGCGCCCCACGACCCGGCCTTCACCGTCGGGTCGTTCGCCATCACCGCGACGGGCCGGCCGTCGATCGTCCCGACACCGGTGACCACGCCGTCGGCGGGCAGGTCGTGGGCCATCGCGTTGGCCAGCCGACCGTCCTCCACGAACGAGCCGGGATCGCACAGCAGGTCGATCCGGTCCCGGACGAAGAGCTTCCCCTGGCGTGCGAGCTTCTCGCCCTCCTTGTGGAGGTTGCCCCTGATCGAACGCTCCAGGGCCGCTGCGACGCGGTCCTGAGCGGTCGACTCCTGCTCGTCGGGCTCTGCGGGCCTGGCGGACTGGTCGATCGTCGAGGGGTCGGTCATGTGCCGCAGTGTGTCACGCCCTCCTCACAGCGAGCACAGACACGTCGTCGCTCAGCGGCCCACCGGCGTGTTCCACGGCAGCCTCGATCAGCACCTTGCACAGCACGGGCGGTGATGTGTCGGCCTCCCGACGGAGGACCCCGGCGACCCGTTCCTCCCCGAAGAACTGGTCGCCGTTCCGCGCCTCGGACAGGCCGTCGGTGGCCACCAGGAGCACGTCGCCCTCACGGAAGGGTCGCTCGGACGACAGGTAGGTGGACGACGGGTCCATCATCAGGAGCGAGCCGGTGGCGGGCAGCGCCGTGGGGCTCCGTTCCACGAGCAGCCAACCCGGCGGGTGGCCTGCCGACGCGTAGCGCACCGTGCCGGCCACCTGGTCGAAGATCGCCACGAACAGCGAGATGAACTCCTCGGGCCGCTCGAGGTCGATCAGCTGCGCGTTCAGCTCCTCGAGCGCCTGCCCGGGGTCGCGGAAGCGACGCAGGTACGAACGCAGCAGGTACTTGGTCTGCATCGCCGTGATCGACGCCTCCACGTCGTGGCCCGTCACGTCGCCGACCACGCAGCACAGGCGCCCACCGGGGAGCGTGCAGACGTCGATGAAGTCACCCGACATGACGCCTTCGCCGGCCTGGTGCGCGGTCCCCACGTCGAAGCCGGCGACGTCGGGCAGCGTCGACGGAGCGAGCCGCTCGGCCCAGCGGCGCGGGGCCAGGTCGGCCTCGCGCAGCACCTCGTGTGCCCGCTGTTCGAGGCCCAGGCGCATGTTCGACATGCGGGCCTCCCGCCTCGCGTAGCGCGACAGCCAGATCGTCCAGGCGAGCGGCACCGCGACGAGGGCGAGGCTCCACGCCAGCGCATCCGTGTCGACGAGCGCGCCCGCCCCGGCGGCGATGCCCACCACGGCATAGACGAGCGCCATGTGCGCGTCCCGCGAGAGCGCACCCCACGCCAGCACCCTCACGTCGGGGTCGGAGGAGAACGACCGGCTGCGACGGAGGAACTTCAGGCGGAAGAGAGCGGAGCGGGTCCAGAGCACCACGCCGACCAGCGACGCGAGCGCGACCCCGCCGAGAAGCCACTTCATCGGACCAGGCTAACCGCGGCCGACTTCAGGAGGGCTGCGCGACGTCACGGGCAGTGGTCGGTGCGCCACCGACGCCGGGCGTGGCAGAGATCTGGCGGGCTACTCGTCGCGTCGGCGGACGCGCATCTTCACCGGCGTCTGCTGCAGGTCGAACTCCTCACGCAGCTTCCGCTCGAGGTACCGGAGGTAGTGCGGTGGCACCTCCTTGTTCGCGAAGAGCGTGAACGTGGGCGGATCGGTGGCGCCCTGCGTGGCGTACAGCACCCGAACGCCGTGAGGCCCGGGCTGGGCCTGCTGCGCAGCACGGAGCACGTCGTTCACCCGGCGCGTCGGCACCCGGCGCCGGTACGCCTCGATCGCTGCCCCCAGCGCCGGGAGGATCTTGTGCACCCCGCGCCCGGACATCGCGGAGGTCTTCAGCACCGCCGCCTCGCCGAGGAAGTAGAGCTTGCGCCCCAGCTGGTGGAGCACGTCGGCGCGGGCCTCGGCGTCGAGCAGCTCCCACTTGTTGAGCACCACCACGATCGGGCAGCCCGCCGCGTCGATGCGTTCGGCCAGGCGCTGGTCCTGGTGGGTGATGCCCTCGGTGGCGTCGATCACGAGGAGGGCCGAGTCGGCCCGGTCCACCGCCTGGAGCGCGCGCACCATCGAGAAGTACTCGGTGCCCTCGTCGATGCGCGACTTCCGACGCATGCCGGCCGTGTCGATGAACTGGAGCGGCCCGTGGTCCGTCTCGACCACGGTGTCGATCGCGTCCCGGGTGGTGCCCGGCATGTCGTGCACCACCGCCCGGTCCTCGCCGATCAGCCGGTTGAAGAGCGTCGACTTCCCGACGTTGGGGCGGCCCACGAGCGCCACGGAGAAGACTGCCGCAGGTCCCTCGTAGGCGTCTTCGTCGACATCGCCCGGGGCCTCGTCGTCGGCCTCGTCCGGCGCTGCGGCGTCCGGCAGGCGGTCGACGACCTCGTCGAGCAGGTCCCCGGTCCCTCGCCCGTGGATCGCCGAGATCGGCATCGGCTCGCCCAGACCCAGCGCCATGAGGTCCCAGATCGCGGCCTCGTGGCGGGAGTCGTCGACCTTGTTGGCCACGAGGAGGACCGGCTGGGAGAGCCGGCGCACCAGGTCGGCCACCGCCTCGTCCTCGTCGGTGACGCCGACCATCGCGTCGACCACGAACAGGACGACGTCGGCTTCCCTCAGGGCCGCCTCGCTCTGCCGGGACACCTTCTGGTCGAGCTCGCTGCCGCCCGACATCCATCCACCGGTGTCCACGAGGTCGAACGTGGTGCCCCGCCAGCTGGCCTCCACCGTCTTGCGGTCGCGGGTGACGCCGGGGCGCTCCTCCACGATCGCCTCACGCCGGCCGACGATCCGGTTCATCAGCGTGGACTTCCCCACGTTGGGGCGTCCGACGATCGCCACCACCGGGCGCGAGCTGCTCATCGTGCCGTCCTTCAGGTCCGAGCCACCGCGGGCGCGGCCACCACCGCTGCTTCTGCCACGGCCACCGCTCCGTCGATTGCGCGCCGCAGCGAGACGCCGTCCGTCGGGACCACCTCCACCGAGCGCGGGAGGTCCGCCGGCGTGAGGCCGTCGAGGAAGCGCCCGCCGGAGAGGCAGACGTCGGGCAGGAGGTAGCGGTCGCCCTCGGGCTCGGCGGACAGGACCCGGTCGAGGTCCTCCCCCACCATCAGACCGGTGACGCCCACGTTCCCACCGAAGAACCGGTTCTCCACGGGGACCACGCGCACGTCGTCCCGGCCCAGCGCGTCCACCAGCGGACCGATCACCTCGGCGCCCAGCGGGCCGGTGAGGATCGCCACCCGCCGTGGCTCCATCCGGCGGGGTCGCAGCGCCACCGAGGTGGTCGAGCCGGAGGCGCTGCCGCAGCCACCGGACCCTCCCGGCGCCAGGCGCGGCGCGCGGTACCCCTCGGCGGGAGCGCCGTCGACTGCGGCGAAGAACCCCGACTGCACGCCGATCGCGTCGCCGTCGGTGCGGCCCTCGAACTCGGCCTCGAACGCCCGGGCCATGCCGATGCCGTCCTCGTGCATCCCGAAGTCGCCGTACACCTCGGCCTGGGGGAAGGGTCGGCCGGCCAGGAGGAAGTACTCGTCGGCGGCGTGGACCATGGGGTGGCCCAGCACCTGCCGGAACCGCTGCTGCCACGTCTCGATGAGGTCGACCACCGCCTCGGCCTCGGCCCGGGTGTGCGGCCGCATGCGGGGCTCGGTGTTGAAGCGGGACACGCCGAGCGGCACGACGGCCACGTCGGCCATCTCGGGATACTCGTCGAGGATCCCGCAGAGGGTGTCGTCGAGGGCGGCGCCGTCGTTCAGGCCGGGGCAGACCACGATCTGGCCGTGCACCTCCACCCCGTGGTCGAGGAGCGCCCGCAGCCAGCGCAGCGACCCGGCACCGCGCCGGTTGCGCAGCATCTCGACGCGCAGCTCGGGGTCGGTGGCGTGGATCGACACGTAGAGCGGTGAGAGCCCCTCGGTGACCACCCGCTCGAGGTCCGCCTCGGTGAAGCGGGTGAGGGTGGTGAAGTTCCCGTAGAGGAACGACAGGCGGTAGTCGTCGTCCTTCAGCGACAGGCTGCGCCGCATCCCCGGCGGCAGCTGGTGGATGAAGCAGAACTCGCAGTGGTTGTCGCAGGTCCGGACCCCGTCGAACACGGCGGAGGCCACCTCGATGCCGAGCGGCTCCCCTGCGACCTTCGACACCTCGGCGGCCACCGTCTGCGGTCCGCGCAGCAGTTCGAGGTGGACCTCCTCCTCGTCGGTGAGGAGGCGGTACTGGATCACGTCGCGCAGCGGCTGGCCGTTCACGGCCAGGATCAGGTCGTCGGCGGCGACCCCGGCGAGCGCGGCCGGCGATCCCGCCGCCACGCTCAGCACACGGGCATCGGACACGCACCCATGCTAGGCGGCGGCCTGCCGTTGACCCCCCGGCGCAACTTTCGCCAACCAGCAACCGGCACGGGGTGCGACACTTGTCACCGAGGGAGGTACGTCGATGTCGCACCGAGACCACCAGGGCCGCGCGCCGAGCCGGCGCACCAGTGCCAGCCGCGGTGCCAGGCGCCCAGCGCTCCGCCCCGTCCTCGCCGTTGCGGTCGCCGCGGTGTCGGTGCTGGCCGCCTGCACCCCGCCGCCCGTCCCCGAGCCGCCGCCCGAGCACACCGGCGGCGTCGACCCCAGCGCCGCGCCACGCGCCGACGAGCCCGCGTACGCAGAGCGCGGCCCCCACGACGTGGGCGTCATCACCGTCGAGGTCGAACCGGGCCGCTCGGCCGACGTCTGGTACCCGGCGCCGGGGGGATCGGCGGACGGCCTCGCGACCGACGTCTACCGGATCCGCACCTTCCTGGCGCCGATCCTCCAGCAGTTCCTCCCGGCATCCGTCGACCCGCCGTTCACCACCGAGGCGGTGCGAGACCTACCGGCCCTGGAGGGCCGCTTCCCGCTGGTGCTCTTCAGCCACGGCTTCGCATCCTTCCGGCTGCAGTCGACCTTCCTGACCACCCACCTCGCCAGCTGGGGGTTCGTCGTGATCTCCCCCGACTACTTCGAGCGTGGCCTCCAGAGCTTCGGCGGCACGCCCTCGGCACCCACCCGGTCGGACCTCGCCGTGGCGCAGCTCGCTGTGGAGGCCGCTGAGCGGCTCGACGCCGGCCCCGGGCCGCTCGCAGGGCGCATCGACACCTCCCGCCTCTTCCCCGTCGGGCACTCGGCCGGCGGCGGGACGTCGACGCAGCTCGCCGGCACCCGCACCGACGTGTCGTCGTGGATCGCCATGTCGAGCGGCATCAACCTGACGCCCACGCTCTTCAACCCGACACCCCGGGTGCCGGCGGCGCTCGGCGACCCCGACAAGGCCGTCATGTGGATCACGGGTGAGGACGACGGGGTGGCCCGCCTCGCCGGCGTGGAGGACGCGTACCGGTACTCGGCGGGCGAGAAGAAGCTCGTGGTCGTCCCACGCTCGGGCCACAACAACGCCATGTCGGACATCTGCGAGATCGGGCGAGCCGACGGCGGGGTGATCGGCCTCGCACGGAAGGCCGGGTTGCCGCTCCCCGACTTCCTGATCGACCTGGCCCAGGACGGCTGCCTGCCACCGAACGTGGAGGGCCCCGAGGTGTGGCCGGTGGTGCGGCACTTCATCACCGCCGAGCTGCGGTACCGGTCCGGCCTCGACGCCGAACCCGTGGGGCTCGGGGAGGGCGTCGTCGATGCGTTCGGCGCGCTGGCACCCACCTACGAGGAGGCGTCGTGACGCTCCGCCCCGCTCCTGGCTGGAGGCGCGCCGCCCTGGCGGTGCTGGTGGGCCTGGTGACCACCGCGGTCGCCTGCACCCCCGTCGAGCCTGCGCCCCACACCGGCGGGGTCGACCCCGACACGGCGCCGCGGGCCACCGACGCCGCGTACGCCGAGCACGGCCCGTTCGACGTGGGCGTGCTCACCGTCGAGGTGGAGCCGGGTCGCCGGGCTGAGGTCTGGTACCCGGCTCCACCGGGGTCGGGCGACGGCGCGGCGCGCGACGTGTACCGGGTCCGGGAGGTGTTCCCGCCCCAGCTCGACGCGCTGCTGCCGGCCGGGCTCGACGTGCGCTTCACCACCGACGCCGTGCGGGAGCTCCCTGCGGCCGACGGCCGGTTCCCGATGGTGCTCTTCAGCCACGGGTTCGGCTCGTACCGCAACCAGTCGACGGCCCTCACCACCCACCTGGCCAGCTGGGGGTTCGTCGTGCTGTCGCCCGACTACATCGAGCGAGGGCTCGGCGGGCTGTGGCCCGAGCCCGGGGTGCCGAACCGGCCCGAGGAGGACGTGGTGAACCTCACCGTCGCCGCGGCCGAGGCCCTCGACGCCGGCCCCGGGGTGCTCGCGGGACGCATCGACACGTCGCGCCTGTTCCCGGTCGGCCACTCGGCCGGGGGCTGGTCCTCCACCCGCATGGCAGGCGAGCGGACCGACGTCTCGTCGTGGATCTCGCTGTCGTTCGGCATCGTGGCGCCGGCCGTGTCGATCGGTGAGCTGTCGCTGGTGCCGCCCGCCCTGCTGGACCGGTCGAAGGCAGGCATGTGGATCACGGGCGAGGACGACAAGATCGTCATCCTCGAGCGGGTGGAGGCCGCCTACGCCGCCACAGCGGGCGAGCGGAAGCTGGTGGTCCTCCCGCGCACAGGGCACAACAACGGAATGACCGACATCTGCGAGATCGGACGCGACCAGGGGGGTCTCGTGGGCCTCGCCGCCTCGGGCGGGCTGATCCTCCCGCAGTTCATCGCCGAGCTCGCCCAGGACGGCTGCCTGCCCCCGGCGGCGCCGAACAGCGAGGCGTGGCCCGTCGTCCGACACTTCATCACGGCAGAGCTGCGATACCGTGCAGGACTGGATCCCGAGCCCGTCGGCCTGGGCTCGGGCGTCGTCGAACGGTTCGGCGACATGGCCCCCAGGTACCTCCACGACGAATGACCAACGCCCCCTCCCCCCAGGCGGCGCCCGAGGCGTCCTCGGGTGTCGAACACGTCCTCCTCGCCGCGCCGCGCGGGTTCTGCGCCGGCGTCGAGATGGCGATCAAGGCGCTGGCGTGGATGGTCCGCCTGTTCGACCCACCCGTGTACTGCTACCACGAGATCGTCCACAACCAGCGGGTGGTCGAGCGCTTCCGTGAGCAGGGCGTGGTGTTCGTCGACAGCATCGACGAGGTGCCGCCGGGACACCCGATCATGCTCTCCGCCCACGGCTCGGCGCCCGAGGTGGTGGCCGACGCCCGCGGCACCGGCAGCGTGGTGGTCGACGCCGTCTGTCCGCTCGTCACGAAGGTCCACCACGAGGTGAAGGTGCGTGCCGGGAAGGGCTACCAGATCGTCTACGTCGGCCACGCCGGGCACGAGGAGGCCGAGGGCACGATGGCGGTGGCGCCCGACGCCATCTGGCGGGTGGAGAGCGCCGACGACGTCGACGACCTGCCTCCCATCGAGCAGCCGGTCGCGCTGCTCGCGCAGACGACGCTCAGCCACCGCGACTGGGCAGGGGTGCAGGAGTCCGCGGCCGAGCGCTTCCCCGACCTCTGGCAGCCCGGCCGGTCGGACCTCTGCTTCGCCACCACCAACCGCCAGTCGGCGCTGATGGAGATCGCTCCGCGCTGCGACGCGATGGTCGTCGTCGGCTCTGCGAACTCGTCGAACACGCTGGCGCTCGAGCGGCTCGCCCGCGACGCCGGGTGCGAGCTGGTCGTCCGCGTCAACGACGCCTCCGAGGTCCCCGCCGACTTCACCGGCACGGTCGGCGTCACCGCCGGCGCCTCCGCCCCCGAGGAGCTGGTGGAGGCGGTGATCGCCCGCCTCGACCCCACCCACGGGGTCACCGAGGTGCGGATCACCGACGAGGACGAGTACTTCCCGCCGCCGCGCAACCTGCGGGCGCTCGTCGCCGCCCTCGAGGCCGCTGCCGGCGCCACCCTCGGCGCCCCCGAGGCCCAGCCGAGCTGGGACCGCACCACCGGTGCGAGCGGCGTGCTGAAGGACCTGACGATCCAGCCGGTCTGACCGGTCTGACCCGGCCCGCCTTCCCGTTTCGTTGTGCGATCTCGCCCCGATCGGGGCGAGATCGCACAGCAGAACCGGTCTGGCAGCTCGGCCTCAGGCGCCGGCGCGAGCCTTCGCCTCGTCGTACAGCTCCTGGAGCCGCTCCTGCAGCTGGGCGCTGAACGCGTTGACGTCGGCCCGAGGCACCCGGCCCTCGAGCGGCACGTCGGGGTACATCGGCTCGCCCACCACGACCACGACCTTCGCCGGGCGCACGAACTTCGAGCCGATCGGCATGGCGCGGTCCGAGCCGCCGATCCCGATGGGGACGATCGGCACGCGCTCGCGGCAGGCGACGTAGGCGGGGCCGTCGAAGATGTCCTCGATCACCGGGCCCTCGCGGCGCCGTCCCTCGGGGAACATCACGAGGGGCTGTCCTGCGGCGACCACGCCCAGGCAGGTGGCGAGCGACGCGCGGTCCAACTCGTCGCGCTTCACCGGGAACGAGCCCATCGCCCGCAGCCAGCGCTCGATGATGCCCCCCACGAAGATCGACGACTTGGCCATCCACCGCACCCGGGTGGGGCAGGCGAGCGCCGGCAGCATGAAGTCGATGTTGGAGCGGTGCACCGGCGCCAGCACGTAGGCACCGGTCACCGGGAAGCGCTCGCGGCCGACCACCTCGAGGCGCCAGTAGAGCCGAGCGAGCCCCAGCGCCAGCCCACGCAGCACGGCGTAGAGCGCGCTCGCAGCGGGACCCCGCCCCGTGCGGACGGTCTCGGCGACCAGCTCGTCGAGGGGCTTCCCTCCGGTCTCAGCTTCGATGCTCGCCACGCCCCATCTCCTCGTCGTACCGCTCGGCCACGAGCCTCACCACGTCGTCGACCGTGAGGTTCGTGGTGTCGATGACCAGCGCGTCGGCCGCCTCGTGCAGCGGTGAGTCGGCCCGGGTGGAGTCCAGCCGGTCACGGCGTGCCAGCTCGGCCGCGGTGCGCGCCACGTCGTCCTCACCCAGCTCGTCGCGCTCCGCCGCCCGGCGACGCGCCCGGGCCTCGGGTGACGCATCGAGGTACACCTTCACCGAGGCGTCCGGGAACACGACGGTGCCGATGTCGCGGCCCTCCACCACCCCGCCCCCGTGCTCGGCCATCCAGGCACGCTGCCGCTCGCGCATGTCGGCCCGCACTCCGGAGATCGCTGCGACGATCGAGACGCCCTCGTTCACGTCCGCCTGGCGGATCGCGCTCGTGACGTCGACGCCGTCGACCCACACGCCCGTGGGCGACAGCTCCAGCTCCATCCGGCGGCTCAGCTCGGTGACCGCCGCCTCGTCGTCGAGCGCGAGGCCGTCCCGCAGCGCCGCCCACGTGGCCGCCCGGTACATGGCGCCCGTGTCGAGGTACGGGATGCCGAGCCGCTGGCTGAGCGCCTTCGCGACGGTCGACTTGCCCGAGCCGGCGGGACCGTCGATCGCCACCACCCCGGCGCCGGCGCCCGTGCCGCTCGGGCCGGGGGCCGCGCCCCTCAGCTGGTCGAGGGCCGTGTAGAAGTCGGGGAAGGTCTTGTCGACCACGTCGGCGTCGTCGATCACGATGCCAGGCACCCGGAGGCCGAGCACCGAGAAGCTCATGGCCATCCGGTGGTCGTCGTAGGTGCGCACCACGCCGCCGCGCGGCTCGCTCGGGTTCACGACCAGCCCGTCGGGCTCCTCGGATGCGTCCACGCCCAGGCGCCGCAGCTCCTCCACGACGGACCCGATCCGGTCGGTCTCCTTCGCCCGGATGAAGCCGATGCCCCTCAGGCGGGTCGGGCTGTCGGCCAGCGGTGCGATGGCGGCGATCGTGGGGGCCGTGTCGGAGATCGGGCCCATGTCGACGTCGACGCCGGTGAGCCGGTCGGGGCCGATCACCTCGACGGCGTCGTCGTGCTTGCGGACCTCGGCGCCCATCTGTGCGAGCACGTCGACGACTGCCACGTCACCCTGGAGCGACCGGGTGCCGAGCCCCTCGATCCGCACTCGTCCACCGCACGCGGCGGCTGCGGCGAAGAAGTAGGACGCCGCCGAGGCGTCGGGCTCGACGGCCAGGTGGGTGGCCTCGTAGCCGCCGGGCGACACCCGGAAGCTGCGGAGGTCGGTGCCCACGTCGACCTTGGCGCCGAACGAGCGCATGACCTCCACCGTCATCGTCACGTAGGGCTGGCTCTGGAGCTCGCCGTCCACCTCCACCTCGAGCCCCTCGGGCAGCACGGGCGCCGCCATCAGCAGACCGGAGAGGAACTGCGAGGACACGGCACCACCCACGTCGACCTTCGACGCCCAGCTGCGGCTGCCGCGGATGGTGGCCGGCAGCAGCCCCTGGTCGGAGTCGACCTCCACGCCGAGCGAGCGCAGCGCCTCGATCCCGTCGGCCATCGGGCGTCGCCGCAGTGGTTCGGCGCCGTCGACGGTGACAGGACCGTCCGCCAGCGCCGCGACGGCCAGGAGGAAGCGGGAGGTCGTGCCGGAGAGGCGGGCGTCGAGCGTCACC
>JBIQID010000035.1:0-2042 GCA_044508215.1 Actinomycetota bacterium | reverse complement strand
AGGGGGTGGATGTGTTCCTGTCGACTCATCTGAGCTTCCGTTCGGCCACGACGTAGCCCTGGGCTTCGAGCGCCTCGGCCAGCCGGTCTGCCTGGTCGGCGGACACCAGCATCATGAGGACGCCGCGCTGGCCCTCGGACGAGTGGGCGATCTCGACGTCGTAGAGGTTGACGCTGATGTTCGTGGCCGTGGTGGCGACGGTGGCGAGCTCGCCGGGGCGGTCCTGGATGATGACCCGCATCTCGACCATGGCCTCCGGCGGCGGCGCGGCGAAGGGGAGGTTGGTGCGGGCCGACCGGGCTGCTTCGAGGCGTTCCAGCAGCTCGCTCCGCTGCCCGGACGACACGATTCGCCGCAGCTCGCCCAACTCGTCGACCAGGGCGGCGAGGACCTCGTCGATGGCCGCCGCGTTCTCGGCGCAGATGTCGGGCCAGATGCCGGGGTGGCCCGAGGCGATGCGGGTCATGTCGCGGAAGCCGCCGGCGGCCATCCGGAGGAGCGCCGCGTGGTCCTGCCCACGTTCGGAGGCGAGCCCCATGAGGGCGGCCGCCGTGAGGTGCGGCACGTGCGAGACGGTGGCGACCACCTGGTCGTGGTCGCGGGCGTCCATCGTGGCCACCTCGGCGCCCATCTCGGTGACCGCGTGGTGCACCCGGGCGTAGGCCGTCGGATCGGTGCGGGCGGTCGGGGTCAGCACCCAGGTGGCGCCCTTGAACATCGACGCCTGCGCTCCGGCCACCCCTTCCTGCTCGGAGCCGGCCATCGGGTGGCCCCCGACGAACCTCGGGTGGTCCACCTGCTCGACGATCGACGCCTTCACGGAGCCGACGTCGGTGACCACGGCCTCGGGGTAGCGCTCGAGGGCCGCGTTGGCGGCATCCGCGATGCCGCCGACCGGCATGGCGAGGACCACGAGCTCGGCGGCGGGGTCCTCCCCGACCTCGTCGACGGCGCCGGCTTCGAGAGCGGCGTCCGCCACCGAGGTCGCGGCGTCCGTGCCGGTGACGTGCCAGCCGGCCTCACGCAGCGCGAGTCCCACGGAACCGCCGATCAGGCCGGTACCGATCAGCTGCGCCCGAGGTGCTCCCGGTTCGCCACCCATCATTCGGGGAGGTCGTCGCGAAGGCTTCGCGCGCCCTCGAGGTACACGTGGCGGAGCTCGTTCCGTGCCCGGGTGGTGGTGAGGTGGGCGAGCACCCGGATGCAGCGCTTGGCGCCGCCTTCGATCGCCAGCTCGCGAGCGCAGATCAGGGGCACGTCGCCGAGGCCCAGCGACCGGGCGGCGGTGGCCGGGAAGATCGAGGTGAGGTCGTCGGTGGCGGTGAACAGGATCGAGATGAGGTCGTCGTGGTCGACGTCGTTGCGCGCCAACATCTCCTGCAGCAGGGTCGTGACACGTTCGGTCACGTGGCCCGCCTCGTCGACGTCGAACGTGGTGGCCCCTCGAAGGGCCCGGACGGCCTCGGACATGGTGACCGACTCTACCGGCGCCTCGGTGGGCGCTCGGAACGGCCCCGGCCGGGTGCGACCGCACGTTCGAGCGCCCGGACCTCGTCCTGGGTGAGCTCGCGCCACTCGCCGGACGCCAGCGAGTGGTCACGGATGGGGCCGATCCGGGTGCGCACCAGCCGCTCGACCGGGTGGCCGACGGCTTCGCACATCCTCCGCACCTGGCGGTTCCGGCCCTCGTGGATGACCAGGCGGATCGTGCTGTCGTGGATGAGCGACGCCTTGGCAGGTGCCGTGATGCCGTCCTCCAGCTCGACGCCCTCCCGCAGCAGCCGCAGCGCACCCCGCGAGGGGCGCCCACGGACCTCGGCCAGGTACTCCTTCTCGACGCCGAACGACGGGTGGGTGATGCGGTGCGTCAGCGTGCCGTCGTTGGTGAGGAGCAGGAGGCCCTCCGTGTCGGCATCGAGGCGGCCCACGGGGACCACCCGGGGCGACGGCGGCACGAGCTCCACCACGGTCGGGCGCCCGTGGGTGTCCGCGGCGGTGCTGACCACGCCGGCGGGTTTGTTGAGGAGGTAGACGACGAGGCC
>JBIQID010000191.1:1250-3237 GCA_044508215.1 Actinomycetota bacterium | reverse complement strand
CCGCGGCGGTGCTGACCACGCCGGCGGGTTTGTTGAGGAGGTAGACGACGAGGCCTTCGCGGGTGCCGATCGGCGTGCCGTCGAGAGCGATCTCCTGCGTCTCGGGGTCGGCCCGGTCACCGAGCTCGGCGACCTCGCCGTCGATGGTCACACGGCCCTCGGCGATGAGGTCCTCGCAGACCCGTCGGCTGCCGATCCCCGCTCGGGCCAGGATCTTCTGGAGGCGTTCCCGGTCGTCAGGCGGGGCCGGGCTCATCGTCGCCTTCGACGATGCGTCCGCCGTCGGCAGGGTCCGCCCCGTCGGGTCGGACCGGGCCGTCGGATCGGACCGGGCCCTCGGCGAGGACCGCCATGGCGTCGAGCGGCTCGTCGTCGAGCGGCTCGTCGTCGACCGTCGACCCGTTCGTGGTGGAGCCGTTCTGATCGTGCACGGCGCCGTCGCGCAGGTCCACCCGGTCGGTGAGGTCGACCGACGGCTCCCTGTCGTCGTCCGATGCGGTCTCCTCGGGCACCTCGAGGCCGGCATCCGCCGGCTCGCCCGGCTCGCCCGCCTCGGGAGCGTCTCCCACGAGGAGGCCCTGCTCGAGCGCCTCGAGCACATCGGGGGTGGGGACGAACTCGCCCAGCGCGGGCAGCTCCTCGATGCTGTTCAGGCCCAGCTTCTCGAGGAAGGTCGAGGTGGTGCCGAACAGCACCGCCTGACCCGGTCCCGGGTCACGGGCCAGCTCGGCGATGTAGCCACGCTGGTGGAGGGTGCGCATCACGCCGTCGACGTTCACCCCACGGATGGCGGCGACCTGGGCACGCGAGATCGGCTGCTTGTAGGCCACGATCGCCAGCGTCTCGAGCGCCGCGGCCGAGAGGCGGGCCGACTGCCCGGACAGCACGAACCGCTCGACGTACGGCGACATGTCGGCGCAGCTCTGGAACCGCCACCCGCCGGCCACCTTCACCAGCTCGAAGCCGCGACCCTGCTCGCGGTACTGGTGTGCGAGCTCCTCGCAGATCTCCTCGACCCGATCGGCCGAGATCTCGGTGAGCTGGGCGAGGAGGCGCGGGTCGGCGGGCTCGTCGGTGACCATGACGATCGCCTCGATCGCCCGACGCGCCTCGAGGTCCCGCGGCTCGGTTCCCTCGGTCGGTGCTGCGTCCACGTCGCCCATCATCCGTCGTAGGCGTCCACGAGCTCGAGGCGGGCTTCCTCCACCGATCCGCACCAGGCGATCTCGATGTCGCCGAAGGCCTGCACCTGGGTGACCTCGATGAACCCCTGCTTGAACAGCTCCAGCACGGCCAGGAAGCGTACGACGATCTCGAGGCGCTCCACGAAGGCCGCTGTCAGCGAGCGGAAGGTCACGCGGCCGGCGTGGGGCAGCTCGTCGATCAGCTCGGCCACGGCATCGATCACCGACGCCCGGACGGGAGCGACGTGGAACAGGTCGATGCGGGGCTGCGGCTTGGGGGTGACGGCCCGGAGGAACGCCCGGCGGAGCTGGTCGGGCGTGACGTCCTCGAGGGCATCGGGCGTGAGGTCGACGAAGCGCTCGTCGGGCCCGACGGTGCGTGGGATGCGGTGGGCGGCGGCGTTGTGCAGCCGCTCGAGCACGACGGCGGCGTCCTTGAAGGTCTTGCACTCGAGCAGGCGGGCGAGGAGCAGGTCCCGCTCCTCCCAGAGCGCCAGCTCCTCGTCGAGGTCGCCGTCGTCGGTGTTCGGCAGGAGGCGGCGGGCCTTCAGCTCGACCAGGGTGGCGGCGATCAGCAGGAACTCGGTGGTGATCTCGAGGTCGAGACGCTCCATCCGCTCCAGCTCGGAGAGGTACGCGTCCACGATCGAGACCAGCGAGACCTCGTACAGCTCCACCTGTTCCCGCAGGATCAGGTGCAGCAGGAGATCGAACGGCCCTTCGAAGACGGGGGTCTGCACGTCGACGGCCACGGGTCAAAGCTAGCAGGAACCACCCCGCGAATGACACCCCTGTAACTCCTC
>JBIQID010000191.1:0-1150 GCA_044508215.1 Actinomycetota bacterium | reverse complement strand
TGTCCAGATCTGGCGGAACGAACTTCGGTCGACCTTGCGGGCGGCGTTACGGTCGGCGCCCATGGCACGCGTGTTCAGCGGCATCCAGCCGTCCGGAGATCTGCACCTCGGCAACCTGCTGGGGGCCGTCGTGAACTGGGTGCGCGACCTCGACGTGGACGACTCGATCTACTGCATCGTGGACCTCCACGCGCTGACCACCGTGAGCGACCCCGAGGAGCTTCGGCGCCGCACCTACCAGCTGGCACAGCTGTACGTGGCCGCCGGGCTCGACCCCGAGCGGTGCGTGCTGTTCGCCCAGAGCCACGTGCCCGCCCACACCGAGCTGGCATGGCTGATGGAGTGCACGGCCAGCTACGGCGAGCTCAGCCGCATGACCCAGTTCAAGGACAAGCGGGAGCGGGCCGAGTCGGAGCGGGGCGGTTTCGTCAGTGCAGCGCTGTTCACGTATCCGGCGCTGATGGCGGCGGACATCCTGTTGTACGACGCCGAGAAGGTCCCGGTGGGCGACGACCAGCGCCAGCACGTGGAGCTGGCACGGAACCTCGCCGAGCGCTTCAACTCCCGGTTCGGTGAGACGTTCGTCGTCCCGGCGCACGCCATCCCGCCGGCCGGCGCCCGGGTGATGGACCTCCAGCTCCCCACGTCGAAGATGTCGAAGTCGCTCGACTCCCCCCAGGGCATCGTCTACGTGCTCGACCCGCCGAACGTCGTCGAGAAGAAGTTCAAGCGGGCCGTCACCGACAGCGAGACCGAGGTGCGCTTCGACGTCGCGGAGAAGCCCGGCGTCTCGAACCTCCTCTCGATCCTGGCTGCTTGCACCGGGCGCACCCCCGAGGAGGTGGCGGGCGAACACCAGCGCTACGGCGATCTGAAGGCCGCCACGGCTGCGGCGGTGAACGAGCTGCTCGCCCCGATCCAGGAGCGCTACCGCGAGCTCGACGAAGACCCCGACCGCATCCGGACGATCCTCGCCTCGGGCGCCGAACGCGCTCGAGCGATCGCTGACCCGGTGCTCGATCGAGCCCGCAACGCCGTCGGTCTCACCCCCCGCTAGATCCGGACAACTACAACCTGTCCCGATCCGGCCAACCCCCGCGTCCAGAAGCGGACAACTTCAAGCTGTCCCGATCCGGACAACCGCCGCGTC
>JBIQID010000034.1:22324-23395 GCA_044508215.1 Actinomycetota bacterium | reverse complement strand
TGCCAGTACCGTGCACCTCATGCGACTGACCGACGTCCTGTTCCTGCGCTGACGTCGCCTCCTGCCCGCTCCAGGGCCCCTCCGGCGTCGGCGCGACCGCCGAACGATCGGAGCTCGCATGACCGCCTCGAACCCCGCCGTCGTCTTCGACGACGTCTCCTTCTCCTGGCCCGACGGCACCCCGGTGCTGCGCGGTATCGACGCCACCCTTGGCGTCGGGCGCACCGGCCTCATCGGAGCCAACGGCACCGGGAAGTCCACCCTCCTCCGGCTGATCGCCGGGGAGCTCACGCCCACCGTGGGGCAGATCACGGCCGCCGGCCAGGTGAGCCACCTCCCCCAGCGCCTGACGCTTCGGACCGGCGCGACCGTTGCCGAGCTGATGGGCGTCCGCCAGCGGCTCGACGCGCTCCGCGCCATCGAGGCGGGCGACGCCGACCAGCGGCACTTCGACGCCCTCGGCGACGACTGGGACGTCGAGGCCCGAGTGCGCGCGGCGCTCGACGAGGCCGGCCTCGGGGGCATCGGGCCCGACCGGACCGTGGGCACGCTCTCCGGCGGCGAGGCGATGCTGGTCGCACTCGCCGGCCTCCGCTCCGAGCGCACGCCGATCGTCCTGCTCGACGAGCCGACCAACAACCTCGACCGGCAGGCCCGCCACCGCCTCTACGACACGATCACTGCGTGGAGCGGGACGATCGTGGTGGTGAGCCACGACGTGGCACTGCTCGAGCTGCTCGACGCCACCGCAGAGCTCCACACCGGTTCCCTGCGAACGTTCGGCGGCGCCTACAGCGCCTACCGCGCCCACGTCGAGGAGGAGCAGGAGGCCGCCCAGCGCGCGCTCCGGGTCGCACAACAGGAGCTGACGGCTGCGCGGCGTCGTCGCACCGCCGCGGAGACCACGCTCGCCCACCGGCGCAGGACCGCTCGCACCGCCGCGCGTGAGAAGCGGGTGCCGAAGATCATCGCCAACCAGCGCCGCTCCCAGGCGCAGGCGTCCGCGGGCCGGCTCCGCGACGACCTCAGCGAGAAGGTCGACGCGGCGCTCGAGGCGGTCACCGAGACCGA